>JBIJBO010000151.1:0-9225 GCA_044345215.1 Prosthecobacter sp. | reverse complement strand
CTCGCCGGCGTTCTGGAAGATGCAGGTGACGCCGGCGGCACGGAAGGCCTCGAAAAATTCCTGCTTCTCGCGCTCGCTGCGGGTGTGGCCGTTCATCGACATGGACTCGCGCAGGTCGGCGAGTTCATCGGTGCCGGCACCGGCGCGCACGGCCTCGTTGAAGGCCTCGCCATCGACCGCGCAGCGCGGGGCAAAGCCATAGGACTCAAAGACGACGGAGCCGAAGTGCAGTTCCCACGCGCGCTCGAGCTGCGCCTGGGTTGGCTGCAGCAGTTTCAGGGCGGTTTCGCGCGGACCGTCGATCGACGGATTGCCGGTGCGCCAGATCTCGCGCGAAGACTGGGCGCGGACGTGGAGGTGCCAGCCACCGGCGAGCGCGGCCAGGGGAAGCTTTTGCAGGACGGCGCGACGGGAGAGGGAAGCCATCTCAAACCTACGGCGCGCTGGCAGCAGCTTTGCGTGGTCTTTGCCACGGCTCTGGATTTTGTCGGGAAAGCATGGAAGATGGTCACTCGCCATGACTCTTCCCCCCATCCTGACCATGGCCGGTTCCGATGCCTCCTGCGGTGCCGGCGTGCAGGCCGATCTCAAGGCCATCACTGCCCTCGGCGGCTACGCGCTCAATGCTCTGACCAGCGTCGTTTCGGAGACGCCGGGACGCGTGTCGCGCGTGCAGCTGCTGGAGCCGGACTTCATTGCCGACCAGATTCGCGTACTCTTCGAGGGCTTCCCGATCGCCGCCGCCAAGACCGGCATGCTCGGGGGGGAGGCGCAGGTGCTGGCGGTGGCCGCCGCTTGGCGGTCCCACGCGCGCCCGGGTCTGCCATTGGTGGTGGATCCGGTCATGGTCGCCACCGGCGGCGGCCGCCTGCTCGAGGTGGGAGCCGTCCGCGCTGTGCGCGAGGTCCTGCTGCCCCTCGCGACCCTGGTGACGCCGAACATGGACGAGGCGGGGGTGCTTTGGGGCCGGGAAGTCTGCACGCGTGCCGACATGGCTGCCTGCGCGGAGGATCTGGCGAAATCGTTGGCCACCGCCGTGCTGGTCAAGGGCGGTCACCTGGAGGACGGCAGTGCCGCCGACGTGCTCTGGACCGACGGTGCCCTGCACTGGCTGGAGGGCGCGCGCACGCCCGGCGTGCACACCCATGGCACCGGCTGCAGCCTGTCGGCCTCGATCGCCACCGGTCTTGGGCTCGGCCTGCCGCTGCGCGAGGCCGTGGTGCGGGCCAAGAGCTACGTCGCCGGTGCCATCCGCCAGCATCTGGCCTGGCAGGGTGGCCTCGGTGAGGTGCATGCGCTTGACCACGGTTGGCAGGCACGCGGGTGAGCCGAATCACCCGTTCAACCCCCAGCGGCGGTGCAGGAAGCGCTCCCAGGGGGAGAACAGGATCTTGTCGGCCAGCAGGCCGATGAGGACGATGACGAGCATGACGCCGGTGACCTGTTCCATGGCGTTGAGTTCGCGGCCGAAGTGCAGCAGGTGGCCGAGCCCGTAGCCGCTGAGAAGGGTGACGTAGATTTCCGCCGCCATGAGCGAGCGCCAGGCGAAGGCCCAGCCCTGCTTCATGCCGCTGATGACGTAGGGCATCGAGGCCGGCAGGATGACATGGCGCAGGGTGTGAAAGCCGGTGCTGCCCATCGTGCGCGCGGCACGGGTGTAAATGGGCGGCAGGTTGCGCACGCCGTTGTCGACGGAGATCAGCACCGACCAGAGCGTGCCCATGACGACCACGAAGAGCATGGCCGACTCGCTCTGGCCAAACCAGATGAGGGCCAATGGCACCCAGCAGACGCTGGGCAGGGTCTGCAGACCGAGGGCAAGCACGCCGAGGGTGTCGTTGAGGGTGTTGCTGCGGGCGGTGAGCATGCCGAGCGGCAGGCCGGCCAGGCAGCCGATCAGATAGCCGATCATGAGTCGCTTCAGGGTGACCCAGGAGGAGGCGGCGAGGCTGCCGTCGAGCAGCGAGGTCCAGAGGTACTCGCCGACCGCACCCGGACCGGGCAACAGGACGGGCGACCAGATTTCCGCGCGCACCAGCAGATGCCAGGCGAGCACCAGCAGGGCGAAGAAGGCGATGGCAATGAAAAGGCGTTTCATGGGGCGGGAGCGGGCTTGGAACTTGAAACCTTCAACTTGAAACTCCCCGTTAGGCCGTGTGGCTTTTCAGGGCGCGGGTGATTTCGCCGGCGAGCACGGAGAGGGCGGGGTCGTTGATGTCGCGGGGGCGTGGCAGTTCGACCTTGAACTGCTCGCGGATGCGGCCGGGGTTGGGCGAGAAGAGGATGACGCGATCGCCGAGGCAAACGGCCTCGCGGACGTTGTGGGTGACGAAGAGCACGGTCTTCTTCTGGGCGGCGCTGATCTTCTGCAGGTCGGAGTAGAGCTGCTCGCGGGTCATGGCGTCCAGGGCGGCAAAGGGCTCATCCATGAGCAGCACACGCGGGTTTGGCGCCAGGGCGCGGGCGAGGGCAACGCGCTGGCGCATGCCGCCGGAGAGCTCATGGATGCTGGCCTTCAGGAAGCGCTCGAGGCCGACGAGCTTGAGGTAGTACTTGGCGACCTCGACGCGCTCCGCGGCGTTGAGGCCGGGCTTGAGCTTGAGTCCGAAGAGGACATTGCCGATCACGTCGAGCCATGGGAACAGGGCATGTTCCTGGAACATGACCATGCGAACCGAGCCCGGGCCGGTGACGGGTTTGCCGTCCATGAGCACGCGGCCGCGTGTGGGGGTGTCGAGGCCGGCGACGAGGTTGAGCAGGGTCGATTTGCCGCAGCCGCTGGGACCGACCAGGCAGACGAACTCGCCCTCGTCGACGGCGAGGGTCGTGCTGTCGAGGGCAAGAACCTCGCCGCGGCTGCTGCGGAAGCTTTTGCTGACGCCGTCGATGAGGAGTTTGGCCGGCGGGGCTTGGGGGTCGTTCATGAGGGTTGACGGACGGAGGTGCAATGGCGGAGCAGGGAGCTCAGGTCGGGCGAGGAGCGCAGGAAACCGGCGGCGCGTGCCTGATCGAGCAGGGTCTGGAGTTGGCCGGCATCGACCTGGTCGGTGAGGTTCATCCGGCGGCGGGCATGGGCGAGCAGTTCGGGGGAAACCTCGGCGCCGGTCAGTTCGCGCAGTTCCGCGCGCACGCGGGAGTCGGCCTCGTCGGCATGGCTGCCGATCCAGGCGTTGAGTTCGCGGTGGGCGGCGGCGAGCTTGCGGGTGAGTTCGGTCTGCGTTTCCGCAAAGGCGGCGCGGGCGGCGAGCAGGGTGGCGCAGGTGGTGCGGTCCTCGAGGAAGACGCGGGCTCCGGCCTCCATCTCCAGGCGGCTGGCCCAGGGTTCGGTGGTCCAGACGGCATCGAGATCGCCGCGGGCGAAGAGCGCGAGTTGGTCGGCGTTCTTGGTGGGCAGGACGTAGACTTCGTGCTGGGTCAGGCTGATCTTGTAACCCTGGGCGCGCAGCCAGGCGCGAGCCTGCACGTCCTGGGTGTTGCCGAGCTGGGGCGTGGCGAGTTTTTTGCCGCGAAAATCGGCGGCGGTGCGGATGCCCGAGTTCGGATGCACGAGCAGGGCGGCGCCGCCATTGACCGCGCCGGCGAGCGCGCGCATCTCGCGACCGGCGCTGCGCACATAGGCGTTGAGCATGGGGCTCGGCCCCATGTAGGCGGCGTCGAGCGAGCGGGCGAAGATCGCCTCGGCGACGCTCGGGCCGGCGTTGTAGACGAACCAGCGAACCTCGCGACCGAGTCGTTCCTCGAACCAGCCGCGGCCTTCCCGGGAAAAACTGCGGGCGATCAGAGCCTGCAGGTGGGTGACGTTGGGAAAGTGGCCAAGGCGGACCAGGCCGTCGGGTGCCGGCGCGGGGCGGCAGCCGGCGAGGGCGGCGGCGCTGAGGAGGAAGCGGCGGCGGTTCATGGCGGGATCAAAAGGCGGCGAGGCTGACCTCGAGGTAGAAAAAGTCGCTGTCGCGACCCTTGCCCTGGGCGCTCGTGAAGGCACCGGGCAGGAAGTGGGCGTAGCCGAGGATGGCCTGGGCGCGGGCGTGGATTTTCCAGATGGCGCGGGCGTCGAGTTCCTGACCCAGGAAGCGGCCGCTGTCGCCGGCCGGATCGCGCAGGCCGACGTTGCGCCAGCTGTCGGTCTTGCTGGCCAGCCAGTAGGCGCTGTAGCCGAAGTCGATCGCAAGATTCCGGCGCGGCTGCAGTTCGACCCGTGTCTTCAGCGCATGCAGGTTTTCCCAGGTGAGGTAGTCGTTGGCCGACCAGGGGCGGGCGAAGCCGTAGTACTTTTCAAAGTGCTCGCTGCTGCGGTCGTTCGGATCGCGGTCACCGCTGGCATAGCCGTAAAAAGCGCTGAGACGCGGCTGCCACAGGCCGCGGAAACGCCGGCCCATTTCGCTGGTCCAGCCCAGGGCGCGGTGGCGTTCGGCGCCATTGCGCCCCCACTGGCCCACCGCACCGAGGTCATAGTCCCAGCCACTGTCACCGAGGTCGCCATAGGCACGCAGGCCCGCCGAGTGAATCCGCCGGGCGCTGAGGCCAGGGCGGGCTTCCTGCCGCAGGCTGAGGAAAAACGGCTGCAGGGTGACGAGGTTCGACCAGCGCCGCCAGTCGCCGATGGCCCCATACAGCCACTGGGCCTCCGAGGGCTCATCCCACTCGTAGGGCAGGCGCACGAGCGGCTGCACGGCGAGCAGGTCGAGCTGCCAGTCGTTGGCCGGCTGGCCGAGTCTGAGGCGGGCGCCCTGGAAGTTGTTCGTCGTGTTGCGCCACTGGTTGTTGGCCAGCAGGCGGCGGTCGAGGTATTCAAAGGCCAGGCGACCCGCGCGCAGGCTCAGGGGCCGGGCGTTGCCGCGGGCATCGCGTCCGAGCAGTTCGGCGAAATGCAGCTCAGCCCAGAGCTGGATGAGCTCGCCTTCGTTGATGTCGCGACCGTCACGGGCAAAGCCGCCACCGTAGCGGCGGGCGTCCTCAAACTCGAGCCCGAAGCGCAGCGGGTCGAGCTTTTCGCGCACGCCGAGGAAGGCGCGGGTGCGCAGCAGGTGCGGGTCGTCGAGGCCGGCGATGTCGCGGCGCAGGTCGTCGTCGCGGTATTCGTAGCGCCAGCGAAAGTCCAGGCCGGCGTCGAGCCAGTCGAGGTTACTCCAGGCGGCGTCGACGGTCGACAGCGGCTTGGCGTACTTGGGCGGGTCGGTGTCGGGCTGGGTGCCGTAGCTGCGTGCCGGATGGAAATAGGTGTCCGCCGCCGCACCCGCGGTGAGGACCGTGAGCAGCAGAAGCGTGCAGCAAAGGCTGGAAGGCGGCGGCATCCGTCAGCTTAGAGGTTGGCCGAGTAGGCTTGCAACTGCCTGTAACCGGCGAGGATCGCTTTCACCGCGGCGACGCTGGCCGCGACCTGCAGGTCCATGGGCGCCAGGCCCGGTGTTTCAAAGACGATCTCCAGAGCCTGTGGGCGCTGTTCGGGCGGCGCGCTCAGGATGCCCGGATAGCCCTCCTTGATGATGCCGCGCTCGGCGCTGAAGCCGTCGATCACGGGAGCCAGCTCGCGCGGCAGATGCGCCGCGGCGGCGTCGAGCGCCGGATCGAGCAGATGTTCGCTGAGCAGGGCGCCACTGACAAAGCCGTAGCAGCCCTCGACGTCGTCATCGGCATGCAGGGCAATGATGCCGTCGTAGCGCTCACGGCGCAGTTCGCCTTCCAGATAGACGATCTCGGGCTCGGTCGAGCCGGCCCAGAACTCGCGGTTGAGGTCGAGCCCGCGATGGTTGTGGCGGGTGCCCAGATCGCGGCCGGTCGGGTTGCAGACCGGATAAAAATGCAGCTCGAAATCGCGGAACTCCGGGTGACCGGGCTCGCTCATTTCACGATACAGCTGGCCGGCGGCGCGGATGCCCGCCAGTTCATCGCCGTGAATGCCGGCAAAGATCCCCAGCTTGAAGCTCGGGGCCGCACCGGCAGCCTTGCGCACCCACTTGGTGAGCCGCCAGTCCGGCATCGGGCGCGGACGGTCCAAGGCGATCGGAGCCTGAGAGCGGTGGGCAGGGGACAGAAGGGTGGCTGGCATGGTGGAAACAGATCGGCTAATAAACCCTAATCCCTATAGATCAAGTAGATTTTAGCTTGAGCCCTTGGATTTCCTTCCCGCCGGCCGGGTCGGGCCGGTAAATGCCACCAGTGCGGGGTTGAACTTGCCCGGTCCTGATGTTTGCTGGCGAGCTTATGTCCGACGGATGCGGCACGGTCGCCACCCAGTTTTTTCAGCTCGGCTCGGCTGACGAACCCTTTGAGTTCGCCAGCGGCGAGCGCCTGCCGGGCATCACCGTCGCCTACGAGACCTACGGGACGCTCAATGCCAATGGCAGCAACGCCATCCTGCTGTTCCACGCTTTGTCCGGCAGCCAGCATGCCGCAGGGCTGAACACCGCGATTGAAGGCGTGGGCGAGCGCTGGACCGAGGACGTGCATCTTGGCTGGTGGGACCTGTTCATCGGTCCGGGCAAGGCGCTCGACACCGACCGCTATTACATCGTCTGTGCCAACTACCTCGGCGGCTGCTACGGCTCGAGCGGGCCGACCTCGATCAACCCCTCCACCGGCAAGCCCTACGGCGGCGAGTTTCCGGCGGTGCTGTCGATTGACATCGTGCGCAGCCAGGCGGCCCTGCTCGACCACCTCGGCATCCGCCGCCTGCATGCGGTGATGGGCGCCTCGGTCGGCGGCCTGCTCGCCATCAATTTTGCCACGCTCTATCCGGAACGCGTGCGCATCGTCGTGCCGATGGCCACCGGCCTGAACACGACCGTGCTGACCCGCCTGACCCTCTTTGAGCAGGTGCTGGCGATCGAGAACGATCCGCACTTCAACGGCGGCGACTACGAGGATTCGGCGGCGCCGGAATACGGCCTGGCCCTGGCGCGGATGATCTCGCACAAGACCTTCGTTCACCTCGATGCCATCGAGCGGCGCGCGCGCCAGGATGTCAGCCAGCCGAACGGCCGGCTGTCCTGGTACAAGGTCGGGCACAACGTCGAGAGCTACATGCTCCACCAGGGCAAGAAGTTCGTGAAGCGCTTCGACGCCAACACCTACCTGCGCATCATCAACATGTGGCTGCGCTACGACCCCCTGCGCGATGCAGGGGTGGGCAGTTACGCCGAACTCTTCGCGCGCAGCCGCGCGGCCGGTCACCACTACCTGGTGTTCAGCATCGACTCCGACTTCTGCTTCTACCCTGAAGAGCAGGCACAGCTGGTCGCCGAGCTGGAGCGCAGCGGTGTTTCGAGCATGTACCTCACGGTGCATTCCGACAAGGGGCACGATTCCTTCCTGCTGGAGCCGGAGCTCTACACGCCGCACTTGGTCTATACCCTCGAGGGACGCTGGGGCAAAAACTCCCTGCACTCGCAGGTGGCCGAAGTCGAGTGAAGCGCGTCAGGAAGACGCCGCCGGTCGCGTATTCGTGGCATGCTGTCGCGCCTGCTTTCGCTTCTGTTTGCCGTTTCCGCCCTGGCCGCGGAGACTCCGGGTTTCCGTCTCGCCACCTTCAGCGTCGATGTCACGCCGCCGGTGGGGCACCCCTGCATGGGCGGCGGCATCGCGCCGGTGAGCGAGGTGGCCGACCCGCTCTTCGCCAAGGGGTTTGTGCTGACCGGCGGCGACCGGCCCTGGGTGCTGGTGAGTTTTGACTGGTGCGAGATCCGCGGCACCGCGTTTGAAAAATGGCGGCGCGGCCTGGCCGAGGCGGCGGGCACGCTGCCGGAGCGGGTCATGGTGCACAGCACGCATGTGCATGACGCGCCGGTGATGGATGAGGACGCGGAAAGGCTGCTGCGTGCCACCGAAGCAACCGGTGCCTGGAAGGCGCTGCCCGCGCCGGCACCCGAGGCGCCGGTCCAGGTGGCGTCGGTTTGCTGGCCGGACTTCAATGACGCCTGCATCCGACGTGTGGCCGAGGCGGTGCGCACAGCACTGCCGAAGGCGCGGCGCGTGACGCATCTCGGGCTCGGCCGGGCGGAGGTGCGGGAGGTGGCCGGCAACCGCCGCTTTCTCCGCGCCGATGGCAGCGTGTCTTACGCGCGCGGCAGTCGCACGTCCGATGCCGAGGCACGTTCGGCAGCGGCAGGCGAGGTTGATCCCTGGCTGCGCACGCTGAGTTTTTGGGATGGCGACCAGCCGCTGTGTGCGCTGCACGGGTTTGCGGTGCATCCGATGAGCCGCTACGGCGAGGGACGGGTGTCGGCCGATTTTCCGGGCCTGGCGCGGGCGCGTAGGCAGGCTGAGCACCCGGAGGTCGCGCAGATCTATGTGAGCGGCTGCGCCGGCAACATCACCGCCGGCAAATGGAACGACGGTGGGCCGGAGGTGCGCGAGGTTTTGGCGGGGCGGCTGCACGACGCGATGCGCCGGGCCTGGGTGGAGACCCGGCGCGTGCCGCTGGCGACGGCGGAGTTCCGCCACGTGCCGCTGGCGCTGGGCGCGCGGCGCACGCCGGGGCACACGGAAACGATCCTGCGTGGCCGGTTGGCGAGCGAGGCGCGGCCCTTTGGCAGGTCCGAGGCGGCCATGGGGCTGGCCTGGTACGAGCGCGTGCGCGCCGGTCACCGCATCGATCTGCCCTGCCTCGACTTTGGCGCGGCGCAGGTGCTGCTGCTGCCGGCGGAAGCCTACGTCGAGTACCAGCTCTTTGCCCAGGCCTGCCGGCCGGACAGCTTTGTCTTCGTCATGGGCTATGGCGAGTGCGGGCCGGGATACATTCCGGTCGAGCGCGCCTGGCGGGAGAAGGACAGCAACCTGAACGGCTGGACCTGGGTGCCGCCGGGCAGCGAGGCGGTCATGCAGGCGGCGATCCGCGCCGTGCTCACTCCAGGTTCTGCACCTGCTCGCGAATCTTCTCCAGCTCCGTCTTCGCGCTGACGACATCGTGGGCGATGCCGGCGTGGTTGCATTTGGAGCCCATGGTGTTGAACTCGCGGAAGAATTCCTGCAGGAGGAAATCGAGGCTGCGCCCGACCGCTTCGCCGGAGCCGAGGTAGCTGCGGAACTGTTTCAGGTGACTGGCGGCGCGCGCCAGTTCCTCGGAAACGTCGGTGCGATCGGCAAACAGGGCGATCTCCTTGAGCAGCCGCTCGTCGTCGAGCGGCAGCGGCAGGCCGGCCTGTTCGAGGCGCTGGCGCAGGGCCGCGCGCTGAAGTTCGGGCACTTGCGGTGCCTTCTCGGCGATGCGGCCAAGCAGGGCTTCGATCG
>JBIJBO010000150.1:0-9263 GCA_044345215.1 Prosthecobacter sp. | reverse complement strand
CATCCAGGGCACCGCTTTGTCCGCGCAGGAGCAGCTCAAGAAGTTCAAACTGCCTGAAGGCTACGAAATCGAGCTCGTCGTGCAGGAAAGCGAGGGGCTTGGCAAGTTCGTCAGCGTCTATTTCGACCAGCGCGGCCGAATGTGGACGCAGACGGCGCTGGAATACCCGATCGATGCCAATGAAAACCCCGCCGCCGCCGAAGCCGTTTACGCGGGCAGGGGCAGGGACAAGGTGCTCGTCTATCCGCGCGAATCCCTCAATGGCAGGATCCCCACGGGCGGACTCACAAATCCGACGGTGTTTGCCGACGGCCTTGCCATCCCGCTGGGCATCCTGCCCTGGGGCAAGGGCGACACCTGCTACGTCCAGCACGGGCACGATCTGAAGCTCTATCAGGACACCAACGGCGACGGCAAAGCCGACCGCTTTGACGTCGTGCTCACCGGCTTCGGCGTCCAGGACTCGCACCTGTTTCCCCACCAGTTCACCCGCGCCCCGGGAGGCTGGATCTGGATGGCGCAGGGCCTCTTCAACAACAGCCAGGTGCGCCAGCCGGGCAGTGACAAGACGGTCGACTGGCCCAAGTGCAGCATGGCGCGCCTGCGCCCGGATGGCAGCGGGTTCGAAGTCATCGGCACGGGTCCGAACAACATCTGGGGCCTCGTCATCAGCGGCGAGGGCGAAGCCTTCATCCAGGAAGCCAACGACTACGGCTATCCGGTCATGCCCTTCCACGAGTTCGCCTACTACCCCGGCGGCATGGAGGCGCTGAAGAAGAGCTACCAGCCCGACTTCCCGCCGCAGGCCGAGTTTCGCATGGGCGGCACCGGCCTGAGCGGACTGGCGGTCATTGAGGGCGGCCCGCTGAAGGACCCGCAGGCGGCGCACACGATGGCCGTCGCCAACCCCATCACCTCGAAGATCCAGACGCTCGCGATGCATCGCGACGGCGCCTACTGGAAGCTTGCCCAGCTTCCGGACTTCGTCACCTGCGACGATCCCTTCTTCCGCCCGGTCGCCCTGACGAACGGCCCCGACGGGTGCGTTTACATCGTCGACTGGTACAACAAGATCATCTCCCACAACGAGGTGCCACGCGCGCATCCGGATCGCGACAAGACGCGCGGCCGCATCTGGCGGGTGAAATCGAAGGTCGCGCAGGTGGAGGTGGCGGACTTCAGCAAGCTCAGCGAGGCGGAGCTCAGCGCCCTGCTCGGCCAACCCCCGCTGGGCCGGGCGCATCTCGCGTGGCAGGAGCTGCAGGATCGCGGGCAGCTGCCGACGGAGCATTGGGCCGGACGCGAATACCTGGCGGACACCAGCTTTGGCAAGATCGTCAAACTCGGCCGGGCACTGTCCGCCGAGACCCTGCCCGATCTGCTCGCCCACGCCCAACCCAGCCTGCCGGGCCCGCTGGCCGCTTCATCCCGCGGCCCGAAGCAGATTCCTGTGCGCCAGGCCTACGACCGCGAGTTTGAGCGCTTCCTTGTCCGCCTTTTCCTGGAGCGTCATCCCGACCTCGTCACGACCTTCCTCGACTCCGACGCCGCCGCGCAACTGCCCGTCGAGGCCCGCGTGCTGGCCTCGCTCGCGCTGGAACCGAAGGCGAGCGCCTCGCGCGTCGCGAAACTGCTGCCGCAGCTCGACCGCGCCCCGAATGACGAAGAGTTGCTGCGCCTCGCCCAGTTTCCGCGTGAAGCCGGCGTCGGCAAAGCCTTGAAGACACTGCTCACGAACGAAAAATCCCGCAGCGCTGTCGCCGAAAAACTGCTCGCACAGCGCACGAAACTGGATGCGCAACAGATCGCGCCGCTGCTGACCGAAGCAGCCCGCGCCATGCTTGGCCATGTTGACCCCGCGCTTCGGATCCTCGCCCTGGAATTGATCGGAGGTTTCCAGCTGCGCGAGCTCGAGCACGAGGTGGTTGCACAACTCGTTGCCTGTCGCCCGCAGGAAGCCGGCGGGCAAAATGCCGAACGTGAGCGCATGCTTGCCCTGCTGCGCACCTTGAAGGATCTGCGCGCACCGCACCCGCAGTTGCTGGCGAGCATCGCCGAGACGGAGGATGCCCGGATTCGTTCCGCGGCACTGGATGCCCTCGCGGCATCGAGTTCGGCCGAAGGAGCAATGGCGATATTCAAGCTGTATCCCAAGCTTGCGCCCTCGGATCGCCGTGCCGCCCTGAACGCACTCTCCAGCAGCAAGGCCGGTGCCAGCGCCATCGTCGCCGCCCTGCTCGACCAAACCCTGCCGCAGGCCGATCTCGACGGTCCGACCGTCGAACGCCTCGCCACGGTGCTCGGCGACGCCCCCGCCCTCGCCCAACTCCAGCAAAAGCTCGGCGGTGTCTTCCGCGAGGTGCTGCTGCTCGACGGCCAGGACAGCGCCTGGGTCGACTCGAGGATCACCCTCGACGGCCCTTTCACGATCGAGGCCTGGGTGCGGCTGGCGCCCGGCATCGGCAATGAGGACAGCCTGCTCGGCGTGAAGGGCGGCGTGGACATGAATTTCTTCGGCGGCAAGTTCCGCGTCTACGCAGGACCCGAACTGCACGACGTCTGCGTGACCAACAAACCGATGACGCCCGACCTGTGGACCCACCTTGCGGTCACCCGCGATGCCAAGGGTCACCTCAGGATCTACCAAAACGGCGAACTCGACGCCGAGGGCGGCAAGCCCGCCCCGCAGAAATGGGAAAACTGCCGGATCGGCTGGAGCGGCCCCAACAGGGGCACTGAAGGCGCGCTCATGGAATTCCGCATGCTCCCGCGCGCCAAGACTGCCGCCGAGATTCGCGCCGGCTTTGATCGCACGGATCCGACCGATCGGACGGATCTGACCAATCCCCAAAAACTCGGCAAAGGCGCCCGTCTGGCCAAAACGATCGACACGCCGCCGCTGCTCACCGAGGAGCAGGCAAAGGCGCTGGACGCCAAGTTCCAGAAATACAGCGCCCTCGCCGCCAAGGGCAAGCCACAGGCCGGCCAACCGCTGGCCGCACTGTGCATGGCCTGCCACCAGATCGGCAACACCGGTGGCCAGATCGGCCCAAACCTGAGCGGTGCCGGCGCCATGGGCCTGGAGGCCGTGCTGCGCAACATCCTGACCCCCAACGCCGCCATGGAACCCGGCTACCGCATTTACCGCGTTGAAATGAAAAACGGCGATCTCGTCGATGCCTTCTATGTCAGCGAGGACAAGGACGCCGTCGTCGTGCGCCAGGCCGGCCTGCCGGATCGCCGAATCGCCAAGGCGGAGATTCGCGGGGCGAAATTCATCCGCCGATCGCTGATGCCCGAAGGTCTGCTGGATGCCCTGCCCGAAGCGCAGGTGGCCGATCTGCTTGCCTACCTGATGACGCTCAAGTGACCAGCCTGCAATGCGTCTTGCCGGCGCCTCGCCAACCCGGTACGCTTGCGGGAAAATCCCATCTTTCCCGCCATGTCGCCCTACCTCGCCGAGTTCCTCGGCTCCCTGATCCTCCTCCTGCTCGGCGACGGCGTCGTCGCCAACGTCGTGCTCGCCCAAACCAAGGGCCACAACAGCGGCTGGATCGTCATCACCGCCGGCTGGGGGCTGGCGGTCGCGGTGGCCGTCTACTGCACCGGCGCGATCAGCGGCGCCCACCTCAACCCCGCGGTCACGCTCGGTCTCGCCGCGATCGGCAACTTCGACACCGCCCTCGTGCCGGGCTATCTGGCTGCCCAGTTCGCCGGCGCCTTCGCCGGAGCGGTTCTGGTCTGGCTGACCTACCTGCCGCACTGGCGGGAAACGCCGGATGCCGGCACCAAACTCGCCGTCTTCAGCACCGCGCCCGCCCTGCGTCACACGCCCGCCAACCTCATCGCTGAAATCCTCGGCACGGCCGTGCTCGTTCTGGGTGTGCTCGCCATTCTGTCGCCCGCCAACCTCCAGCCCAACTCCGGCTTCGACACCGGTTTCGGCCCGGCCCTGGTCGGCCTGCTGGTCGGCTCGATCGGCCTCTCGCTCGGCGGCCCGACCGGCTACGCCATCAATCCCGCGCGCGACTTTGGTCCGCGCCTTGCCCACGCCCTGCTGCCCATTCCCGGCAAGGGCGGCAGCGACTGGGGCTACGCCTGGATTCCGGTGGTCGGTCCCGCAATGGGCGGCGTGCTCGGCGCCTTTGTGTTTCGCGCGTTCTGGCCCGCCGCCTGAACGTGCCTGCGCATTTCCGTTTGCATCCGTCCGGGTCCTGTCCTATCGCAGCGACCGATGGAAACGACCCCCAAGTCAGTCCTGACCGACCTCCAGGCGTTCGACGTGGCGAGCCTCAAAGGCCGCCTGAGCGAGCTCCGGAGGTATCTTTGACCTCCCCAGCCTGACTGAGGAGTTGTCCGCGTTGGAACACAAGATGACCGACTCCGGGTTCTGGGACGACCAGAACGCCGCGAAGAAGGTCATTGACCGCGCCAACGTCATCAAACGCCAGATCACCCCGCTGGGCGAGCTTGACGCACGCGTTGAGGAATTCCCCGTGCTCATCGATTTGGCCCGCGAGCAGGGCGACACCGCCAGCATGATCGAGGTGCAGAAGGAATACGATTCCCTCGATCGCGACATTGGTGCCTATGAGCTCGACCTGCTGCTGTCCGGTCCCTTTGACCGCGGCAGCGCCTTCATGACCATTCACTCCGGCGCCGGCGGCACCGAGGCCTGCGACTGGGCCGACATGCTGATGCGCATGTACGTGCGCTGGTGCGAACGCAAGGGCTACAAGGTGCAGATCATCGACCACCAGGAGGGCGATGACGTTGGCACCCGCTCGGCGACGCTGGAAATCCAGGGTGAAAACGCCTTCGGCTTTCTCAAGAACGAACGCGGCGTGCACCGCCTCGTGCGCATCTCCCCCTTCGACGCCGCCAAGAAGCGCCACACCTCCTTTGCCTCGATTGACGTCACTCCCGACAACGAGGAGGAGATCAACATCCAGATCCGCGACGAGGACCTGAAGGTCGACACCTACCGCTCCGGCGGCAAGGGCGGCCAGAACGTCAACAAGGTCGAGACCGCCGTGCGCATCACCCACATCCCCAGCGGCGTCATCGTCGCCTGCCAGGTGGAGCGCAGCCAGCCCAAGAACCGGGCCAAGGCGCTCGCCATGCTCAAGGCCAAGTTGTACCAGATCGAGGAGGACAAGCGCACCGCCGAGGTCGCCCGTCAGTATGGCGAAAAGACCGACATCGGCTGGGGCAGCCAGATCCGCAGCTACGTCTTCCAGCCCTACCAGATGGTCAAGGACCTGCGCACCGGCGAAAAGACCAGCGACATCTCCGGTGTCATGGACGGTGATCTCGACGCCTTCATCGAAGCCAAGCTGCGCGGCAAAAAGGCCGGCGCCGACGACAGCGACGACGACGTCTGATCGCGGACACGCGCGCAGCGCCTTGGATTGCGGCGCTTCGGCGCCGCTCTCTTCCACAAACCCGTCTCCACTGCGCGCAGATCACTTCCACAGCTTGCCCGCCGTTTTCCACTCCTCGACCAACTCGCGGAAAGCGCGGGCGGCGGGCGGCTCCTCGGCCGGATTCCAGGCCAGCACCAGCGGCACGGTGCGCTCGGGACGCAGCGCCACGAAGCGCAGACTCTCCGGCATGGAAGCGGCGGCCACGCTGTCGGTCGCCAACCCGGCGCCGGCACAGGCCTCGACGTAACTGAGCACCGTGCCCATCAGGCTCGGACTGTGGGCGATCTGCGGCGTGAAACCCGCCTCGCGGCAGGCCGCCAGGATTTCATCGTGCAGGCCCACGCCCTCGCGCCGTGCCAGCACGATCAGCGGCTGCCCGGCCAGAGCCTGCCAAGGCGCAGTTTTCTTTGCCGCCAGAGGGTGGTCCTTCGGCACGACCACCCCGAGCGGTTCGGCACGCAGCGACAGGGTCGCCAGCACCCGCTCACCCTGCCCCGGCAACGGCCGGGTGATGGCGGCGGCAAGCCTTCCCTTGGCAACCATTTCCCAGACCCGTTCCGGCGTGCGTTCCTCCAGATGCAGGGAGACCTTCGGATAGCGGCGACGAAACTCGGCGAGCAGGCGACCCAGAAACGCCTGGGTTGGCGGGCCGATGTAGCCGAGCCGCAGCTCCCCCTCCTCGCCCTTGGCAGCGCGCTGCACCCGGCGCAGGGATTCCTCGAGCCGCTCAAAGATGACGCCGGTCTCGTGCAGCAGCACCTCGCCCGTCGGCGTCAGCGCCAGGGTGCGACGATCGCGCTCGATCAACCGGGTGCCGAGTTCCTGCTCGAGTTCCTGGACCGCGCGCGACAGGGCCGGCTGGGCGATGTGCAGGCGCCGGGCGGCGCGGGAGAAGTTCATCTCCTCGGCCACCGCCTGGAAGTAGCGCAAATGTCGCAGGTCCATGGCGGCACTTAAGCGCGGCCGCCCCGGCGCGGCAAGCCCCGCTCACTGCGGCTTGAAGATGAAGTAGACCGCACCCATCAGGCAGAGACCGGCCCACAGGTAGTTCCAGGTCAGCGGTGCCTTCATGTAGAACACGGCGAAGGGCACAAACACGGCCAGCGTCACCACCTCCTGCAGAATCTTCAGCTGCGGCAGGTTAAAGGCGCCGTAGCCGATGCGGTTGGCCGGCACTTGGAAGCAGTACTCGAAAAAGGCCAGCCCCCAGCTTGCCAGGATGGCGAGGATCAGGGGCTTTGACCGCAGGTCGCGCAAATGTGCATACCAGGCAAAGGTCATGAACACATTGGACAGCAGCAGCAGCAGGACCGTCTTCGCGGGAATCATGGCAGGACGGCGGCGAGCATGCCGCAAGTGCGCCAGAGCGCCAGAGCGAATTCCTGGCAAAAGCGCATTCTTCGGCTTGGTTGTCCGCCACCCCGCATGTCCCGCCCCCCCCGTGAAGAAGCCGAAGAAACGCGCGAACACCTCGCCCGCGAGATCGCGCGCCGGCGCGCCGGAGGCGAGCCGCTGAGCGCGTCGACCGCCCCGAAGTCCGGCCACCTGTGCCGCCAATTCTGGGGCCGTGCCTGGTGCCGCCACCTGCAGGACATGACCGCCTATGAGGGGCGACTCGCCCCCGGCCGCACCTGCCTGCGTCAGGGCCGCGTGTTTGACCTGAGCCTTCAGCCGGGCGAGGTGCGCGCGATTGTCGCTGACCAAAGACTGCACACCACCCGCCTGCACATCCGGCCCTTGGAAGCGGAAACCTGGAACCGCCTGCAGCAGGCCGCCGCCGCTTCCGCCCCGTCGCTGCTCGACCTGCTGGCCGGCCGACTGGGCGAGGACCTGTTGCGCCTGCTCTGCGATCCCGACCACGGCCTGTTCCCTTGCGCCGACGAAATCCGCTTCGACTGTGACTGCACCGATGACGCCGAACCCTGCCAACACGCCGCCGCGGTTTTTTATGCGGTCGGTCTGGAACTCGACGCCCGCCCCGAGGCGCTCTTCCTGCTGCGCGGCGCCGACCCCACGGTCCTGCTTGCCGAAGCCGCGCGCGACGCAGGTGCCGGCCTGGCCGCGGATGCCACCGATCTGGCCACGCAAAATCTGGGCTCCCTCTTCGGCATTGATCTCGATCCGGCTCCGGAGCCACCCCGCTGAGGGCAGCCGGGTCGACGCACTTTGTGCTCGATTCGAAGCGTTGCTTGCCGCAACTTACACCTTCCATGCCCGAGGAAAACCCAGATGAATTGAACCGGCTGCCGACCGCGGCCGATGGGCTTTCCCACAAACAACAGCTTTGGCAGGCCCAGCAGGGCAAGGCGAGAACGCGCATCGGTCCGGCTACACATCCCCCGGCCGGGGAATCACCGGCAGCCCCGCTGTCGGAAGGCTGGCGCGAACTCTTCGAACAAGCAGCAACCCCTCCGGTGGCACCGGCCCTAGCCGAGCCGCCTCCCCTGCAGGCACCGCGCCGCACCGTCATCGGCCGCCGCGCACAGCCGCCCGAACCCGCGCCGCCACAGGACCCGACTCCTGCCGCACCAAAACGCACGATCATCGGTCGCCGCGCTCCTGCCCCGGAAACGCCACCAGCGGCACCGGAAGCCCCAGCGGCACCAAAAGTACCAGCAGCTCCCGAAACCTCCGCGGCGCCGGAAGCCCCCAAAAAGCCTGAAACCCGAGAGTCCCCGAAAAGCTCCGAACCATCTGAAACGTCAGACAAGTCAGACGAGTCCGACAAAGCCGACAAATCGGAAAAGGCCGACCCGGCTGCCACCCCCTCACGGGTGGCACAGCTTTGGCGCCAGTACTGGGATCGCTGGGGCGGTCGCGCCCTGGCGACCAGTCTCGCGGTGCATGCCGTGCTGCTGCTCAGCGCCGCCTGGATCGTCGTCAATCAGGTCACCCGCGAGCAGGTCGACTTCCTCTCCGGCGGCGGCACCACCCAGGGCGCGCAGGCCTCGCAGGAACTGCAGCACCGGGTCCAGCAGAAGAAAAATCCCTGGCTGAAAAAGCCGGTGCCCATGCGCAAGCTCGGCGTCGCCAACGCCCTCTCCGAACTGGTGCTGCCGGACGACGCCCCCGACCTCATGGAGCTGCCGCAGGCCAGCAGCCTGCTCGATGGCGGCCGCATCGGCGGCGGCATGGGACTGGCGGGTGCCGGGGGCGGCTTCGGACGCGGCATGGGTCTGGGCGGCCGCGACGGCATCACCTTCCAGCCTTTTTCCCTCTTCGGCATGCAGATCAAGGCGCGCCGGCTCGCTGTCGTGCTCGACGTCTCCGGATCGATGGCCGGACACCTGCCGCGCGTGCTGGAGGAGGTCGACAAAGTCGCCAAGGGCAGCGTCGCCGTGCTCTACTACGGCTGCGGCCTCGATGAACCGCCGCCGCGCGGCCTTGACGGTGATGGCGTGTTCCCGACTGCGCGCGAGGACTTTGAAAAGTTCTGGCGCCTCTATGGCGGCAGCTACGAGGCCGTGCGCAAGTTCCGCATTGATCGCAAGGAAGCCATTCCGAACGAGGAGGTGTTCCGCGTGCTGGCGCGCCGGCCGCAGACCTACTTCATCCACAATGTCGGCTCGTCCTATGCCTGGCTGGCCCTGCTCAGCGACCAGGTGCGCTCGGCCGATGCCCTCTACTGGTTTGCGGACTTCCAGGACCCGGTCAACTTCGGCCAAATCGGTATCGTCCGCGAAAACCTTCAGGCGCGCAAACAGCGGCTCTACATCCATGCCTACACCCGCGGCTCGTCGTTCGACCAGATCAAGACCCAACTCGTCGAAAAGACGGACGGTGACTGGCGGCTGGAGGAGTAAACCTCAGCGGATCAGACCCCAGTGCGAGGTCAGC
>JBIJBO010000269.1:0-2747 GCA_044345215.1 Prosthecobacter sp. | reverse complement strand
TGGCCTTGTGTCCATTGGTATTGGGACTGTAGTCGAGGACCTTTTCCGAACCGCTTTCAGGGTATTGATTTTGGGGGCGTCAAAAGAATGTGCATGAAAAACTGCCCGTCCTTCCAAAGTCTCCATCTTTACGGCGGACTGGGTGAAGTGGGCGGGTTTTCGTTGGATGGATTGTTGCCGGGGCCTGCAATGCCTGCTCCCAGAGCACTCTGGGCTCCCGGAGCGACGGAGTTGCCCGCTCCGGTGCCGCCACCTTCGCTGGTGCCGCCACCATCAGCGTTGCCGCCACCGTTGTTGGCATCGCCACCGGTTCCACCATTTCCACCGGTGCTGCCGGTGGCACCCTGGTTCTGGACATTGCCACTGCCGTCAACGCTGATGTTGCCCTGCTCACCGCCGTTGTTGACGTTACTGGTCGTGCCACCCTGGCCATTGCCATTGGTGGTGACGCTGAGATTGCCGTTGTTGTAGGCGACCAGTCCGGGCCCGTTCATGGTCGTACCACCAACTTCGAAGCTGGGCGGGTTGAAGTCCGGTTCCCAGCGCATTGCGACGTAGCGGGCTTTGACCGCCTGTTTGGGCTTGACCGTGACGGTGCCGCTGCCCTGGGCGTCCTCGACGCTGGCCACCGGTTCGGCGGTATCGAACACAGACGGGTCAAAGGCCAGGCGACCGCGCCAATCTTCCTTCTCGGGCAGTTCGTCAAAGGCGTAGACGGTCACGCGCACGGGTCGGGGCGAATGCACCGAGCCAAACTCATTGAGGGTGCGGACTTGGCCGAAGTCGTAGACAGCGGTGCGGTATTTTTCATCCGACTCGGGGAACTCAAGGCGCCCCAGGCGCACGGCTTCGCCGCGCGCGCCGAAACTTTCCGGGCTCAGGTAGAGGAGGCGACCGCCGCCAATGCCCGTGGCGAAGTTGACCGTGGCCCCGTTGTCGCCGTTCTGTTTGACCGTGTAGTTGGCGTCGGTGTCGCTGCCGAGTACCTGGAAGCTACGCAGAACACCCCCGCGGGTGAGGTCAAACTCGAGCTTTAGGAAGCGCCCCTGCGCCGCGCCGGCGTTCATCTTGACCAGACGGTCGGCCGGTTGAAACACATCGCTGTCGACTTCATTCCAAGCCTTGCCGTCCGGACTGAGCGAGACGGCGACCTTTCCATCGAGACCATCGGAGACGAAGGAGATGTCCTGAATCACCGACGGTTTCGCAAGGCGCAGTGTGGCACTGCTTTTGCCGGCAGCCAAGGTGACCGGCTTCAGAGGATCCGCCAGAACCAGAAACCCCGCCTGGCCAATGCGATTCGACTCCAACAGCGTGGTGCCACTGAACACAGTGTTGATCGGCGTCGGCTTCTTGTCGAGGCTGGGCATGCGGTTCCACTTGGCCATGACCGGTACGGCCAAAAGGCAGGTGGCGAGAAGAACGCGGTGGGGTTTCATAAAGTTTGTGAGGGCCTCAAGGTAACGATGCTACAGTAAATTTAACCGTTGCTGATGGTTCCTGCAAAGCACTTTTTGCCTGCCAAAGGCTTTTCCCATTTGCACCTTGCGAGCGGATAATGGGGCGCAGAACTTCATTTTTGCGCCTTCGTAGCGATCGCCTTGTAGTAGCTCTCAATGGCCGCCCGGTATTCCGGAGCGGCTTCCGACCGGGTGGCTTCGCTCAGGTCAGCAGCCATCTTGCCGGGCAATCGCCCCCAGTCGCCATCCACACGCACCGGAGGCCCGCCGATTTCGCCATCGCTCACCTCCTGAGAGAGGTTGCCTCCCTCGGAACTGGCCTGGGAAGGGGGATTTTGCCCCTGCGGGGGTGGTGTCTGGGCATTTTGCTGGCCCGGTTGCTGCGAGCCAGGGGCCTGTCCATGGTTGCGCTGGTTGGCCATGGCCTGCTGCTGGCTCTGCTGGGCGTCAGCGAGGCTTTGCTGGGCCTGCTGCTGGCTGCCACCCTGCTGCTGTTGTTGCCCGCCCTGCTGCTGTTGGTTGCCCAGCATCGGGTTCAGGGTCTGGTCGAGCTGGTCGAGAGCCTGCGCCAGCAGCGCGGACTGCACCTGCTGAAAAGGATTGGGGGCAAAGGCCGGGGGCAGGGCGGCGGCGGCGGTCTCCACGGCTTGGGCCGCCTCGCTGGCCGCGGTTTGCGCCTGCGGACCGACCGGCTGCTGTCCGGGCTGGGTGGCACTGCCCTTGGCGGCCTGGGCCTGCTTCTGCAGGTCGGTGCTGGCTGCGGCGGCCTGGCGTGCGGTCGCCTCCATGCCGAGCCGGCCCGCGTGGCGGGCGACGCGGGCGAGGTCGTGGGCGGCCTGCTCGGTGGCAAGCCCGAGGTTGCTGGGCTGGGCGGCCTCGGCGGCAACCGCCTGCTCGCTGCCCTGAGCGGTCTGCCTGGCGACCTCGGCCAGGGCTTTTTGCATGCCCGGGTTGCGCGGCAGTTCCTTTTCCAGTTCGGCAAGCACGGCCGCGGGGTTCTGGCTGGCGTCCTGGGCCATCTCGGCGAGCTGCTGGGCACGCTGGTAGGCTTCTTCCAGGGCTTCCTGAACGCCGAGTTCCTGCTCCATGTTCTGCATGGCGGCGAGTTCCTGCTCACTCAGCGCCTCGCCATTCTCGGCGCGGGCCATGTTTTCGGCGAGCTGCTGCAGGGCCTGGGCCGTCTGCTGTTGGGCGGCGGCGGCATTCTGTAGGGCCTGGGCCTGCGGCTGGCTCTGTGCGGCCTGCTCGGCCTGGCGCAAGTTGCGGGCGATCTGCGGCGTCTGCTGC
>JBIJBO010000149.1:0-9344 GCA_044345215.1 Prosthecobacter sp. | reverse complement strand
GCGATCGAATGACTCTTCGGCACGCCCGGATTCGGGTCGGGAAGGCCGCGCAGCAGGGCCCGGACGAGCTGCTCGCTGGCGTCGTTCTCATAGCTGTCCAGGCGCACGCCTTCGCGGTCGACGGGGCCGCAGGCGACCAGGGCGATCAACAGGACGGGCAGGAGCAGGAAACGCAGCATGACCTCTGATGCCACGGTTTGCCGGCCTCGGCAACTGCGGCGCTTGGCAAGCGCCTCGCCCGGGTGCATGGTGACCGATGTTTGACATTCGCGAGAAGCCCCAGGTCGTTGAGCGCGCCTTCCTCATCGGCGCCTACTTCGACCGTCGCAAGGCCGCGGAGGCGGGAGAATTGCTCGACGAGCTGAAGGAGCTGGTCGCCACGCTTGGCATCGGCATTGAGGTCGCCGAACTGGTCTACGCGCGCGAGCACACCGCCCGCCACCTGATCGGCAAGGGCAAGGCCCAGGAGCTCATGGAACGCGCCAAGCACCTCGGCTGCGACTGCATCATCTTTGACAACGAGCTGAGCCCTGCGCAGCAGCGCGCCTGGGAGCAGGAGGGCGGCATCGCGGTGATCGACCGCCACGAGGTCATCCTCGACATCTTCCACATGCGCGCGCAAACCCGCGAGGCGCGACTGCAGGTCGAACTGGCGCGCCTGGAATACTCGATCCCGCGCCTGACCCGCATGTGGGGTCACTTGGACCGCCAGGGCGGCAGCGGTGGCGGCGCCGGTGGCGGCGCGGCACGCGGCGAGGGCGAGACCCAGCTCGAGGTCGACCGCCGTCTCACTTACAAGCGGCTCGACAAGCTGAAGGCCGACCTGGAGGAGGTCAAAAAGCAGCGGGACACCATGCGCAAGGAGCGCAGTCGCGTGCCGGTGCCAAATGCGGCCATCGTCGGCTACACGAACGCCGGCAAGTCGTCCCTGCTCAACCGCCTGACCCAGGCGAGTGTGCTCGCCGAGGACAAGCTGTTCGCCACGCTCGACACGACGACGCGCCGGCTGGAGCTGCCCGACGGCCAGGCGCTGCTGGTGACCGACACGGTCGGCTTCATCCGCAACCTGCCGCACGATCTCGTGCAAAGTTTCCGCGCGACGCTTGAGGAGGCGGTGCTCGCCGACTTCCTCATCCATGTCGTCGATGCCGCCTCGCCGCAGGCGCTCGAGCACTACCAGACGACCACGAAGGTGCTGGCCGAGCTGGGCGCGGGCGACAAGCGCGTGCTGCTGCTCTTCAACAAGGCCGACCTCATCGATGGCGGTCGCCAGATGGAGCTGCGCCGGCAGTTCCCCGACGCGCTCTTTGTCTCCGTGCGCACCGGCCAGGGCATGGACGACCTGCTGCACCGCCTGCACGACCTGATGATCGACCGCGTCATCCGCCTCGACCTGCGCGTGCCGCTCGACCGCATGGATCTGGTCGCGCTCGCCCATCAGGAGGGCAAGGTGCTGGCGGAGGACTACGAGAGCGGGATCGCCGAGATCCAGTGCGTCGTGCCCAAGCGCTTCGAGTCGAAGTTCGCGCCTTTTGTTAGGCCGGTGGCGAAGAAGAAGGCGAAGGACTGAAGCGCGGCGCGCCGCCGGGTGCCGCTCAGGGGGCCGGCCGCAGGGCACTCAAGGGGATGCGGAAGCAGGCGTTGCTGCGCGCGCGCTGGCGGTCCTCGCCGCCGAGGCAGTAGAGATGGTCGCCGCAGACGACGAGCGTCGTCATGGCCGCGAAGGGCAGGGACGGCGCCGGCGTGTAGCGGTCGTTCGCCACATCGTACAGCCACGCCTCCGACGTGAAGGCGTCGGTGCGGTAGCCACCGGCGAGGTAGAGGTGGCGGTCGTCGAGGGCCACGGCGGTGAGGCCGCGGACGGCGGCGGGCAGGGCACGCAGCGGACGCCAGGCGCGCGGGTTTTGCAGGTCGAGCGCGTAGGCATCGTCGCGGTTGCGCACGGTGCCGTCGGTCCCTTCGGCGCCGCCGAAAACGAACAGTTGGTTCGCGGCCACTGCACTGGCGGCGGTGAAGCGGCCCGGGCCGGGCAGGTCGGGCAGGCGTTCGACGGCGCCGTCGCCCAAGCGCAGGCGCTGCACGCGCGTGTGGGCCCCGGTGAGCTGGCCGGGATCGGGCACGCCGCCGACCAGCAGCAGGGTGTCGGCCTGCACCCCGCCGGCGGCCAGCACGGTGCCGGTGCCGGCGGGCAGGGCCAGCGCGCGCGGCGCCGTGGTGTCGGCGCTCACGCGCAGCAGGGTGTCGTGCGCGCCGCTGCCGTCCGAGCCGCCGGCAAGCCAGACCGCGCCGTCCCAGGCGCCGGCGACTCCATAGGCCGCGGCCTTGGGCAGTCGACCGGCTTCGCTCCAGGTCCGAGTGACGGTGTCAAAGACACGCACCGTGTCGAGCCAACGCTTTTCCTCGTTCACCCAGTTGGTGCCGCCGGCCAGCAAGAGGCGGTGACCAACAACGGCGCAGGCAAAGCCGCCGTTGGCTTCGGGCAGGGATGGCAGGGATTCCCAGGGTTCAGCCGGCAGTGGGTGGGTCAGCATGAGGCAGCTTGTCATCAGGATCGTTGGCACGCGCATAAGAATCGAGGGGGCCGCCGGGCCAGTCGGGGCGCAGGCGGACATCGCTGGCGCCGGCAACCGCCCCCGGCGGTTCGGGGGGCGCGGCATCGCCGGCGCGGTGCATTTCCCACCAGCACTGGCCCTGGTGATTGTGCTGGTGATCGATGGTGAAGCCCGCCTGCTTCAGCAGCGGGCCGATCCAGCCCAGGCAGTGGTCGCAGTAGTCGGCGTGCTGGTGCAGGCCGTTGCGCAGCAGGAAGCCCTTCGAGGGACAGTCGTGCATGTCGATGCGGAAGAGGTCATCCCGGCGCGTCACCGTCCATTCACCACCCTCCTCGCCGAGCGTGTGGCCCCAGTACTGCTCCATGCCATCGAAACCGCCGGCGTGGATGAGTGCCGCCGCATGCTGCTGGGAATCACCGCCGATGGCCTCTCGCCAGTAGCGACGCAGCAGGCCGGGGCCGCCGAGGCGCTCGAGCCAGTCGAAGGTCCACTCGTAGTGGCCGCAGAAGTCGTAGACGCCGATCATCGGGTGGAAGAGTACGCGGGAGGGCGGAGGATTTCAGATCTCAAATTTCAGATTGGCGATTTGAAATCCCCTTGGCGGTGCTGTGGCGTGAGTGTAGGTTGACAATGGGTCGGCCGGAGGGATCGCCCGTCGGTTTCGCTTCGGCGGGACGCGGACGGGAGGAAAGTCCGGACACCGCAAGGCAGCATGCCGCGCGCAAGCGTGGGGGCGACGGAGCAATCCGGCGTCACGGACAGTGTCACAGAAAACAAACCGCCCTCCGGAGCTCTCTGGGCGAAGGGGGGGCAAGGGTGAAACGGCGGGGTAAGAGCCCACCGCTCCGACCGCAAGGAAGGAGGCACGACAAACCCCATGCGGTGCAAGACAGAACAGGAGAATGGCCCGCCTGGCCGCAAGCCTGCCGCGCAAGCGGTGAGCGGTGACTCCGGGTACTAGTCGCATCCCGCGCAAGCGGGGGTCGGCGCCGCAAGGCGTCGTTCAGATAAATGATCCCACCGGAGGCCGCGAGGCCGAAGGCACAAAATCCGGCTTATGAAGGCCGACCCAACTTTTTCTTTCCGTTCCGCGAGGCGGCTGCCTCGCGGAGGCAGCGCCCGCAGGGCTGCCGCAGTCCAAGGCGGACTCACTTCACTTCCGCGAGCACGCGCTTGATGTCGGCGGCCTGCTGGTCGGTCGAGGCCTGCACGTCTTTCCAGACGATCTTGCCATCCTTGACGAGGAACGCCTGTCGCGCGGCCAGGGTCATCGGGCCGCGCTCCATGCGATTGACGCCGAAGGCGTCGACGATCTTGCCCTCGGGATCGGCGATGAGATCGTAGGGCAGGGTGAAGTCGTCGCGGAACTTCTTCTGGGCATCCGGCTTGTCGAAAGAGACGCCGAGCACCTGCACGCCCTGCTTGCTGAGTTCGGCGAAGGCATCGCGCAGCGAACAGGCCTGCTTGGTGCAGCCCGGGGTGTTGGCCTTGGGATAGAAGAAGACCACGGTCGGGCCCTTGGCGTAGACCTCGCGGAATTGCACCAGCTTGCCGTCCTGGTTCGGCCCGGCGACGTCGGGCGCGGGCAGGCTGACTTTTTCGCCCTGGCTGGCGTGCAGGGTAACGGCGAGGAGGAGGGCGGCGAAGAGGGTGACGAGTTTCATGGCGTGCACTCCATGAAACGTGTGTGGCCACGCTTTATTCCGTCGCACCGTCATTTTCCCTGCCGGCTTTCAGCCGGACCCAAGTGGCGCCCCAGCCGCCGGACAGCGTACCGGCCGGCCAGGCCCAGCCCTCGACGCTTTCCAGTTGTGCCAAACGCGCGTGCACACCCTGGCGCAGGCTGCCCGTGCCCTTGCCGTGAATGACGCGCACCTCGCGGAGGCCGAGTCGCCGGCATTCGCGGAAGTACTCCTCGAGCAGGCTGCCGACCTCGTCGGGCCGGAAGGCATGAAGGTCGAGTTCATTCGTGATCGGCAGCGGCACGGGTGCGTCGTCCATGCGCCAGACTGCACGCAAATCCGTGATCCGGCGACCTTGACTCGGCGTGAAACCCGCAAATCCTGCGCGGGTGAGTCGCTCCCCCGCCGCTGGATCCGGCATCGCCCTGCCGACGGCGGTGGCGGTGGTGGTGGCGAACATGGTCGGCACCGGGGTGTTCACCAGCCTTGGCTTCCAAGTCGGCGACCTGCCTTCGGGTTTTGTCCTGCTGCTGCTCTGGGGGGTCGGCGGCCTGTGCGCCTTCTGCGGGGCCCTGGCCTATGGCGAACTCGCCGCGGCCCTGCCGCGCTCGGGCGGTGAATACCATTTTCTCTCTCGCACCCTGCATCCGGCCGTGGGTTTCATGGCCGGCTGGCTGTCGGCCACCGCCGGGTTTGCCGCGCCGATCGCCCTCGCCGCCATGGCCTTTGGCCGCTACTTCAACAGCATCTTCCCGGCGGTTCCCGCCACCGTCTTGTCGCTGGGCGCCGTGCTGGCCGTGGCGCTCATCCAGGCCTCCGGCCTGCGCGCGGCCGAGCGCTTCCAGAACATCGCCACCTGGCTGAAGGTGGCCCTCATTCTGTTTTTCATCGGCGCGGGCCTGCTGCTCGGCCAGGGCCACGGCGTGCGTTTCAAACCGGCGACCGGTGATCTCGACCTGGTAACGAGCACCCCATTTGCGGTCAGTCTCGTCTACGTCATGTATGCCTACGCCGGCTGGAATGCCACGACCTACATCGTCGGCGAAGTGCGTGATCCGCGGCGCAACGTGCCGCTGTCGGTGGCGATCGGCACGCTGCTGGTCACCGCACTGTACCTGGCGCTCAACGCGGTCTTCCTGCATGCGGCGCCGCTGGCGGAGATCGAAGGCCGTGTAGAGGTGGGTCACGTGGTGGCGGCGCGCCTGTTCGGAGCGGGTGGTGGTGGCCTGATGAGCGGCCTGATCTGCCTCGGGCTGGTGTCGAGCCTGAGCGCCATGACCTGGGTGGGTCCGCGCGTGACGATGACCATGGGGCAGGACGTCCGGCTGCTGGCGCCGCTCGCCCGCTGTGACCGCCACGGCATTCCCCGGCGCGCATTGCTCTTGCAGACGACGCTGGTCGCCGTCCTGCTGCTCACCTCGACCTTTGAGAACGTGCTCACCTACGTGCAGTTCAGTCTGCAGCTCTGTTCCTTCCTCACCGTGCTCGCCATGATGATTTTGCGCCGCACCGAGCCTGATCTCCCGCGACCCGTGCGCTGCTGGGGTTATCCGGTCACGCCGCTGCTCTTCCTCGGCATCAGCCTCTGGATGCTGGCCTATGTCCTGTTCCAGCGGCCAGTGGAATCCCTGGCGGGTTTGTCGACCCTTGCCTGCGGGCTGATGGTGTTCTGGCTGTCGCCACCGGCGGCTGTCAGAAAATCCCATTCCTGACTTGCCAAGGAATCGCAAAATTGGGTAGACTGCGGATTCGATGAATCCTTCGGATGTGTCCCGGCGCGGTTTTCTGGCGTCCGCAGTCGCCAGTTTCGCCGCCAGTGCGGCAGGGGCCCGGAATGTGCCCCCGCGCCAGGGGGTGCCGTTGCGCCAAGAGCCGCTGGCGTTCGGCTTCTCAGCGCTGCAACCCTGCTTCAGCGCCGCCAGCCTGCGTCATCATTACGAGTCCCATCATGCCGAGCAGTTGCGCGAGCTGAGCCAGTCGCTGGACGAGCAGCGACTCGCCGTGGCCTGCGTGGCTTCGCTGATGTCCGGAGTGGACCGCCTGGCCAAGCCCTCACTGCAGGTGTCGAGTCTGCCGCTGGGCCGGTTGGTCAGCCAGGGAGTGTCGAACCATCCGCCGGAGCCCCTGCCGCCCCAAATGGTCAGGGTCATACGCCAGGCAGGTGGCGGTCATCTCAACCACACCGTCTTTTGGCGCTGTCTTTGCCCCTCTGGCAGCGGGCCTTCCGGACCGCGTGCAGAACTCGCACGCGCCATCCGCGAGGACTTCGGCAGTGTCAGCAATTTCCGCCGCGTCTTCAAGGAGGTGGCACTCGCGCATGTCGGGTCCGGCTGGGCCTGGCTGGTGTATCGACAGGATCGCAGCCTGGTGGTCAGCACGACCCCGAACGAGGACAACCCGCTGATGAAGGATCACATCCCCTGGCATCAGGCCGGCCGGCCGATCCTGGCGCTCGATCTCTGGGAGCACAGCTACTGCGAGACCCATGCGGAGGACCGCGAACGCTACATCGACACCTGGTGGGACGTGGTGAACTGGAACTTCGTCGACCGCGCCTACCAGATCGTCTCGAACACCTGATTGGACCGGCGGTTTTCGCTGGCGCCGACCGCCGGATGCGCCGTTGATGCGGTGTCATGAAACGCCTGTTCGCCTGCCTGCTCGGTCTCGCCACTGCTGTCCATGGCGCCGCGCCGCCCGACGCCCAGGCGCGCTTTCTCGCCGGTCTGCCGGTGGAGACCACCGAGCTCGAAACTCTCACCCGCGAGGCCGCCTGGCAGGAGCACATCACCGCCTGTCACCGCGCCTGGATCGATGTCGAGGACCGTCAGCTTGCCAACCTGCACCCCTGGATGGCCAGCACCCACCCCGAGGCCTACCGGGATCGCGCCCCGCTCTTCTACCTGTTCAGCGGCCCCGATTTCCTGTATGCCAGCGCCTTCTTCCCCGAGGCCAGCGACTACATCCTCTGCGGCCGTGAACCGGTCGGCAGCCTGCCCAATGCCACCGCCCTGACGCCGGCGGCGCGCGCCACCGCCCTGGCTGGCCTGCGCAACGCCCTCAACGCCAGCCTCAGCTACAGCTTCTTCATCACGGCCGACATGAAGAAGGATCTGGTCAACACCGAGCTCGCCGGCACCTTGCCGGTGCTGTACTTCTTCCTCGCCCGCACCGGCTGCCGAATCACCGGCGCGGAGCTGGTCCAGCTCGCTGCCGACGGCCAGCTCACCACCGGCAAGTCGAAGACTCCGGGCGTGAAGATCACCTTCACCAGCCCTCGCGGCCGGGCGCAGACCCTGTGGTACTTCACCACCGACCTGTCCGACTGGGGCGCCAAGGACAACCCCGGGTTTCTGGCGTTTTGCCGTCGCCAGGGCCAGGGCAACGCTCTGGTCAAGGCCGCCTCCTACCTGATGCACCTCGATGCCTTCGGCACGGCCCGCAGCTTCCTGCTCGGCAATGTCCGCCACCTGGTGCAGGACGACAGCGGCATCCCCTATCGCCATTTCAAGCCCGACCGCTGGACCCTGCGCCTGCACGGCCGCCACGCGGGGCCGATCGAGATTTTCCAGCAGCACTTTCAGGCCGATCTCGACGCCGCCTTCAAGGCCGGTTCCTCCGGCCTGCTGCCCTTTGGTTTCGGCTACCAGTGGCGCCCCAACGTCTCCTCGCTCGTCTTTGCCACCTCGACCCCGTCCATCCCCCGCGCCATCCCGGTCGAGGAGGAATGATCCCGCCGGCCGCGACGGGCGTAAGAAAGCCCACGTGGCCAGCTTTCGTTTGACTGCCTCTGCCAAACCTCTCTCTTAACCTTCCCATGACACCCGAAGACGCCCAAGCCCAGCTCGACCAGCAAGTCCGCGAAACCATCGAATGGCATTTCTCACCGGAGACCGGCTGCCCGTTCTGGCTCGACTGGGCGAAGAAGAACTTCGACCCGCGCGGCAAGGTCAACAGCTATGCCGACATCATCGCCCACTTCCCGCACTTCCAGGACGAGTGGCTGCGCGACCTTCAGCCCGAGGTCTGGGTCCCGGCCGCCTTCAAGGGCAAGCCCTTCAACATTTTCGAGACCGGCGGCACCACCGGCATGCCCAAGCAGCGCATCGGCTGGAATGACTTCCGCGTCGATTACGAGGAATTCAGCCACAAGCTCGACGACAAGCACTTCCCGCCCGGCCAGGCCTGGATCATGGTCGGCCCCACCGGCCCGCGCCGCCTGCGCCTCGCCGTCGAGCACCTCGCCAACTACCGCGGCAGTTCCTGCTACTTCGTCGACCTCGACCCGCGCTTCGTGAAGAAGCTCATCTCGAACAAGCAGTTCGACGTCGCCCGCCAGTACATGGACCACGTCGTCGACCAGGCCGTGCTGCTGCTCAAGAACCGCAAGATCTCGGCGATCTTCACCACGCCGAAGCTGCTCGAGGCCCTCGCCGAGAAGGTCGACCTGTACGACGCCGGCATCCGCGGCTGCTTCGTCGGCGGCACGACGATGACCCCGCAGTACGTGCGCTTCATCGTCGAGGAAGTCCTCGAGAACCGCATCGGCTTCTACCCGACCTACGGCAACACCCTCATGGGCTTGGCCGCCAGTGTGCCGCTGCAGCCCGAGGACCAGTTCTCGATCACCTACTACGCCCCGCAGCCGCGCGCCGTGCTGCGTGTTGTCAACCCGAACGAAACCAGCCAAGTCGTCGACTACGACACCTGGGGCCGCGTCGAGCTGACCACCCTGACCAAGGAGTTCTTCATGCCGCGCTTCCTCGAGCGCGACGAGGCCCTGCGCCGCAAGCCGCGCGCCCCGTATGCCTGGGACGGCGTCGCCGACGTCCGCCCCTTCGGCGCCATGGAGAAGACCATCGTCGAAGGCGTTTATTGAGTCGCCTGCGAAGGCCCTCCAAACCCCATCCTCCCACACCCCGGCCCCACGGCCGGGGTGTTTGGTTTGGGGCCCTGAGCCGCGGACCCCGGCAATGCCAGCAGCCTAACAAAAAACACGTTCTGTATCCCGAAGCCTCACCGCTCCAGCAGCCAGGCGAGCAGGGCGAGGAAGTCGGGCTCGGGGATCGTCTGGGCGAAGGCGGGGGGCATGAGGGAGAGGGGTTGGACC
>JBIJBO010000148.1:0-9418 GCA_044345215.1 Prosthecobacter sp. | reverse complement strand
CAGGGCGATTGTGCCGGGGCCGGCTTGGGCGATGCGCGGGCAGAGGAAAAGATCGTCGAGGCGCAGTCGGGCCATTTCCAGGCCGGCCGGTTCAAGGGTGGTCAGCGCAGCATCGATGCGACCGAGGAGCAAATGGACCTCCGCGGGTTCAAAGGCCTGGCGCACGCTCAGAAGCTCGGCCAGCGACGGCCCATCGGCCTGCCCCTCCGCCAGGCAGGCGAAACCGTCGGTCTCCTCGACGCGAAGCACCGGCAAAAGAGGCAGTCGCCCATCCTGCAGGGCCTGCACACGGCGGCAAAGCTCGAGCGGGCGCTGACCGGCCAGGCGGGTGGGGGGCAGGGCCTCCATGAGCACGTTGCGACCGCTTTCGGCGAGTTCCCCTCGCAACGCGTAGGGGTTGGAGGGTTCGGGGCTCAGGCTGAGCGCGCGCACGCCCGGGGCAAGGGCGCGGGCAACGTCCTGCAGGCTGGGCAGTTGCGGGGCCAGCAGGGGCCTGGGACGGTGCTCCTGGGCAATGTCGCCTCCGGGCAGTTCGAGTCGGCCGATCTCGCGGCGCAGAACGCGCAGGGCGTCGAGCGAGCCCGGGCTGGCCGCATTCAGGCAGGCGGCGAGCAGATTGGCAACTTCCGCACCCGTGGCAGTCTCGCCGGAGGTCTGGACGATTTCTTGGAGAAAGCCACGCAACTGGCGCGCCGCCTTGTCGAAGGTGCTGACGAGTGGCCGTGCCGCCGCTTCACGAGTGAGTTGAAAATCGCTGACCCGCACCTGGAGTTCAGTGGCGCCCGTCTGCACCACGCGCAGACTGTCGAGCGCGGCCGCCGGCAGGATCCCGCCGCGGCCGAGCAGGGCGGCCGTGGCCTTGAGCGCCTCATAGGCCAACGCGGCGGCCATCCAGGCGGGAAGGCGCTCCTGGCGCGCCAGGTAGGCCTGCAGGGTCTCGCCGTCGACGTGGCTGCTGATGTAGTAGGGATTGCCCTCGTCGACCCCGAAGTCGAGCAGGCGGGCGAGCAGCGGGTGCCCCGCCTGGCGCAGGCGCCGGCAGGCCTCGTCGTAGGCGGCCCCGTCGACCAGCGGCTCAAGCAGCACGTGGCAGTGGACGAATTCCATGCGCCGCATGTCGAAGGCAAGCACCGCCACCTGGCGACTGTCGCGGACAAGCTCGACATTGCCCCCGTCCGCGTTTTGGACGATTTGGTAATGTCTGAAAAGACTGGGTTCCGGCATGGGCCTGCGTGGGACGGGGGTGGCGGCCAGTGTCCGGCCTCCGGGGCGCTTTTCAAGGACGGAGTCGGGCGAGTTCACCTCGGACGCGGCTTTTTGCAGGCCTCGCAAATGCCATCTTGTTGCCGGCGGCGGCTTCCGCTAGAAAAACACCATGACCCAGTCCCAGCGCGAAGCCCTTTTCGACATCCTCGCCCTCGCCATCCATGCCGACGCCCTCGTCTCGTTGACCGAGGAGGACCTGATCCAGCAGGGGTTCGTCCAGCGCGGCTGGAAGCCGGTGCGCGGCCGCGCGGAATTCATCGAGGACTCGCTTGAACGCGCCCGCGAGGCCGCTGACAGCGACGACGCCATGATGGACTACCTCACCGAACGCGCTGGCGAATTTGCCGGGGCCACCGCCCAGCGCGAGGCCTGCGCCGCGGTGCGCGCCATCCTTGAGGCCGATGGCACGCCGGCCGAGGAACAGGAATTTTTCCACCTCTTCATCCAGGCCCTGCCAAGGGTCGGCTGAGTGCCCTGCCCAGCCCTGCTTTCGGACAAAAAAAGACCGTCCCCCGTAAGGAGGACGGCTGGAAGGAGCTAAGCGAATCAGCGGGCCGCGACAGCGGCAGTGCGGGCGGCAATCGTGGCCTGATGAGCGGCGCGCAGACCTTCAAGGCCGCGGTACGTCTTGCCCACCTTGGCGCAGAGGCCGCGGCTGACCAAGCCCTGCAGCTTCTCGTAGGAACGCAGACGGAGCATTTCCTCGCCTCCGCTTACCGCGTTCTTCAGCTTCAGATTGTCGTAGACCAGTTTAAAGAGGGCATTGAACTCGAGGGTCTCGCCTCCGGAAAGGACGTTGACGAGCTCGTCGGTCACATGGTCGGGGACGCGGCGGGAGAAACGTGTTTTGCGAGTCGGTGTCGTAGCCATAGAGGCAAGTAGCATAACACAAACCATGAACTTTGCGACGTTTTTATGCTATCCGCACGAAGATTTCCACATTCCCGAACTCCATGGAAAGAATCGGCCGCGAGCGGCGTTTTCTTTTCACCCGCATGGCGCCATGTATGCACATGGCATGGTCATTCACCGGGTCGGTGTGGCGATCTTGTAGAGGGCCTTCTTGGTGCGGATGAAAAGGGCGCCATCGGCCACGGCCATGCCCGCCGAGATCGGATCTGGCAGGGCATTGCGCTTCAGGATTTCGAAGGTCGCCACCGCGCGCACCACATGGGTTTCGCCACGGTCGTTGCTGAAATACAGGCGGTCACCGGCCGCGATCGGCCCCGGCAGATGCTGACCATTGAGTCGGTCCTCCCAGACGTCCTCGCCGGTGAGCGGACGCGTGCAGGAGACGATGCCACCACGGGTGACCTGAAAGAGCAAACCGTTGACCAACACCGGACCCGCCTCACTGGCGTTGCGCTTCTCGCGCGTCCACAGGACGTGGCTTTCAGTGATGTCGCCCTGCATGCGGTCATCCACCCGCACGCCGAGGGTATGGGCGCGCTCGGAGCCGGTGTTGAGGATGAGGACGTTTTCGTGCAGCAGAGGCCGAATGGCGGCGTTGAATCCGCCGTGGCGGATCTTCCACAGCTCGCGACCGGTGGCCGGGTCGTAGCCGAAGGCGGCGCGCGAACCGATGCTCACCAGCGTGGAACGGCCGGCCAGATCAAACACCGTCGGCGTGTGATAGGCCTTGCGCATGTCGCCGCCGCGGGTCGGCTGGCCGTCCTTGTCGAGGTCGCCGTAGTCGGTGGTGCGCCCGGTCTTCCACACCGTCGCGCCGGTGCGCTTGTCGAGGGCGGTGACAAACTGCGCGTTGATGCCGTCAAAGGTCAGGATGAGCAGGTCGCCGTGCACAATCGGTGAGCTGCCGGGGCCGCGGTAGTGGTTGACGTTGATGTCGCGCCGCTGCCAGACCACCTTGGCGGTGGCCGGATCGATCCGGGCGGTGCCATAGGTGCCGAAGTGGACATACAACGCGTCGGCCTCGAGCACAGGCGAGGGCGCGGCATAGTTGTTGAGCGGGTTGCCCAGATCCTCGGGTGTGGCGTTCTGAAAAACCGGCAGATGATGCACCACCTTGCCCGTGTGGCGATCAATGCCGTAGACGAACTGGGTCTTGCCGTCCTCGGTGGCGCTGGTGAACCAGAGGCGGTCGCCGCCAATCACCGGCGTGCTGTGACCCTCGCCCTCAAGGTCGGTCTTCCAGACGATGTTCCTGCCGGTGGTGGCATCCCACTCGAGCGGCAGGCGCGCGGCCTCGGCGGCGGGCACGATGCCGTCATTCGTCGGCCCCGTGCGGTCCGGCCAGAACAGCGGCGTGGTGGCCGGTTGGGCGCCAAGACCGGTGGCAAGGAGGAGGACAGCGGCGGAGCCGCAGAGGGACAGATGGGAAACAGGCATGACGGTAAAGGACGGGGACGAATTCCGGGTTCTATCGCACAGCGGAACACGCCGCGACGCAACCGCAAAGTCACGCTCCGCGACGCCGTTCGTAGCGACGGAATTCCAGGCCCTCGGCACGGCCCAGCACTTCCTTCAGTTCGAACAAGTTCTCATACGGCGGGAAGAAGGCGTCGCCCTCGTGCTCGCCGTCGACCTGTGTCAGGAACAGCTCGTCGCACTGCGGCAGCAGGTCGGTGTAGACCCGGGCGCCGCCGATGACAAACACCCGCTCGACACCGGGACAGGCCGCCTCGAGTTCGGCCAGATCCCGCAGGAGGGTGATGCCCTCACGCGGCTCCATCGTTCGGCTGAGCACGAGGTTGTGGCGACCCGGCAGCGGCCGGCCAATCGACTCGAAGGTCGTGCGACCCATGAGCACGGGATGGCCGAGCGTGGTGCGCTTGAAGAATTTCAGGTCCTCCGGGTGATGCCAGGGCAGCGCACCCTTCAGGCCGATGACCCGGCGGCCATCGGTGGCAACAATGGCGGCAAGACGGGCGCTCATGGCTCCTTCACCCAGGGCAGGCGCACGCGCGCGTGGTAGATGGCCGACTTGCCTTCATGGCTGGAGTAGTAGCTGACGTGCAGCTGGCCCTCGTGCCAGACCAGGCCGGGATAGCTGCAGTCGCCGCCGCTGGGCAGTTCGAGCAGCGGTTCGAATCCGGTCTTCGTCATCTTGTAGAGCACCATGTGCGGTCCCGGCGTCTGGCCAAAGCCGCGCGAGCCGGCGACCAGCGAGCCATCGGGCAACTCGATAAAGTTCGGCCCGCCGAGCGGCACGGGCAGCGCCGTCCAGGTCCACTGCCGGTAGGGCGCCTGGGCGACGCCGATCGCGCCCTTGCGGTCGCCGGCCTCGCGGCGCACGAGCGCCACCGCCGAGCCATCCTTGAGGAAGCGCAGGGTCGTCTCGTTGGGCTTGCCGGGAACCTGCAGGATCGAGGAGAGCTGCCAGACGCGGCCGTCGGCGCTGCTGTAGGTTTTCAGCGACCACTCGTCCTCGAACTTGGGTCCTCCGGTGGTCGGATAACCATTGTAGGCTGCGCCGTAAAATTTGCTGTCGGCCGGATTCACCGTCACCCGCCAGAGCCAGTCACCCTCGGCGAGCAGCTTCTGCGGCGGTGTCCAGACCTTGCCGTCGATCGAAGTCGCGTAGCGCGGCCGCCGGCCCTTGAGCTCGGTGCCCTCGTAGATCGAGCCGCCGCAGAGCAGGTAGAGCTGCTTGCCGTCGGGGGTGATCTGGAACTTCGGGTCGCGCAGGTCGACGCCGGGCTCGGCGATCGTGGCGTAATCGACCCAGGTGTCGCCGCTCGAGGAGAGGAGGACGCGAATGACGCCGTCGCCGCCGACATGGCCGTTGCTCTCACGGAAACAGCAAAGGAAGAGGTTCTTGAAACGGACGAGGTCGGTGAAGGCGTTGTGCGGAGCCTTGTCCCAGATCTTCTGGACCGAAACGATCTCGGCCTGCTGGGCCGGCAGTGACAGCGCGGTCAGCAACGCCAGGGCGAGGGTCAGGAGTGCGGATTTCATGGTGACATTCATACGCGCGCCGGCGCGCGACTCCAGCGCCATCTTGCGCCGGGTGGGCGGGAGTTGTGCCCGCTCAGGGGGGCGGGGGCTCGGCACCACCGCGCGCGGCCTTTTCCCACTCGCGTCGGTAGTGGTCGAGCCGTTCCTTGATGCGCCCCTCGAGGCCGTTCATGGTCGGCTCGTAGTAGACGCGGCCGCCCTCCAGGCAGCGCTGCGGCACAAACCCGCCCTCGAAGTCGTGCGGGTAGAGGTAGCCCTCGCCATGTCCGAACTGCTTGGCGCCGGCGTAGTGGGAATCGCGCAGGTGCTTCGGCACTGGCAGGGTGCGCGAGCCGCGCACATCCTCGAGCGCGGCATTGATGGCGGCGTAGGCGCGGTTGCTCTTCGGCGCGGTGGCGATGTAGATCACCGCGTGCGAGAGAAGGATTCTCGCCTCGGGCATGCCAATCACCTCCACGGCCTGCTGGGCCGCCACGGCGACGCGCAGGGCGTTGCTGTCGGCCAGACCGACGTCCTCGCTGGCGGCGATGACGATGCGGCGGGCGATGAAGCGGATGTCCTCGCCGGCATGCAGCATCTTGGCCAGCCAGTACACCGCGGCATCGGGATCCGAGGCGCGCATCGACTTGATGAAGGCGCTGGCCGTGTCGTAATGCGCGTCGCCATCGCCATCGTAAACGACGGTCTTCTGCTGGACCGACTGTTCGGCGGCGGCGAGGTCGACGATGACCCGGCCCTCCGCGTCGGGCGGGGTCGACAGCACGGCGAGCTCGAGGGCGTTGAGGCACTTGCGGGCGTCGCCATCGGCAACGGTGGCGAGGTGGCGCGCCGCATCCGGGGTCAGTTCCGCGCGCTGCGCACCCAGCCCGCGCTCGGCGTCGGCAAGCGCGCGCGCCATGAGCGACTCGAGATCGGCAATGCCGAGCGGCTCAAGGGTGAAGACCTGCGAGCGGCTGACCAGCGGACTGTTGACGTAGAAAAACGGGTTGTGGGTGGTGGCGCCGATGAAGCGCAGGGTTCCGCGCTCGAGGTGCGGCAGCAGGACGTCCTGCTGGGCCTTGTTGAAGCGGTGGATCTCGTCGACAAACAGGATCGTCGCCTGGCCGTTGAGCCGCTTCAGGCGCTGCGCCGCCTCGGCCTCCTTGCGGATGTCGGCAACGCTGCTCTCGACGCCGCTGAGGGTGACAAAGCGCGCCTTCGTCTCCAGGCTGATGATGTGCGCCAGCGTCGTCTTGCCGACCCCGGGCGGGCCGTAGAGGATGATCGAGGAGAAGCGGTCCGACTGCACCGCGCGGCGCAGCAGCTTGCCCTCGCCGAGGATGTGGCCCTGGCCTGCGTACTCGGCCAGGCTGCGCGGACGCATGCGCGCGGCCAGCGGCGCGTCGGGCGCGGCATCGATCGCCGCGACGCCGGCATCCGGGGAGGCAAAAAGGTCGTCGCTCACGGGCCTTCCATCGTCGCGGTCGCAGGGTTTTGCAAACGCGCCGCGCCTCAGCCCGGCCCGCGGTTCTGCGCGGCGCTGTTGGGCAGCGGCACATAGCCCTCGGGGATGCGCCGTTCGGCCGGCACCGAGAGTTTCTTTTCCAGGTCTTTGAGCGTGTTGATCAGGGTCGGCGGCCGCTGCTTTTGGTCGTAGGCGGCGCGCAGCAGTTCGTAACCGCGCAGCCAGTGCGCCGGGTCGGCGGCCTGGGCGAACTGGTAGCCGGCAAAGCGGCGGAAGCGGGCGTTGCCGGTCAGCTCGGCCATCTTCAGGTAGCACTCGGCGGCACGCGCCGGCTCGTAGGTGCGGCGCTCGTAGAGCTCGGCCAGGGCATTCCACAGCCGCGGTTCCTCGGGCAGCACGCGCAGGCCCTCGAGCAGGATGTCATGGCCGCGGCGGATGTGCTCGTGGAAGAGCTTGCCGCGCACAGCCGGGTTGAGCGACTCGTCATTGAGGTAGTGCGAGGCGGCGTTGTAGGCCATGTGCCAGGCGGCCTCGTCCCAGTAGTGCTCGTAACGCGGCTGCAGGCGGGTGGTGATCTGGAACAGGCTGTCGACCGCCGCCCAGTTGACGTTTTCCCAGGCGTTGTAGGCGCGCAGGTACGTGAAGCTGGCGATCAGCGAGCGCAGGCCGCCAAACGCAGCGGCAAAGCTCATCTGGCCGAGCTGGTCGCGCAGGCCGAAGTCGGGCATCGGCGTCAGCAGGCGCGCCTCGCGCAGGGTGGCGGTCGCGGCCTGCTCGACCGGCAGCTTGACCAGGCCGAGCAGCAGCAGGACGGAGAGGGCCTGGAGACGGCGCTTCATCACAGCTCCTTTTCGACGAACAGCAGGTGCGAGACCACGGCGTAACCGGTGAGGTAAAGCAGGGCCGTGCCGCTCATCGCCAGCACCGCGCCCAGGCCGACCGCCTCGCCATTGATGACGTTGTCGACCACGTCAAAGACGCCGAGGTCGGGCGTGACGATGGCGAGCAGGGCGGACAGCAGTTTCTTGACCGGCTCGGCCAGGGTTCCCCCCTGCAGGAAATACTCTCGGATGAGGCCCTGGCCGTGACCGATGATGACGACGCAGAAGGTGACCACGACCGTGAACAGGGTGCTGCTGGCAAAGCAGGAGATCATCAGGGCGAGGGCGGCCACCACCGCCGCCTTCCAGAACACCGCCAGCACGCCGAGGTGCAGGCCCCAGTTGAGTCCCTGTTTGCCGACAATCTCCTGCAGCTGGGCGACCGCCTCCGGCGTCTTCGCCTCAAGCGCCTGGATGATCTGGGCGAGCAGCAGCTTTTCGCGCACCCAAAGCACGGCGCTGAAGGCGAGGTCCATGAGCAGCAGGCCGGCACCGATGAGCAGGAGCACGCCGAGCAGCTTGCCGAGCAGGTACTCATGGCGCGGCACCGGCTTGGAGAGGATCGTGTAGAGCGTGCGATCCTCGAGGTCGCGCGGCAGCAGCAGGGCGGTGGCGACGATTGCAATGACCAGGCTGAAGACCTGCAGGGCGCCGAAGGAGACGTCTTTCAGCAGCTTCAGCTGCTGCTCGGGATTGAGCACCGGAAAGGCGAAGCCGGCGGCAACGACGAGGGCGCAGAAGGCGAGCAGGAAGAACAGGATCTTCATGCGCAGCAGCTGGGTCACCGTGGCCGTGGCCAGGGTCCAGATGCGGGCGGGCGAAAAGGCGCGGTGGGACGTCATGGCTTCTCCTCCGTGGCCTCCAGAAAGAGGCTTTCCAGGGTGGTGCGCGGCTGGCCGCTGCGGACGAGGGCAGCGTGACCGTCGCGCTCGACCAGCTCGCGGATGCCGGCCAGCAGCTCCGGCGAGGCGTCGCGCAGGACGAGCTCGGTCTGGTTCTCGACGGCGATGAGCTCGTCGACCCGGCCCTCGCGCATCATGCGCCCGTGCGCCATGATGCCAACCCGGTCGCAGACCTCCTGCATCTGCTCGAGCAGGTGACTCGTCACCAGCACGGTCAAACCCTGCTCGCGAAAGCCGAGAATGAGGTCGCGAATCTTGCGCGATCCGGCCGGATCGACGCCGGCGGTCGGCTCGTCGAGCACGACCAGGCGCGGCCGGTGCAGCAGCGCCTGGGCCAGGCCGAGGCGCTGGAGCATGCCCTTCGAGTAACCGGCGACCCGGCGGTCGGCGGCATCCTCGAGGCCGGTGAGCGACAGCATCTCGCGGGCGCGATCGCGCAGCTCGGCACCAGCCAGGCCGCAGAGGCGACCGTAAAACAGCAGGGTCTCGAGGCCGTTGAGGTGCTTGTAAAAGTAGGGGTTCTCGGGCAGGAACCCGACCGCCTGGCGACTGGCCACCTCGGTGCTGGAGCGACCAAAGATCGCCGTGCGACCGCGGGTCGGCGCGAGCAGGCCGAGCACCGTCTTCATCGTCGTCGACTTGCCGCAACCGTTCGGGCCGATGAGGCCGTAGACCTCCCCTTCCCGAACGGTGAGCGACAGGTCGCGCACGGCCACGAAGGCGCGCTTGCCGAGACCGGCTTTGAAGACCTTGGACAGGTTTTCGACGGCGACGGCCGGCGTCGGTTCGGGGGCGGTGGACATGCCGGGGTAGGACGATCGTTGGGCGGCTGCCACCCGGACGCGGGGCGTCCGGGTCGACGGGCTCAGCCCTTGGCCTTGAGGTCCTGGTACATCTGGTAACCCTGCTCGGGGGTCAGACCCTCGTGCACGACACCGCGCACCGCCTGCATCATCGCCACCGGCGCATCGCTCTGGAAGATGTTGCGACCCATGTCGACGCCGCTG
>JBIJBO010000147.1:0-9438 GCA_044345215.1 Prosthecobacter sp. | reverse complement strand
ACGAAGGCCGTGACACCGAGGCCGTTGAACCAGCGTGCCACCTGGGTGCCCTCATGATCGGCAGCCAGGCCCCCGTAGCCGCCACCCGGGCAGACGACAAAGGCCGAGCCGTTTGCTTTGTCGGCAGGCGCGCGCCACACCTCCACGAAGGGCTGGTCCTTGTCCTCCTGTCCCTTGGACAACGGCGCTCCCTGCGGCCAGAGGCGGACTTTTTCAGGCGCGGCCGCATGGGCAAGCCAGGGAGTCAGGCAGAGGAGGAGAAAAGCACGTTTCATGGAGAAACAGCTACGCCGCCCACGCCGCGTTTTTCCGCCCGATCCCTGCGTTCGTCCTGAAAGGAGCCGCCGACTCGGAGTCCTACCAGCGCACCACGGAACTGGCCCAGGTGAAGCCGCCCCCGAAGGCGACCAGCAGCAGGATGTCGCCGCGTTTGAGTCGGCCGGCGCGATTGGCCTCGTCGAGTGCCACCGGAATCGTCGCGGCGCTGGTGTTGCCGTACTTGTCGAGGTTGATGAAGGCTTTGTCGTGCGGCACGCCGAGCCGGTCGGCGATGGCCTGGATGATGCGCAGGTTGGCCTGGTGGGGAATGATGAGGGTGATGTCCTCCTTCTTCAGGCCGGCCATCTCCAGGGCCTGCTCGCTGGCCTGGCACATGCGGGTGACGGCGTGCTTGAAGGTCTCGCGCCCTTCCATGTGGATCGTGTTCGGGCGACTGAGGGCATTCTCCGCCGTGATCGGGCAGGCGCTGCCGCCGCCGGGGACCTTGAGCAGGTCGGCAAGGTTGCCATCGCTTCCCATGACCGTGGACAGCACGCGCCCGGGGGCGTTGGTGTCCTCCTCGGCACGGCGAATGACGACCGCGCCGGCGCCATCGCCGAAGAGCACGCAGGTGTTGCGGTCCTGCCAGTTGATCAGGCTGCTGAGCTTTTCCGCGCCGATGACCAGGGCGGTGGTGCGGTTGCCGGTGTTGATGAAGTGGCGGGCGACCTGCAGGGCATACAGAAAGCCGGAGCAGGCGGCGCTGATGTCGAAGCAGACTGCGTTGCTGGCGCCGATCTTCTTCTGAACAAAGCAGGCGGTCGACGGGAAGAACATGTCGGGCGTCACCGTGGCGACGACGATCAGGTTGACCTCCTCGGGCGCTATGCCGGCATCGGCCAGGGCGCGGCGGGCGGCCTCGGCGGCCATGTCGCTCGTGGCCTGGTCCTCGGCGGCGATGCGGCGTTCGCGAATGCCGGTGCGCGTGGTGATCCATTCATCGGAGGTGTCGACGATTTTCGACAGGTCATCGTTGGTGAGGACTTTTTCCGGCATGTAGCTGCCGGTGCCGATGATGCTGGAGGCGCAGAAGGCCTGCGAACTAGGAGTTGGCATGGATGAGAAGGTGTTGCGAGACGGCGGCCTCGATGTGCGGATTGATCTGCTGCGCGAAGGTGTCGCAGGCCATTCGCAGGGCGTTCTTCATGGCGTAGGCACTGGCGCCGCCGTGGGCAATGATGGTGATGCCGTTGAGGCCGAGCAGCGGCATGCCGCCCGCCTCGTCGGCGCTGATGCGCTTGTGAACCCGCTTGAAGGCGGGCTTGGCAAGTTTGCCGCCAATCATGGTGACCTTGGAGGCCATGATCTCGCCCTTGATCATCGAAATGAGCGCCTCGGCCAGCGCCTCCGAGGTTTTCAGGATGATGTTGCCGGTGAATCCGTCGCAGACCACCACATCCGGCGGCTCCTCCCAGAGGTCGTGACCCTCGACATTGCCGATGAAACAGATGCCGGGCGTGCCGCGCAGCAGTTTGGCGGCCTCCTTGCAGAGGCTGTTGCCCTTCTCCTCTTCGGTGCCGTTCGACATCAGGCCGACACGCGGTTCGGTGCGGCCCAGCACGTGGCGGGCGTAGGCGCTGCCCATGAGGGCGTTCTGGACCAGATGCTCGGGCAGGCTGTCCGGGTTGGCACCGGCATCGATAAGCACCCAGGAATGCGTCACCGAAGGCATGATGGCGGCGATGGCGGGTCGCTCAATGTGCGGCAGGGTGCGCAACTTGATCAGGCTGGCGGTGACCGCCGCGCCGGTGTGGCCGGCACTGACGACCGCATCCGCCTTGCCGTCCTTGACGAGGTCAACGGCACGCGAAATGGAGCTGTCCTTCTTGCGGCGCACGGCGTCGAGGCCGCTGTCGCTCATGTCGACCACCTGCAGGGCCGGCACGATCTCGAGCCTTGGGCTGGCAATGCCCTGGGCGGCCATTTCTTTTTCGATGACCTCCGGAACGCCGACCAGGAAGATCTTGTCGATCTGCGACAGCGATTCGAGGGCCAGCTTGACGCCACCCATGGGGTTTTGCGGGGCGTGGTCGCCGCCCATCACATCCAACGCGATTTTCATGCCTCCGGATTGGTCTTCAACAAGGTCCGCAGTCTAAAGCTGGGGCCGGACGGTTTGCAAATGCGGAAACGCGCCGCATCTCACCAGAAGCTGAGGTCCTCGTGCAGGTCATCCATCGCCCGGGTCGCCTGGGCGCGCTCGGGCATGTCCGGACAGCCAAAGGGCACGAGCGCCACGCGGTTCTCGCGCAGGGCGGTGATCCCGTTGCCCGCGTCCGGATCGAACAGGGCCTTCCATGCCTTTTCCGCGAAGCGGGCGGCGAGAATGCAGTCCTGCGGCGTGGCATGGCCGCCGCGCTGCAGGTGACCCAGCACCGAGGGCCGAACTTCCAGGTCGGAAAACGCCCCGCCGGGCCGGTCAAAGTACTCTTGGAAGGCGTCGCGAAGCACATAGGCGCCGTTGCGCTTCTGCGGCGGATCAAACTTCACGCCCTCGGCGAGCAGGACAATCGCATGGCCGCGGCCGCGGATCATGGCGTCCTCGATGCGCTTGGCCAGCTTCGCAATCTCGGTCGTGTCGAGCGGGCCGCCCTCGGGTGTGATGACCATCTCGGCACCGGAAGCCAAGGCCGCCATGCGCGCAAGGTCGCCGCTCTCGCGGCCCATGGTCTCGAGCACCATGACACGTCGATGGCTGCGGGCGGTATCAATGAAGTGATCGACCGCCCAGACCAGGGTGTGCACCGCCGTGTCGACGCCGAGCGAAAGCTCGGTGAACTGCAGGTCGTTGTCGATCGTCGCCGGCACGCCGATGACGCGCAGGTCGCTCTCCTCGGCAAGCAGGCGGGCACCGGTCAGCGAGCCGTCGCCGCCGACAACGACCAGGGCGCGCACGCCAAGTTCCTTGAGCAGGTCGATGACTTCGACGCGCACCTGCGGGTCGTGGAATTCCTTGCAGCGGGCGGAGCCGAGCACGGTGCCGCCCTTGCCCATGATGCCGCTCACCGAGGCATGGTCCATGAGCACCAGCGGCTGGCTTTCGATGAGGCCCTTGCGGCCGGGGTTGTTGATGACGGCGTCCTTGAGCCGTTGCATCTCAACCGGCGAGCTGTGGGCCTGGCGGGCGGCACGGACCAGCCCTCGGTAGCCATCCTTGACCCCGATGACGGGCACCTTGTGGCGGTTCAATCCGAGCCGCACCAAGGCTCGGAGGAAGGCATTCATGCCGGGGGAATCGCCGCCGCTGCAGAGCACGGCGACCGGATGATCGGGAAAGGAGTCAGTCATGTAGGAGAGGCCCGAGAGTCCATTCAGACCCGCCGGACCACCAGTCTTAGCGAAGCCGCCCGCCCTGGCAAGGGGAGGGTTTTCCGCAAAAAAAGCCCTCAGGTGGTCTCCAAACCGCGCGCCATGACGACTTTGCCGGTGCGGACGGTCTCGACGATGTCGAACTTGCCGAGCAGGCGGACGGCGGCATCGAGCTTGTCGGTGTTGCCGGTGATCATGGCGATCAGGCTGTCGTCCTGGAGGTCGACGGTCTTGCCGCCGTAGTGCTCGACGATCTGCAGGATCTCGGTGCGCTGGTCGGGGCCGGAGGCGACCTTGACGAGGACCAGCTCCTTGGCGACGGCGTCGCGGTCGGTGTGCTCGTTGCAGTGGATGACGTCGATCAGCTTGTTCACCTGCAGGATGATCTGGTGCAGGCCCTCGGGATGGCCGCTGATGCCAATGGTCATGCGGCTGAAGCGGGGGTCGCGGGTCTGCGAGACGACGAGCGACTCGATGTTGAAGCCGCGGCGGCTGAAGACGTTGCAGATCCGGCCCAGGACGCCGGGCTGGTTGTTGACGTAAACGCTAAGGGTGTGGATGTTGACGATGTCCGCCTGTGCGGTCGGCTTTTTGTCGGTGGTGGCGGCGATTTTCTCACTCATGGTGGTGCGGGGCTGCGGTGGTTAAAAAGAGGGAATCGGAAGCCGGCGTCGAACTGACGCACAGGCCCGGCGTGGATCGGTCGAATCAGACCGATCGGCGACTCACGTCGAACCGGTCGGCTTTTCCATCTTGTGTTTCGGGGCCTCGGTGAGCATGTCCTCGAGGGCGGCGCCGGCGGGGATCATCGGGAAGACGTTCTCATGCTTGATGCACTCGGCCTCGATGATGCAGGGACCGTCGTTGTAGTCGAGGGCCTGCTGCAGGATGCGGCCGACGTCGGCCGGGCGGCGGATGTGCCAGCCCTTGATGCCGTAGGCCTCGCCGAGCTTCACGAAGTCAGGGTTGCCGAGCAGGTCGACGCCGCTCTCGCGGTTGTCGAAGAAGAGTTCCTGCCACTGACGGACCATGCCGAGATAGCTGTTGTTCAGGATGAGGATCTTGATCGGCAACTTGTGAATGGCTGCGGTGGCCAGTTCAAACAGGGTCATCTGAAAGCCCCCGTCACCGGAGATCGACACGACGGTCTTGTCCGGGCAGGCCAACTGGGCGCCGATGGCGGCCGGGAAGCCAAAGCCCATCGTGCCGGCACCGCCCGAACTGATCCAGTGGTAGCTGGCGTCGTTCTTGTAGAACTGCGCCGCCCACATCTGGTGCTGACCGACGTCGGTGGTGACGATGGCCTTGCCCTGGGTGAGCTGGTAAAGCTCGTCGATGACCTGCTGCATGCGCAGACCGCCCTGTTTCTTGTAGGTGAGCGGGAACTTCTTCTTGTAGCCGTCGAGGTGGGCCAGCCAATCCTCCGTCGGCAACTTCTCGACCAGAGGCAGCAGGTCGCTCAGGGCCGCCTTGGCGTCGCCGGCAATCGGCACGTCGGTGCGGATCATCTTGTTGTGCTCGGCGGCGTCGATGTCGATGTGGATGATCTTAGCGTTGCGACCGAACATGTGCGGCTTGCCAATGATGCGGTCGTCAAAGCGCGAGCCGACGTTGAAGATGAGGTCGGCCTCGCAGATCGCCTTGTTGGCGTAGGCGGTGCCATGCATGCCGATCATGCCGAGCGACAGCGCGTGCGTCTCCGGGAAAACGCCCTTGCCAAGCAGGGTCGTGGTGACCGGGCACTGCAGCGTTTCGGCCAGCATGAGCAGTTCCTTGTCGGCGCGGGCGATCATGGCGCCCTGGCCGGCGAGAATGACCGGGCGCTTGGCCTGGGACAGCAGACGCGCGGCCTCCTGAATCGCCTTCTGATCGATCTTGAACGCCTCCTCGGGATGATAACCGGGCAGGTCCATCGGCTCGTCAAAGGTGCCGGTGAACGGCCCCTGACTGACGTCCTTGGGGATGTCGATCAGAACCGGGCCCGGGCGACCGGTGGTGGCAATGTGGAAGGCCTCCTTGGCGACCCGCGGCAGGGCGTTGGATTCCTTGACCAGGTAGCTGTGCTTGCAGACCGGAGTCGTGATGTTGAAGATGTCGGCCTCCTGGAAGGCGTCCTTGCCAAGCATCCAGGTGACCTGCTGACCGGTCAGGATGATCATCGGGACGCTGTCCATCTGCGCCGTCATGATGCCGGTGACCGTGTTGCCGGCGCCGGGACCCGAGGTGACCAGAACGACCGCCGGCTTGCCGGTGGCGCGCGCATAGCCGTCGGCCATGTGGACGGCCCCCTGCTCATGGCGGACCAGAATGAACTTCATGTTGGTTTTGACCGTCTCCAGGGCGTCGAAGATCGGCAGGGCGGCGCCGCCCGAGTAGCCGAAGACATATTCAATGCCAAGGTCGGCCAGGGTCTTGATCAGCGCTTGGGCGCCGTCCATATGGGATGTGCTCATGTTTCGAAGAAAAGAGGGTTCTCGACGCAAAATACCACGCCGACCGAGAACCGCAAAACAAAAATGGTCTTTTTCGATCAAAAACCCATCTCTAAACTCATCACCATCTTCAAAAATCGCGATTTTTTGGCGAAATCCACCCAATCCCAAGGTAGACCATCCCAAAAATTACCCTCTCGAATCACCAACTCCTGTCATCACCCATGTGCCAAAAACCCTGGGCCCAGCCCCGAGCCCCCCAGCCGACAGTTGCCGGCAGCGGCAATCCCGCCTAAAGGGCGCCCATGATGCGCTCCACCCTGCCGCTGCGTGCGGCCGCCCTCCTGCTGCCCTGCCTTGGCGGCCTGTCCTGCGGCCTGCTGCCGCCCCTGGGCAACAAGCGCCTGCAGCGCGACCTTGCCGCCACCCAGTCAATCGCGCCCGATCAATGGGCCACCCTGCCCAAGCTCAACCCCGGCCAAGCCACCGGCTGGCTTGCCGAATATCAATCCCCCGCCCTCGACACGCTGGTGCGACGCGCCATCGAGGCCAATCCCGATCTGAAGGCCGCCGCAGCCCGCGTCCGCCAGGCCAAGGCGCAAAGCCTGGCCGCCGGCGCGAGCCTCTTCCCCGCCATCTCCGGCGCCTTCTCCGCCGCGCGCAACCAGACCCCCTCCGACCAGCGCTTCGCTGGTCTGAACTTCATCAACAACCGCTTCCGCCTGCCGCTCAACGTCTCCTGGGAGTTCGACTTCTGGGGGCGGATTGCCGACGAGCGCGCCGCCGCCAAGGCCGGAGCCCTTTCCGCCGAGGAAACCTTCCACAGCGCGAGGCTCTCGCTCGCCGCCAACACCGTGCGCGCGGCGGTCACCCTCGCCGAGGCCCGCACCCTCGCCGATCTCACCGCCCAAGACGTGTCCACCCGCCGTGTCCAGCTCGGCATCCTGGAAAAGCAGCTCGACCGCGGTCTCGATCCCGAACAGGCGGCGCTCGATGTCTCGCTCGGCCGCGCCGACCTCGCCCGCGCCGAGTCCGCGCTGCTGCAGCGCCGGGCCGCGTCCGACGAGGCCGTGCGCGCGCTGGAGGTCCTGCTCGGCGGCTACCCGGCCGGCCAGGAGGCCGGGCTCAACGGCCTGCCCTCGCTGAAACACACCGTGCCCGCCGGCCTGCCCTCGGAGCTGCTGCTGCGTCGCCCGGACCTGCGCGCAGCGGAGCGACGCCTCGAAGCGGCGGTCCGCTCGGAGAGTGCGGCAAAGAAGGCCTTCCTGCCCAGCTTCCGCCTCACCGGCGACTATGGTCGCACCACCCAGAACCTCAACACCCTGCTGACCCCGGAGACCGCCTTCTGGAGCATTGCCGGCAGCACCACCCAGCCCTTCTTCCAGGGCGGCGGCCTGCTCGCCGGCGTCCGGCAGTCGCGCGCACGCTACGACGAACTGCTGCAGACCTACGCCTCCGGCGCGCTAACCGCCTTCCGGGAGGTCGAGACCGCCTTGGCCGCCGAACAGTTCCTGCTCGGCCAGGCCGAGGCCCTCGCCCGTGCCGCCAAAGAGGCCGAGACCGCCGAACGTCTCGCCCTCGGCCAGTATGAAAAGGGCCTGACCCCCGCCCTCACCCTGCTCGATACCCGCCAGCGCGCCTTCGACGCCCGCAGTGCCCTGCTCGCCGTCCAGGCCCAGCGCCTGCGCAACCGCGCCGATTTGCACCTGGCCCTAGGCGGTGAATTCTAACACGAGGCAAGAACCCCGCCCCAGCCCCGTCTAGAGGGCATGCGCCGTCTCCTGCTCCCGCTGCTCGCCCTTGCCCTCCATCTGCCGGCGGCCGACCAACCCAATGTGGTGCTGATCTTTGCCGATGACCTGGGCTGGCGGGACACCGGCTTCGGCGGCAGCGATTTCCATGAGACGCCGCGACTCGACCAACTCGCCCGCGAGGGCATGACCTTCACCAGTGGCTACGCCGCGGCGGGCAACTGCGCGCCCTCGCGCGCCTGCCTGCTCTCCGGCACCTACACGCCGCGCCACCATGTCTATGCTGTTGGCAGCACGGACCGCGGCCCCAAGGCCTCGCAACGCCTCGTGCCGGCACCGAACCGCAACGGCATCCCGCGCGACAACCTGACGCTGGCCGACGTCCTGAAGGCGGCCGGTTATGCAACCGGGCATTTCGGCAAGTGGCACCTCGCCGGCAAGGACGGCGCCCTGCCAACGCAACAGGGCTTTGATGTCAGCTTCGATTCCTTCGGCGAAGGCCCGGAGCGCGAGGGAAGCGAGCAGAACAAGGCCGGCCCGCCCGAGGATCCCAAGGGCGTCTTCACCCTCACCCGCAAGGCCTGTGAATTCATCGAGGCCCACCGCGACGGCCCCTTTTTCTGCTTCCTCGCCCATCACGCCATCCATTCGCCCCTGCAGGGCCAAGTGGAGACGCGCGCGAAGTTCCAGGGCAAAACGCCCGGCAGCCAGCACAAGGATCCGCTCTATGCGGCCTGTCTGAACGATCTCGACTCCAGCGTCGGCCAACTGCTCGACAAACTGCGCGAACTCGGCCTCGAACAGAACACCCTGGTCGTTTTCACCAGCGACAACGGCGCCACCCAGCAGTCGCCGCAGGAACCGCTGCGCGGCAGCAAGGGCGGTTACTACGAGGGCGGCATCCGCGAACCCTTCCTCCTGCGCTGGCCGGGCGTGACAAGACCCGGCAGCACCTGTGACGTGCCCGTCATCAACGTCGATCTCTACCCCACCTTCCTTGCCGCCGCCGGTGCGCCGGTGCCGGAAGGCAAGGTGCTCGATGGCGAAAGCCTGCTGCCGCTGCTGCGCGGCGAGCCGGGCATGCAGCGCCAGACCATCTTCTGGCACTTCCCGGGTTACCTTGACAACCCGGTGATCCGCGGCCGTGAGCTCGATGTGCGCACCGGCTTCCGCAGCCGGCCGGTCAGCGTCATCCGCAAGGGCGACTGGAAACTGCACCTCTTCCACGAGGAATGGCAGCTCGATGGCGGTCGCGCCGGCCTGCCCGGCAATGGCGCGGTCGAGCTCTACCACCTCGGCCGCGACCTCGGCGAGCGCGAAAACCTCGCCGCCGTCGAAACGGCCAAACGCGACGAACTGCTCAACGACCTGCTCGCCTGGCAGAAGGACGTGCAGGCCCTGATGCCGACCGAGCCCAATCCCGCCTACGATCCCAAGGCGAAGACCAAGGCGGGCAGGAAAAAGAAAAAGAAGTGAGGCACCGCGTAGCGGAATTCGTCAGAATTCCCGCCGGGCTCAGCCCGCACGAAACAGGCAAACTCACGTTTGCCGCTACGCCTGCCCTCTTAGCGTAGCGGAATTCGTCAGAATTACCGCCGTCTCAGCTCACACGAAACGGGCAAACTCAC
>JBIJBO010000146.1:0-9458 GCA_044345215.1 Prosthecobacter sp. | reverse complement strand
AGTGACGTGCCGATGACGCGCCTTGACCGGTGGCTCAACGAGAACCTCCAGAACCGGCTTGCAGCCACTGCTCTTTCGACTGGGGCTGGGTGCTGCGCCAGCGCGTCACCGGATTGCCATCGAGCAACAGCCAGCATCCTCGCCGTGTTCCAAGGACTCCTCCCACCCCAAAGGACGCGGCCCCAAGCTGGCCTTCTTGACGGCCAGCCGCTCGGGAAGCGGCCGCAAACGCGGCAGCTAGGGGTCCACCAGCGTGTCGAAGTAGTGATCGGGCAGCTGCTTGCCGGCCAGCAACTGGATCTGATCCACGGTCAGGGCCGCTGCATGAACCAGGACCTCGGCCAGATAACCTTGGAAGCCGTCGTTGCCGGAGGTACCTGCCCCGCCAAGGATCAGCCGGCTCAAGGCGGCGGCGGGAGCCACCAGCTTCACCGACATGGCCTGCAGCGTCCGCCCGCCGACCTCGCGGCCACGCAGACCAACCTCGCCCGTGGCGGCATCCCAGGTCAGCAGCACCAGGCAGGGACGGCGGGCATCGAGCTGAGGCAGGGCCAACTCGATCCTGCGCCCGCCACAGCGACACTCGGCGCGCACCTCTCCCTCCGCGCTGACCCCCAGGCTCACCCCGTCGGCGCCACCCATCAATTCCAGCACGCGGGCAGGCACACGGTCCGCATCCGCCTGAAAAACCGCCGCAAGTGTCAGGCCGCGCCTGCCGCGCACAACGCCCGAACCAAAAGGCATCGTCTCCGCCGCCGTCACGGTGGCGGCGAGCATGCTGTCGGCAGCGGGCTCGCGACGGAAACGCAGAGCCTGCCGTCCCGCGCGCACCCCTGTGGAACCGGATGCAGTCAGCCAAGTCACCCTCAGGGGACCGGCACGACCGCCGGATGGAGCCATTTGCGTCCCACCCCCGCGCTCGGCGAGGTCATGCCAGAACTGCACCGGCGTGTTCAATCCGGCCGGTGATGGGCGGCCATCGCCCCCCACCCCGTCGCCCACCGCTCCAACATCCGCCACCAGGTGCAGGCTGAGATCCTCGGCGGCCGGCGGGAAAACGCGGTCTGGGGGCAGTTCAAACAGCGGGGGCACGACGCGCGCTGCAGACGACACTGCCGCCGGCTTAGGGGCTGGCCGCGTGCCGCGACGCCCCACCCCAAACCAAATGGCCGCAGCCGCCAGCAGCAGGCCGGCCGCCACCAGCCACCAGCGCATTCTCTTCGACGCCGCCTCCGCTGGGGCGGACTCCTGCAGATGCTGGCTTGGGGCACGACGCCCGGTTTCACGCAGCTTGACGCTGCTGCGCTTGCCTCCCGGGCGTGTCACTTGGGAGGTGGTTCGCCGCGACGGCAGCCCCCCTGTCTGCGCCGCCATCTCGACCACCGGCTTGGCCACCGGAATCACCTCCGGCCCATGGGCCGGAGGCGTGGCGCCATAGCCCATCGGCATCCCGGCCATCATCATGGGCACCGACGCCATCTTTTCCCAGGCACGGAATTCTTCGATGGCCTGCTGGGCGCCAGGCGGCCGGTCGTCGGGGTTGCGCGCCATGAGCCGCAGCACCCAGGCACCGAGCCACGGCGGCACGTGCGGAGCAATGACAGGGAGAGGCACGATCTCGTGATTGACATGCTTGTCGATGACAGCGGCCACGGTCGGCCCGTCAAAGGCCTTGCGGCCGGAGAGCGCCTCGTAAAAAACCGCGCCGAGCGAGTAGAGATCGGTGCGTTCATCGACCGGATGACGGGTCAACTGCTCCGGGGCCATGTAAAACACCGAACCCATGACCGCGCCATTCAGGTCTTCCGTCTGCTTGCTGGCGCCCGTGCCGGAGCGGGCGAGGCCGAAATCGATGAGTTTCGACTGCATGCGCCCCCCCGGCAGACGCTCCACCTTGATGTTTTCAGGCTTGATGTCGCGGTGCAGGATGTGCCGCTGGTGCGCGGCGAGCAGGGCCTCAAGCGTCTGTGAAGCCAGTTCCTTGAAGTCATCGTAATGCAGCGGTCCGCGTGCCACCACATTCGCCAGATCCTCCCCCTCGAGCAGTTCCATCACGAGGAACAGCCCCTGGCTGTCGCTGGCGACATCGAAAATGGTTACGATGTTCGGGTTGCGAAGCGAGGCAAGGGCGTCGGCCTCACGGCGCAGTTCAGCGGCACGCGCCGCGTTGCCGCCCTCCTCACCGGCGGGCATGAGTCGCTTGATCGCCACCCAGCGACCGAGCTGGTGATCGAAAGCTCGATAGACGGTCCCAACGCCACCGGCGCCAAGCTGGTCATGAATCGTGTAGCGTTCGGCCATGCGGGAGAAGTACTCTGGAGCTTTCCCAAGCCGCCGGTGTTGGCAAGGGCGATCTTCCTGAAAGTGTCCGCGTGGGCGAAAAAAAAGAGTGCAGGCGGAAACCCACCTGCACTCCGTTGAATTCCGCTTGCGCGGCTCGGAATTTACTTCGTCTGGGCAGCCGGAGCCTCGGCGGGCTTGGCGGGAGCCTCGGCGGGCTTGGCAGCCTCGGCAGCCGGAGCTTCTTCAGCCTTCTTGCAGGAAGCAAGGAAGGAGGCGGAGACCAGAGCGAGGCAGAGGAGGATGTGTTTCATAGGGACTTTATACTGAAGCGTGACCGCTCGGATGCCAAGAGGGAAATTCAGCCATTTTTGGCACCTGCCGCCGCGGCCAGAATGGCCGACTGCCGATCGGCCATCGCCGCCGCCTCGGCTGGGTCGTGGTCCTCCCAGCCGGCGAGGTGCAACAGGCCGTGCACGGCATAGAGCGCCAGTTCGCGGTCGGGCGTCTCGCCGTGCTCGGCAGCCTGCCGCACGGCGGTGTCGGCGCTGATCAGAATCTCGCCGTGATGAAAGGTGATGACATCGGTCGGCTCCGGGTCACCCAGGAAATCCGCATGCACCCGGCCGATCTCGGCATCATCGATCAGGGTGATCTCAATCTCCTCCAACCCGGCAAGGGGCGCTCCGGCCGACTTGACCGCCGCCAGGCACTCGGGCAGGGCGCGCCGGACAACACGGCGCAGCCAGATCAGGTCGGGCCGGTGCCCGCGCTGGCGATTGAACAAGCGAATCTTCGGCTTCACGCGGCGGAGGCGGGCGGCGGCTTGCGGGTCGACCGCCGGCGAACCTCACCTGCTTCGGCGGTGTAGGGCGAATCGAGGACGGCGGTCGGACCTTCATGGACGAACGACAGAGCGGCAACGGGCGCCTCGACGACCTTCCGGTACTTGATGCGACTGTGCATCATGCTGAGCAGCGTCTTGACAAAACTCGCCTTCACCCGCGCCAAGTCGGCCATGGTCAGGTCGCACTCGTCGAGCTGGCCGTCGCGCATGCGCTCGAGCACGATCTCGTCGACAAGGGTCTCCAGGCGCGAGGCATTCGGCTTTTCCATGGCGCGCGAGGCGCTCTCCACGGCGTCGGCAAGCGAGATGACGGCGGCTTCCTTGAACTGCGGGAGCGGCCCGGGATAGCGGAACACCTCCTCGCTCACCTTCGGCACATCGTCCTCCTTCGACTTGCCCTCGCTCACCCGGCGCATCATCTCGGCCTGCTGCTCGAGGGCGCGATGGTAGAAGTAGTGCGTCAGCGTGGTGCCGTGGTGCTGCTCGATGACGTCGATGATGCTGCAGTTAAGCTTGTGCTTGATGGCCAGATCCACACCGTCCTTGACGTGGGCGATGAGGATGAGGGCACTCATGCGCGCGGTGAGGTCGTCGTGAGGATTGTCCGCCGGATCCATGTTCTCGATGAAGTACTCCGGCTTGGTCAGCTTGCCGATGTCGTGAAAGTAGGCGCAGACACGGGTCATGGCGGCATTGGCGCCAATCGCCTCGGCAGCGGCCTCGGAGAGGTTGGCGACCACCAGGCTGTGGTGGTAGGTGCCCGGCGCCTCGATGCTCAACCGCTTCATCAACGGGTGATTGAGGTCGGCCAGTTCCAGCCAGGACACCTCGGTGGTGACACCGAACAAACTCTCGATCACGGGCAGCAGGCCACCGACCAGCAGACCGGTCAACATGCCCACCAGAAAGGGCACGCCGAGGACGCGCAGGATGACCGCGCCGTCGAGCAGTCCGCCGGTGGTTTGGTGCAGGAGCAGGGAAAACAGCGCCGCCATCGCGCCGGCGTAAACGCCCGACGCGAACAGCCGGTGCCGGCGGCGCACCCGTCGGGTAAACTGCACAACCAGGAAACCCACCAGCACCGAGCTGGCCAGGTAGGTCAGCGGATTCACCGCCACACAGACCAGAGTGCCGAGCAGCGTGCCGTAGAGTGCGGCAAAGAGCCCCATGCGCCGGCCGAGGGTGACCGCGAGCACCAGTGGCGCGAAGGCGTGCGGCAGGGCCATAACCTGCAGCGCCCCGGTCCAGCCTTCGCGCTGGCCGAACTTGAGCATGACCACATGGCCGCCCAGCTGCAGCAGCAGGGTGCCAAGCACCAGCAGCAGCTCGGTGTTGTCTGCGACATCCTCCACCAGCGAGACCCGCAGGTGCACGATCATCGCCGCCACCAGGGCCGCGGCAAACAGGTAGGTGGCCGTCTGCGGCGCCACAGTCCCGGGCATGACCGCCGCACCGGCCTGCATGAGCACGGCCAGACCGATGAAAAAAGCCAGGAAGAGCACGGCGGTCACGCTCAACCGAGTGCGCAGTTCATCGAGCAGATCCCCCTCCTGATGCTTGCGGCGCACCCGCCCGCAGGACAAGCCCTCGCGCTGCAATTTTGCCCGGCGAATCGATTCAAACATGATGGTCAGATGGGGCAGAACCCACTGCAAGGCTAGCACAGCGCCTGGGACCAACAAGCCCGGATTTGGGCAAATGACTGTTCTTTTGGGCATGACAAACACCCGGGCATTGACAGCGCCGCCCGCGTCCGGCATCGGATTCGGCGTGAACTTTCTGCTCACCAACGACGACGGCATCGACGCCTCCGGCTTGGCCGCCCTCGAGCGTGCCATCGCCCCGCTTGGCACCCTGCACGTTGTCGCCCCTGCCCGCGAACACTCCATGTGCGGCCACCGCGTCACCACCCGTGAACCAATCCGGGTCGACCCGGCCGGCGAACGTCGCTGGGCGGTCGGGGGCACCCCGGCCGACTGCGTCCGCATCGCGCTGCACGCCCTTGGCCTGCGCCCCGACTGGGTGCTGTCCGGGATCAACGCCGGCGGCAACCTCGGCCAGGACATCGTGATCTCGGGCACGGTTGCCGCCGCCCGCGAGGCCGCCTACCACGGCCTGCCCGCCCTGGCGATGTCGCACTACCTCATCCGCGACCGCGAGGTCGACTGGTTCCGCGTCGCCCGCTGGGCGACCGAACTCTTCCGCCGCTGCGCCGGCGAAACGCTGGCCGACGGCGAATTCTGGAACATCAACCTGCCGCACCTGCCGCCGGGCGAGCACCCACTGCCAGAAGTGGTCCCCTGCCCGCCCGCGCGCAGCCCGCTTGGCGTCAGTTACGAGAGGACCCCCGAGGGCCAACGTTACACGGCGAGTTATGCCGATCGGCCACGGGACCCGGGATCGGATGTGGAAATCTGCTTCAGCGGGCGCGTGGCGGTTTCCCGCCTGCGCCTGCATTGACCACCAGCACTGGGTTGCCACCCGGGTGAAGGGGGCAAGATTTCACTTGGCGGCAGTTTCGACGCGAATCTCGATGTCATCGAAGTGAATCGGCTGTTCCGAGTAGGGCGTGCCCCAGAGACTCGCCTTGCCCTGGCCCTTGAGCCCCTGGTCGGCATGCTTGAGTTGGGCCTCGACCGGTTCGGTGGCCTCGGCCGACCAAGCCTTGCCGGTGATCAGCCAGGCCTCGCCCTCGCCACGCTTGGCTTCCAGCTTCAGCCAAACCCACGCGCCGCTCGTCCAAGTGAAGGGCACGCTGGTCAGGACCTCGTCGTTCTTGACCAGCTCGAGCTGGCGCTTCGGTGCGTTGAGCAGCAGGCGGTGCCCGCTCATTCCGTGCACCGCCACACCGAATTTCGGCGAACTGCGCCCGCGCTTGGTGCCAAGAACCTTCGCCTGGATCGAGGCCTCGCCGGCGGCCGACACGCCAAGCTGGGCGCTGGCATCGGTGATCGGGTCGGGCAGAACGGTCAGCACCTTGTTGCCTTCCTGGGTCGTGACCTGAATCGTGCCGTCAACGACAAAAACCTCCTTGGGCGGCGCGCCGTCGGCCCAGTCGTCGGCCGTGAACTTCGTGGAGGTCGACTCGCCCGCCTGGGCGGCGACAGTGGACAGCAGGGCGAACAGAAGGGCGGTGCATTTCATGGGGAATCGGGGGTTGGCGGCACGACAGGAACGCCGCGCCGGGGGCGGTTTTTAAAAGCTTTGTCGGGGCGACGCCTCAGCGCAGCGGTTCCTTGAGCAGGGCCAGGGCCTCGAGCGCCGAGACGTCCTGGTGGACGATGGCGTTGAGGCTGCGGGCGATGGCGGCCGGGTTGCGGTGCTGCCAGACGTTGCGGCCCATGGCAATGCCGGCGGCACCGGCCTCCATGGCGTCCTCGGTCACCTTCAGCAGCGCGGCATCGTCATTCATCGAGGCCCCGCCGAGAATGACCACGGGAATCCAAACCTGTTCGACAATGCGCTTGAAGTCGCCCGGCTTGGCGTCGCTCGGATAAGGCACCTTGACGACGTCAGCGCCCAACTCAGCCGCCAGACGGGCAGCGAAGGCGACATTCTCGACGGTGTACTTGTCCGTCTGGCCAAGGCCGTAGGGCAGCGCCTCCAAGATGACCGGGATGTCGAGGTCCATGCTCGAGCGAATGATGTCGGCGCACTCCTGGAAATTGATGCGCTCACTGACCGAGCAAGGGTAAAGCATGTTCATCACCGCGTTGGCGCCGACCATTTCGGCTTCCTCGGCACCGTACACATTGATGCTGCCGGCGCCGTCCCCGGTGACGCGGGTGTTGTAGACGTCGGTGCGCAGGCAGATGCCCTTGCCAGCCATGGAATCGGCGGCGCGCATGGCCAGGCCCAGGTTCATGACGTAGCCGTCGACGTAGGGGCTCACTGCATCGATCAGCGGGAACGGATTCTCCAGACCCGGCACGGGGATGGCGACGCCATGGTCAATGGGGAGAATGACGGTCTTGCCGTCGGGGAAGAAAGAATCGAGGTTTTCCTGGCGGGTCATGATGGGCCTTCACCCATGGGCCAAAATGCCGGGGTGTAAAGGATGAGAACACGCGGCCCACCCCAAAACAGGCGACCTGGGGCGGCTGCGTGGGCTTGCCGGCGAACTTCAATCCTTCATGCCCAGGGCCGAACGGATCTGGCGGGCGGAGTCGAGTGCTTCCCCAAGGTCGTCACCCAGGACGGTGAAATGCCCCATCTTTCGTCGGGAACGCGGTTCGGCCTTTCCGTAAAGGTGCAGCTTGGCGCGCGGATGACCGAGCACGGCAAGCCAGTCGGGTGCGACAGCACCGGCCGGCCAGACATCGCCGAGCAAGTTGACCATGACGGCAGGGGTATGCTGGCCGGGGTCGCCGAGTGGCAGGCCGCAAACGGCGCGCAACTGCTGCTGGAACTGGTTGCTGACGCAGGCGTCGATCGTGTGGTGGCCGCTGTTGTGCGGGCGCGGGGCAATCTCGTTGACGAGGACTCGGCCGTCGCCGGTGACGAACATCTCCACGGCGAGGGTGCCGACATAGCCCAATCCCTCGGCCACGGCCTCCCAAAGGTCGAGCGCCTGGGCGGCGACCGCCGGTTCAACGGCGGCGGGGGCGAGGCTGACGTCGAGGATGTGATGGGCGTGGCGGTTTTCGACGACGCCATGCACAGCCATGCGGCCATCGAGGCCGCGGGCACCGACCACGGAAACCTCGCAGGCAAACGGCACCCACTGCTCGACCACAGCGTGGTGGCCCTCGAAAGCCCGCCAGGCCTCGGCGAGGTCGGTCTCGGCCTCGATCTTGCGCTGACCCTTGCCATCGTAGCCGAAGGCGGCGGTCTTGATGACGCAGGGCCGGCCGAGCTCGCTCACGGCCGTCTGCAGGCCGGCGAGATCCTCGACGATGCGGAATTCGGCGCAGGCAATGCCCTGGCCGCGCAGGAAGAGTTTTTCACGCTCGCGATGCTGGGTGGTGTGGATGGCCAGCCGGGAGGGGCGCAGCGGCCGCCTCGCCTCGACGGCCTGCAGGCAGGCGTCGGGAATGTTTTCGAACTCGGCGGTGACGACGTCGACCGCATCGAGGAAACGGCCGAGCGCAGCCGCGTCCTCGTAGGCGGCGTTGAACTCCAAGTCGGCAAACTGGCCGGCCGGGCAGCCCGGGGGTTCATCGGTGAAGACGGCGATCCGGTAGCCGCTGCGACGGGCCTCAAGAGCCAGCATGCGGCCGAGTTGGCCGCCGCCAAGGATGCCGATCATGGAGGGCGGGAGGAAGGAGGACATGGAGTCAGGCGAGCGGCTTCTCCAGTTCCTTCTGGCTTTCCAGCACCTTCTCGGTTTGGCGCTGGCGGAAGGCCTGCAGCTTGGAGGCAAGATCCGGATTGCTGTTGGCGAGCATGGCGATGGCGAAGAGACCGGCATTCAGGGCGCCGGCGTTGCCGATGGCAAAGGTGGCCACCGGGATGCCGCCGGGCATCTGGACGATGGAATAAAGGCTGTCGACCCCACTGAGGGCTTTGCTCTGCACCGGCACACCGAGCACGGGCACGGTCGTCATGCTGGCCGTCATGCCCGGCAGGTGGGCGGCACCGCCGGCACCGGCGATGATGCACTTCAGGCCGCGGCTGGCGGCGCTGGTGGCGTAATCGTAGAGCAGCTGCGGCGTGCGGTGGGCGCTGACCACCTTCTTTTCGAAGGGCACGCCGAAGTCTTCAAGCACGCGCGCCGCGTTCTCGAGGGTGGGCCAGTCGGAGCTGGATCCCATGATGATGCCGACTTGGGGAGGTGTCATGCGCGGAAATAGCGCGGAGAAATGTCGGCTGCAAGCCGCGCTTGCGTTTGCCAAGCGGCCGCGCCGCTTCAAGATGACCGGCCATGACCTTCCGCGAGAAACTCGAAACCCGCATCGCCACCGCCGGCACCCGCCTCTGCGTCGGGCTGGACGTCCGCGCCGAACAGGCCGACGAGGCCACGAAGCGCTGGATCCTCGATTTCATTGCCGAAACCGCCCCGCACGCCGCCGCCTTCAAGCCGAATTCCGCCTACTTCGAGGCTCTCGGCTGGCGCGGCCTGCGTCTGCTCGAGGAGGTGTTGCGCGAAATCCCCTCGGACATTCCGATCGTGCTGGACGTCAAGCGCGGCGACATCGGCGAAACCCAGGGTTACTACGCCAAGGCGGCCTTCGACCAGCTTGGCGTCGATGCCGTCACCCTCAACCCCTACATGGGACGCGACACCTTGGAACCGTTTTTGCAGCATCGCGACAAGGGCCTCTACCTGCTCGGCGTGACCTCCAACCCCGGGGCGGCCGACATCGAATTGCAGCGAACGGGTGAGCGCCAC
>JBIJBO010000145.1:0-9507 GCA_044345215.1 Prosthecobacter sp. | reverse complement strand
CGGTTGCAACTGACGCCGCCGCTGACGGTGACGAGGCTTTCGCCGCAGCGACGCGTGGCGAGCACGAGCTTTTCGACCAGCACCTCGACGATCGCCTCCTGGATGCTGGCGCAGAGATCGGCGAGCAAGCCGGACTGGGCGAGGTCGAGCTTGGGCAACTCGTAGAGCACGGCGGTCTTCAGGCCGCTGAAGCTGAACTCCAGGCTGCGGCCGTCGAGGAAGCTGCGTGGAAAGCTGAAGGCACGCGGGTTGCCCTGCGTCGCGAGGCGATCCATCTCCGGTCCGCCGGGATAGGGCAGGCCGATCATTTTCGCGGTCTTGTCGAAGGCCTCGCCGGCGGCGTCATCGCGCGTGCGGCCGAGCAGTTCGTAGTCGCCGGCGCCGCGCACGCGCACCAGCATCGTGTGGCCGCCGCTGACGATGAGTGAGACGTTGGGTCGCACCGGCCCGGCCCCCTCCATGAAGGGCGAGAGCAGGTGCCCCTCCATGTGGTTGACCGCGAGAAACGGTTTTTGTTCCGCCACCGCCAGTGCCTTGGCAAAGCTGGTGCCGATGAGCAGGGAGCTGACAAGCCCGGGGCCGGTGGTGGCGCCGAAGGCCTCGATGTCGCCGAGGGCGACCCCCGCGTCTTCCAGCACCTGCTCGACCAGCAGGCGCACATGGAGGATGTGGTTGCGCGAGGCGACCTCGGGCACCACGCCGCCGAAGCGACGATGGATCTCGGCCTGGGAGGCGACGCGGGCGGCCAGAAGGCGGCCGTCGCGGGCGCAGATCGCCGCCGCGGTTTCGTCGCAGGAGGATTCGAGGGCGAGGATCATGGCATCAAAAGCCGCAGAGCAGGCGGGCAAAGCGCAGGCCCTCGACGGTGAGCTGGCCGCTGTTGTTGAGCAGGCCGCGGGCGTTGTAGTAGTGCGGCATGGGGTCGTCTTTCACCCACGTGGCAACGGCCCTGGCCACCGGCATCGTGCCCGGCTGGACGGAAACGGGAAAACCCCAGCGCGTGCAGCGCAGCACCCACGACGGCGCCTCGCCCCGCGGGGCGGCGCCGAGCCAGGGATAGCGCTCAAGGAGTTCCATGCGCGCCGACCCCGGCACGGTGAGTTCAAAGTAGGCCTCCTGCTGGCGCAGGAAGTCGGTCAGCCCGAGAGCGGGGTTCTGCTGGCGCTGCAGGTAGAGCGACTGCAGATCGAGCCCGAGCAGGTTGAGGCCGTTGTAGAGACCGTGGTGGTTCGGCGCGCGGAAGAACTCGGCATGCCACTCGGGAAAGCGTTCGGACAGCAGCACGTTCAATTCCACGTGCAGGTGCGCGCGCCGGCGGTCGATGCCGCTGCCGGTGAAGCCCATGAGGCCGAGCTTCTTGCCGACCTCCAGCCGGTCGCCAACGCTGACGCCGATCGTGCCGAGGTGCGCGTAGAGACTGTAAAACGGCCCCTCGGGCAGGTCGTGCTGGACAACCACGTAGCGCCCGTAGTTGCTGCGGCCAGCCTCGGCGCTCGTGTGCACCACGCGCCCGGGCAGGATGGCGCGCACCTCGTCGAGAGGGTTGCCGGCCGCGTCGCGCTGCAGTGGTTTGACGTCCAGTCCCTCATGGAAGCGGGCGAAGGCAATGCCGGCGGATACCCGGCGGGCGTCGCGCACAAAACCGAACTGGCCACCCTCCCAGGGCGTCGATTTCACCCCCTCGAAGTCGCGATCGACAAATTGGAAGTACCCGGGCCCATCACCCCGCAGCAGGGCGTCGTTGTCAGTCGGCAGGCGCAGGTCGAACGCACTGGCGGCGGGGGCGAGGAGCAGGCAGAGCAGGCGGCGCATGCCGGGTGATACACGCGGAAGCCGGAGGGGGCAAGACGCGCTCGGGGTCCGAGGTTGGGGCAATCTTCTCCCTGGCGCCAAGCTCGGGTGAGCTGTGCAACGGCCACGTCACCGCCCTCCGGCGGTGACGCGGTGTTTGCCGGCGGAGGCCAGAGACGACCTGACGCCAGCCGAGACTAGATCTCCCAGCCCGGGCGGTACTTCGGCTTCACCAGGGCGTTGGCGGCTTCATGGTTGGCGATCTTCAGGCCGGGGGCGTCCCAGACCAGGTCCTCGCCGGGGAAGGCGCTGGCAAGGCAGCCGAGCAGGACGGCCTCGGTGAGCGGGCCGGCGTAGTCAAAGTTGGCGCTCGGCTGGGCGCCGCCCTTGAGGCAGCAGTCGATGTAATCCTTCCAGTGGTCGCGCGGCTCAAGCTTGGGGTATTTGTGTTTGGCGAATTTTTCGCGCGGATACAGCATCGGCGTGCTGCCGTGGGGTGCGAGCAGGACGCCGTCGGTGCCGAGGTAAATGCTGCCTTGGCCGGGGAACTTGGCCGGATCGGCCAGCGCCATGACATGGGCCGGCGGACGGGCGTCGCCGTCATACCAGGTCACTTTGACAGTGTCGGCGGAGGTGAACTCCGTGCCCTTGAAGGTGTATTCGACGACCGCATTGATCGCCCAGTTGGTCAGATTGACCGGAGCCGGGCCGGTCGATTTCACGCCAATCGGCGCCGCGAGATTGAGAGCGCGGAACCAGCCGCTGAACATGTGGCAACCCATGTCGCCGAGGGTGCCGGTGCCGAAGTCGCGGCGTTTGCGCCACTGGCCCGGGTGATAGTACTTGTCGATGTAGGGGCGGTCGGCCGCCGGGCCGAGCCACTGCTGCCAGTCAAAGCCCGCCGGCACCGGGTCCTGACGCTGCGGCACGGGGTCCATGTCGCCCCAGAATTTGTTGGAGAAGGTGTGCACTTCCTTGACCTTGCCGATGGCGCCTTCCTGGATGAGGGCGACCGCGTGCCGCTCGGTGAAGGCCGAGGAAATCTGGATGCCCATCTGGGTCATGACACCCTTCTCGCGCGCCTTCAGCATGAGCTGGCGGCATTCGTAGAGGTTCTGCGCGAGCGGCTTCTGGCCGTAGAGATGCTTGCCAAGTTCGAGGACCTTCAGGCCCATCGGGCCGTGCATGTGGTCCGGGGTCGAGACGTTGACCGAATCGATGTTGCCGGCCTCCTTCTCGAGCAGCTCGCGCCAGTCCTGGTAGCAGCGGGCGTTGGGGAATTTTTCCTTCAGGCGGGCGAAGTTGCGGGTGTCCACATCGGCCACGGCGACCAGTTCCCACATGTCATGGTTGGACATGGCATTGATGTCCGACCAAGACATGCCCGAGCCGCCGAAAGCGGCGTGGCGGAGCTTGCCGTTGGGCGAGGCCGCCTTCATGCCGGTGGTGACGAAAGGGGCGGCAAAAAGGCTGCCGGCGGTGCGGGACAGGAATTGGCGACGGGTGGTGAGACTCATGGCGGAGGGAATCTTACGCGGCGAAGGGCGCCGTCTTCGCCCTTTTTGACGGCTGGCCGGCCGGAAGGGAAGCCCGGAATTTGCGGAGGACCGGATTCCGCGATAGTAGCGGGGCATGTCCCTCCTCCTCGGCATTGACCTCGGCACGACGAACTCGCTCGTCGGCGTCATGGACAGCGGTTTCCCCATCCTGCTGGCCGACGCCGAGGGCAGCCGGCTGACGCCGTCGGCGGTGCATTTCGCGAGTGACGGCACGGTGACGGTCGGGGCGGCCGCCCTGCGTCGCCGCGCCCTCGAACCGGCGCGCACGGTCACCAGCGTCAAACGCCTCATCGGCCGGCGCGCCGGCGAGGGCGACTGGCAGCCGCCCTATGACTTGGCCGCGCTGGGCACCAGCCCCGTGCAGGTCTCGGCCGAGATCCTGCGCCACCTGCGCGGCGTCGCCGAGCAGGCCATGGAGCAGGAGATCACCCGCGCCGTGATCACCGTGCCAGCCTACTTCAACGACGCCCAGCGCGCGGCCACGAAGAAAGCCGGCGAGCTGGCCGGCCTGCAGGTCGAGCGCATCCTTAGCGAACCGACCGCCGCCGCCCTCGCCTACGGGCTCGACAAGCTCGGCGAACACCGCAAGGTCGCGGTCTACGACCTCGGCGGCGGCACCTTTGACATCAGCGTGCTCGAGCTGCGCGACGGCGTTTTCCAGGTGCTCAGCACCGCCGGCGACACCCAGCTCGGCGGCGACGACCTCGACCGCGCGCTCGCCGAGCACCTCGCCCCGGCCGGCGCCGATCCGGCGCGATTTCTGGAGGCGGCCGAGGCCGCGAAAAAGCGCCTGTCCGAGACGGAGAGCACCCGCGTCGAGCTGCCCTTTTACGATGGCACCCACAGCTTTGCCGCCGAGGTGACGCGGGCCGAACTGGAAAAACTCGCCCGCCCCCTGCTCGACCGCACCCGCAGCCACTGCCTGCGCGCCCTCGCCGATGCCGGCCTGCAGGCCGCCGACCTCGACGAGGTCATCCTCGTCGGCGGCAGCACGCGCATGCCGCTCGTGCGCCAAACGGTCGCCGAGATCTTCGGCCGCGAACCCAACCTCTCGCAGCACCCGGACGAGGCCGTCGCGCTCGGCGCGGTCATCCAGGCCGGCATCCTCGACGGCAGCCTGCGCAACGTCCTGCTGCTCGACGTCACCCCGCTGTCGCTCGGCATCGAGACCTTTGGCGGCCTGATGAATGTCATCATCCCGCGCAACACGACGATCCCCTGCAAGGCCGGCGAGATGTTCACCAATGCCGTCGCCAACCAGAGCGAGATGCTGGTGCGCGTGCTTCAAGGTGAGCGCGAGCTGGCGCGCGACAACTGGGAGCTCGGCCGCCTGGTCGTGCCCTTCCCGGCCGGCCCGAAGGGCAGCGCGCGGGTCGGTGTGCAGTTCCGCATCGATGCCGACGGCATTCTCGAGGTGCTGGCGCGCGACACCGCCAGCGGAGTCGACACCGTGATGGAGATCCGCAACACCGCCGTCGATGTCGAGGACGAGCGCGTCGAGGCGATGATCAGCGCCAGCGTCGAGCACGCCTTCGAGGACATGAACGAGCGGGTCTGGACCGAGGCCCGGCTGAAGGCCGAGGAACTGCTGGGCGCCGTCGCCGCCGCCCTGGCACAATTTGGCGAGGCGGTGACGGCGGAGGAACGCACCGGCATTGAAACCGCCGCCGCGGCGGTGCGCGCCGTGCTGGACGGCCCCAGCCACGATGCCCGCGCCCTCAAGGCCGCCAACCAGACCCTCGACGATGCCACCCAGGAACTCGCCGTCCGCCTCGTCGAACAGGCCATGGAGGAATCCCTGGCCCGGCGCGGGCTGGTCTGAGGCGAGGGCCGTAGGCGGGTTGGCCACAACACGGGCTGGGGTCAAACACCGTCCCGCGCTCCCAATCCCGCCCTCTGGCGAGGGGCGCCTACAGGAACCGTAGGCGGGTTGGCCACAACACGGGTTGGGATCGAGCACCGTCCCGCGCTCCCAATCCCGCCCTCTGGCGAGGAGCGCCTACAGGCGAGCGTGGCGGAAGGGGCAAACTCACGTTTGCCTCTACCCAGCCCCTCCCTCCCGCCTTGCAATGTTGCCGGACGCCCCCATCTTGACGGCCCTTTATGCCCGAACTCGACAAGACCTACCTCCCGGCGGAGGTCGAACCGCGCTGGTACCAGCGCTGGCTCGACGACAAGTGCTTTGAAGCCGATCCCTGCCGCGTCAGCGAGAAGCGCCCGGCCTACAGCATCGTCATCCCGCCGCCGAATGTCACAGGCATCCTCACGCTCGGCCACGTCCTCAACAACACGATTCAGGACATCCTCGCCCGCCGCGCGCGCATGCAGGGCAAGGAAGTGCTCTGGCTGCCCGGCACCGACCACGCCGGCATCGCCACCCAGAACGTCGTCGAAAAGACCCTGAAAAAGCAGGGCGTCATCAAGCACCGCGACGACCTCGGCCGCGAGGGTCTGGTCGCCAAGATCTGGGAGTGGAAGGAGAAGCACGGCGGCATCATCATCGAGCAGCTGAAAAAACTCGGCGCCTCCTGCGACTGGAGCCGCGAGCGCTTCACCTTCGACGAGGAATACAACCGCTGCGTCATGCGTGTCTTCGTCGACCTATACCAGAAAGGTCTGATCTACCGCGGCAAGCGCATGGTCAACTGGTGCCCGTCCTCGCTCACCGCCCTTAGCGATGAGGAGGTCGTCATGAAGGCGCAGAACGCCATCATGTATCACTTCAAAGTCGAGGTCGTCGAGGAACCCGGCACCTGGCTGGAAATCGCCACCACGCGCCCGGAAGTCATCCCCGGCGACACCGCCATCGCGGTGAACCCGAAGGACGAGCGCTACGCCCACCTCATCGGCAAGCACGTCCGCCGGCCGCTGCCGGTCGAGAACCAGGCCCTGCTGCCGATCGTCGCCGACGAACACGTCGACTTCACCTTCGGCACCGGCGTGCTGAAAGTCACGCCCGCCCATGACAAGGCCGACTTCGAGATCGGCCAACGCCACGACCTGCCGGTCATTGATGTCATGCACCCGAACGGCACGCTCAACGAGCTTGCCGGCAAGGACCTCGCCGGCCTGGAACGCTTCGCCGCCCGCAAACGCGCCGCCGAGCTGCTCGCGGAGATCGGCAGCCTCGTCAAGGAGGAGCCCTACCAGAACAACCTCGGCTACTCCGAGCGCGCCGACGTGCCGATCGAGAGTCGCCTGAGCGAGCAGTGGTTCCTCAAATACCCGAGCGTCAAGGAAAGCCAGGCCGTCGTGGCCAATGGCGAGATGAAGTTCCACCCCGACCGCTGGGCCAAGGTCTATGACCATTGGATGAACGGCCTGCAGGACTGGTGCATCAGCCGCCAGGTCTGGTGGGGGCACCGGATTCCGGTGTGGTATCGCAAGGGGTCCGACCGGTCGGACACGTCCGACATCCACTGCGGCATTGAAGCCCCGGCCAATGCCGAAAACTGGGAACAGGACCCCGACGTCCTCGACACCTGGTTCTCCTCCTGGCTCTGGCCGTTCGCGACGATGGGCTGGACCGGCGACAAGGCGCAGGACGCCCAGAATCCGCTGCTGAAGGCCTTCTACCCGACGACCGATCTCGTCACCGGCCCGGACATCATCTTCTTCTGGGTCGCGCGCATGATCATGGCGGGCTTCGAGTGGATGGACGAGCTGCCGTTCAGGAACGTCTATTACACCGGCATCATCCGCGACAAGCAGGGTCGCAAGATGAGCAAGTCGCTCGGCAACTCGCCCGATCCGCTGGAGCTCATCGCGAGCTACAGCGCGGATGCGCTGCGCTTTGGCATCATGCGCAGCGCGCCGCTCGGCCAGGACATCTGCTTCGACGAAAAGAACGTCGAGCTCGGCCGCAACTTCTGCACCAAGCTTTGGAACGCCGCGCGCTTCCGGCAGATGCAGTCTGTGGGCGGGGGCAGTGACCCCGCTTCCGGCCTCACTGCGGCCGGCTACAGCACCGAGGCGGAAATCGATCCGGCGCTGCTGAGCAGCGACGACAAGTGGATCCTGCTGCGCCTCAACACCGCCATCGCCGAAGTCAGCGCCGCGCTCGACGAATACCGCTTCAGCGACGCCACCGCCTCGCTCTACCGCTTCTTCTGGAGCGAGTATTGCGACTGGTATGTTGAGGCCTCGAAGGCCGTGCTGCAGGCCCCTGTAGGCGGGGGCAGTGACCCCGCTTCCGGCCTCACTGAGGCCGGCTACAGTGAAAACCGTCGCCGCAAGGCGAACACGCTGGCGGTCATCGACTTCGTGCTCGGCCAGACGCTGCGCCTGTTCCATCCCTTCCTGCCCTTCATCACCGAGGAACTCTGGCACGGCATGGGCTTCAACCAGGACATGCCGGAGAACCAGGGTGGGAAAAGCCTCATGTTCGCCCCTTGGCCGAAACCGCTCGATGCCGACGAGCTCGCCCACTTCGGGCTGCTGCCGGAGGACGAAAAAGCCGCGAACGACAAGTATGAAACCGTCGTTCTGGGCCGCGGCCTGAAGAGCACCTTCAACATCAACAAGAAGGTCCGCTTTGTCCTTCAGCCGAACCAGGAACTGCCGGTCCACGAGGTCGAGGTCCTGCGCCTGCTGCTCAATGCCGAGCCGCTCGAGGTCGATGCGGCCTTCACGCCGACCAAGGGCACGCCGAGCGCGCTGACCCCGCTGGGCACGATCTTCCTGCCGCTCGACGGCCTGATCGACGTCGAGGCCGAACGCGCCCGCGTCGGCAAGGAACTCGCCAAGGCCGAGGCCGAACTGGAGAAGGTCGCCGCCAAGCTCGCCGACACGAACTTCACTTCCAAGGTCCCACAGAAGGTGCTCGACGAGCACCAGCAGCGGAAGACCGACTGGGAGGAAAAGCTCGCCAAGCTGCGTGAGATGCTCGCCGCCCTTGGCTGAGGGCGGCGGAGCCGCCGAAGATGGGAGATGGAAGATCGGAGATGGGGCTCGGCAGAAGCCCGGATCTTGGAATGCGGCAGGCCTCCTGCCGCTTTCCTCAAGCCTGCCCTGCTGGCGATCTCTAGGCTCGGTCCACCGAATTTGGGAATCGCTGATGGGACGCGAATCAGACGCGGATGGCGAGGATGAACCCCCGACCGCGCGCAGCGCCCTCGGAGTGCGGCGCTTCTGCACCGCTTTCTCCCACGTGCTAAGCTCCAACCTACTCGAACGCCAACCCCAGAAACCCAACCACCCGGGTTTGCCAGAGCTCCAGAGGACTGGAGCACTCCAGGGCCGCTGGCGCGGCGGGTCGGTCCTCGTATGAGGGACGCGGACACGGAGGGCACCACGAAAGCTTCGTCCCCCGGACCATCTTCCATCTCCCGCGGCGAAGCCGCCCTCAGCCGAGCTTTTCGCGTTCCTTGACCAGGTCCTCGCGACCCTGGCGGTCAGTGTACTCAAGGTGGCCATCCTTGCCGAAGACGAGCGGGCGTTCGTCGTCGGTCAGCAGCTTCACCGTGCGGCCGTCGTGATCCTGAATCGTCGAGTGCTCGAAGTGAAACTGGCGCAGGGCACCGCCGAAGGCGCGAGTCAGGTTTTGCTCCGTAAACACCTCCTCGGTTGGTCCATAGGCCAACACGGTGCGGTGAATGAGCACAACCTGGTCGCAGAACTCCGGCACACTGCCGAGGTTGTGAGTCGAGACGAGGATGAGGTGGCCCTCCTCGCGCAGGGCGCGCAACAGCTCGATGATGGCGGCCTCGGTCTGCACATCAACGCCGGTGAAGGGCTCGTCGAGCAGCATGATGCGGCCCTGCTGGGCGAGAGCGCGGGCGAGGAAGACGCGCTTTTTCTGGCCGCCCGACAGCTCGCCGATCTGGCGGTCGCGGAACTCGGCCATGCCGACCCGCTCCAGGCTGGCCAGGGCGATGCGCTTGTCCTCGGCGCTTGGCAGGCGCAGGAAGTTCATATGGCCGTAGCGACCCATCAACACCACGTCCCAGACACTGACCGGGAAGGTCCAGTCGACCTCCTCGGTTTGCGGCACGTAGGCGACGAGCTGGCGCTTGCGCGAGGCCTCGACCGGCGCGCCGGCGACTCGCACGCGGCCTCGGGCGGGACGGACGAAACCCATGATCGACTTGAACAGGGTGCTCTTGCCGCTGCCATTGACGCCGACCAGGGCGCAGATCGTCCCGGGCCCGAGACGGAA
>JBIJBO010000144.1:0-9566 GCA_044345215.1 Prosthecobacter sp. | reverse complement strand
TATGAGAAAGTCACCGGCAAACCCTATGCCGCCAGCACCGGCACGGGCAGCGCCGAACTGCCGGCCGCCATGGCCGGCGAGAGCATGATGATGGAGAGCGGCGTGCGCGCCGAGCGCGTCAGCATCCCCGGCTACGACCGCCCCGAACTGAGCCGCGAAGAGCGCAAGGCCCGCGAGCAGGCCGCCCGCGACGGCTACGCCGAGGAAGCGGAATTTTACGGCCTTCCGGAAAAGGAACGAAAGGACTACTTCCGCTCACGCGACCAGCAAAACCGCACCTACGTTCGCGCCGCCGAGGAACAGAGCCCGGCGCCGCGCGGGCACCCGCTGCGCGACTTCGGCCAAAGCGACCGCGAAACCATCGAGAACGCCAACAGCGACGCCAGCGTGCCACAGAGCCTGTTCCTGATGAACGGCAACCTGCTGCCCAACATCCTGCACCGCCACAGCCAGCTCATGCTGTCGATCCGCAAGGCCCCCTACCCGGATGACAAGGTCGAGGCCGCCTACCTGGCCCTGCTCTCGCGGCCGCCCACCGCCCGCGAGAAAGAAATCTGGGGCAAGGCCGCCGATCAGGGACTGACCCAGACCGAAGACCTCATCTACGCCCTGCTCAACACCCAGCAATTCATCTTCATCCAGTAAAGAACGGAGCCAAGAGCTCGGGCTTCTCCGGTCTCCACTCTCCACTCTCCACTCTCCGCCCTCCGCCATGAAACACGAACTCGCCACCCAACTGCTCCGCTCCGGTGACATCACCCGCCGTGACTTCGCGGCCAAAACGGCCTCCTCCCTGCTCGGCGTCGGCCTGCTCGGCCAGTCGCTGTCGAGCCGTTCCTTCGCCGCCTTCGAGCAGTCCTCGAAGCTGCGCCAGGCGGCCACGGCCAAAAACGTCATCTATCTTTACATGAGCGGGGGCCAGACCCACCTCGACACCTGGGATCCCAAGCCCGGCACCGAGACCGGCGGTCCGACGAAGGCCATCAAGACCAGCGCCGACGGCATCCAGCTCGCCGAGAACCTGCCGCTCACCGCCCGCCAGATGCACCATGGCACCGTCTTTCGCTCGCTCAGCTCCACCCAGGGCGCGCACGAACAGGGGAACTACATGATGCACACCAGCTACGAGCTGCGCGGCACCATCCGGCACCCCGGAATGGGCGCTTGGCTGAACGTCTTCCAGGGCGGCGGCAACAGCACTCTGCCCAAGTACGTCTACGTCGGCAACGACAGCCGCCACCCCGGCGCCGGCTTCTTCCCGGCCGCCCAGAGCCCGCTCTTCGTCAACAACCCGGAGGCCGGCCTCAAGAACGTCAAACTTCAGCCAGGCCTCACCCAGGAAAAGTTCGACGCCCGCCTGCGCCTCGCCGCCGATCTCGACGCCGACTTCCGCAGCGCCTTCCCCCATCGCAACGTCAAGGCCTACGCCGACATGTATGATGACGCCATCGCCATGATGCGCTCCGAGGACCTGAAGGCCTTTGAACTCACCGAGGAAAGCGCCGACCTGCGCGCCGCCTACGGCCGCACGCCCTTCGGCCAGGGCTGCCTGCTCGCCCGCCGCCTCGTCGAACGCGGCGTCCGCTTCGTGGAGGTCTCCCTCGGCGGCTGGGACACCCACAACGCCAACTTCGTGCGCGTGCCCGAACTCTGCGAAACCCTCGACCGCGGCCTCGCCACCCTGCTCGACGATCTCCACCAGCGCGGTCTGCTCGAGGAAACCCTGGTGGTCGTCGCCACCGAGTTTGGTCGCACCCCCGAGATCAACCAGAACGTCGGCCGCGACCACTACCCGAAGGCCTTCTCCGCCGCCATGTTCGGTGGCGGCATCCGCGGCGGCCATGCCCACGGCCAGACCGACGCCGAAGGCCGCGAAGTTGTCGCCGACAAAGTCAAGATCCAGGACTTCAACGCCACGATCGCCTACGCCCTCGGTCTGCCGCTCGACCAGGTGGTTTACAGCCCGAGCAAGCGCCCCTTCACCATCGCCGACAAAGGCCAACCGCTCACCAACGTCTTCGCCTGAAGTTTGACTTCGCACGCCCAAGCAAACCATGGGCACATGAAGCGCCTGCGAACACCATCGGGGTGGTGTCAATTTGTTCGCATTCGTTGAAATTTAAATTTTCCCCGCCTCCAGGGCATGTGAAAAAGTGATCTGGAACGAGCGGCCCTTTCTTCACTGTGCGCAGTGGTGGCCATCTCACGGTCACCCTTCGCTTCCTTCAGAAGAGAACTGCAGGTGACCGACGCCTTCCTCTGCATGGGGACCACAAAAGGTGCCTCCAACTGACTTTTCCCTGGGATGCCTCGGGGATCCAATCGCGCAACTTCAAGCCCACATCGAAGTGGTGTTTTTTGATATTTCTTTGACAATTAACGATTTGCAATACATCCCCAAGACTGCCACCGGTGGTAATCCACCCCTCAGTCGCGCCTTGATGAATTTTGAGGTGCCTCTTCTACAGAGGGCGCCAGCTTGTTGTTCCACATCTCCAAAACAGGCGTTCCACACCATAGTCCACAGAAGGTTCGAAACCATTTTCAGAGCTTTCACAGCAACTGTGAGCCTTCTGTGAATAACCTGTGAATGACCCGTTGGTAACTGCTCATAGCATCCGAAGGGCCAATCGCTCCAAAAAAAACGGCAGAACTTTGCTTTGGGCTGAACCTGTCCTTGATTGCGCACGCATGAAACGCTGGCGCATCGCAGGCATCAATTTTGATCATTTTCACATGGGCGACCTGCTCCGGCAGGCCTTTGAGCATCCACAGGTGGAGCTGGTGGGCATCGCCGACGAACACCCGGAGCGAATGGTCGAGGCGGCCAAGCGCTTCGGCCTTGGGCCCGGGCAGGTGTTCACCGATGACCAGGCCTGCCTGGAGCAGACACGCCCCGATCTCGTGCTGCTCTGCCCGGCCGCCTCCCGGCACGGTGAATGGGTGGCCAAGGTGGCGCCCCACGGTGTGCATGTGCTGATGGAGAAACCGTATGCCGGCTCCCTCGCCGAAGCGGACGCCATGGCGGAGGCGATGGCCGGCACCGGCAAACTGTTGGCGGTCAACTGGCCACTGGTCTGGGATGCCGGCCAGCAGACGGCCCACCGGCTGATTCAAGAAGGCGTCATCGGCGAGGTCTTCGAATTTCACCACCATGGCGGCAACCGCGGACCCCTCTTCCACGGCGCCGACAAGCTGGAAAAAGAGCCGACGGCCGCGGACAAGGCGGCGAGTTGGTTCTACAGCGCGGCGCAGGGCGGCGGTTCGCTGCTCGACTACATGGGCTACGGCGCCACCCTCGGCACCTGGCACCTCGGCGGCAAGGCCCCGCTGGAGGTCACCTGCACCTGGCACCGACCGGAGGGTCTGGAGGTCGATGAGCACAGTGTCGCGGTGATCCGCTACGCCGCCGGCCTGAGCAAGACCGAGACCCGCTGGGGTACCTTCACCGACCCGTGGACGCATCAGCCCCAGCCGATGTGCGGCTTTGTCCTGCGCGGCACCGAGGGCACAATCTCCTGCCACGATTATGCCCGCCACGTGCGCGTGCAAACCCGCGCCCGGCCCGAGGGCTTCGAGGTGCCGGTCGACACCGTCGCGGCCCCCAACCGCAACCCGATCGAGCACGTCCTCCACCATCTCGAAACCGGCGCGCCACTCATCGGACCACTGTCCCTGGAGATCAGCCGCATCGGCCAGCAGATCGTCGACACTGCCTTCGAGAGCGCCCGACAAAAGCGCACCCTGCCCCTGCTCGGCTGAAAACACGCGCGGGCATTGCCAGAACGGACAAGTGCGCGTAGACATGGCATCGCCATGTCCCAGGCTGCCCGCCGCTCCCGTCCGCCCTGCTACCTTGGCATCGAAGGCGGCGGCACGCGCACCTCGGTGCTGCTCGCCGACGCCCACGGTCGAACCCTGGCGGAATTCCAGCGCGGCCCGGCCGTCCTGCCCCTGCTCTCCGACCGCGATCTGCTCTGGCACCTGCGCGACCTCGCCGCCGCGCTGCCGCGCCAGCCCGACGCCGTCTGCCTCGGCCTCGCCGGTGTGCGCACCGCGACCGATCGCGAACGCCTGCGCCGCGCCGCTGGCCGGGTCTGGCCCGGCCTTCCCTGCCTCGCCACCAGCGACCTCGACACCGCGCTGGCCGCCGCCCCGGAACGCGGGCGCGCGCCGGTCGAAATCCTTGTGCTCAGCGGCACCGGCTCCTGCTGCTTCGGGCGCGCCGCCGACGGTCGCACCGCCAAGGTCGGCGGCCGCGGCCATGTCATTGGCGACCGCGGCAGCGCCTGCGACATCGGCCTGCGCGCCCTGCGCGCGGTGATGGCCGATTTCGACCGCCACGGCCGGCTGGGCCGGCTCGGCGCAGCCCTGCTGCACGCGCTCCAGTTCAACGAACCCGACGACCTCATTCCCTGGTCCGTCCAGGCACCCAAGACCGAGATCGCCGGCTTGGCGGTGACCGTCTTTGCCCTCGCCCGCAGGGGCGATGCCCTGGCCGGCAGCCTGCTCGACGAAGCAGCCGCCATGCTGGCCGAAGACGCCTGCGCCTGCGCCGATCAGCTCGCCGCCCCGGAGGAACCCGTGCGCTTCATCTTCAACGGCGGCGTGCTGCTGAAGAACCCTGGCTTCCTGCGCGATGTTGGCCGGCGCATCCGCCTGCACCGCAACGGCGCCCGCCTCGCCCCGCTGAAAAAACCCTCGGTCACCGGCGCCGTCGCCCTGGCGCGCACGGCTTGGAACGAGCAGGCGCGGCCGAGACCCGCGCCTCCTGCGGACGCGCTGACCCTGCCACCGGCCATCGCCGACCTCGCCCTGCTCACCCAGTCGCCCACGGAACACCGCAACCCGCGCTCACTCAAGCTCGACCGCCTGTCGCCCGCCCAGGGCATCGAGCTCATGCTCGCCGAGGACAGCGGCATCCCCGAGGCTCTGCGCCGCGAAAAGCGTGCCATCGCCCGCGCCGTCAGCGAGGTGGCACGGGCCTTCCGCGGCGATGGCCGCCTGTTTTACGCGGGCGCCGGCACCAGCGGCCGGTTGGGCGTGCTCGATGCCAGTGAGATCCCACCCACGTTTCGCGCGCCGCGCGAGCAGGTGCAGGGCCTCATCGCCGGCGGTCGCCAGGCCCTGTGGAGTGCGGTCGAGGGTGCGGAGGACGATGTCCAGGCCGGCGCCAATGCCATTGGACATCGCGGCCTAGGTGAGGAGGACGTGCTTGTCGGCATCGCCGCCAGCGGGCGCACACCCTTCGTCTGGGGCGCCTTGCACGAGGCCAACACGCGCGGTGCCTTCACCGTCCTGCTCTGCTTCAACCCTGCCATGAAAACCGCGGCCGCCCGACTCGGCCGTTCCGCCTGGCGCCCCCGCCTCGTCATCGCCCCCGACGTCGGCCCCGAGGTGCTGACCGGCTCCACCCGGCTGAAAGCGGGCACGGCTACCAAGCTCGTGCTCAACATGATCACCACCCTGGCCATGACGCGCGCCGGCAAGGTGATCAGCAACCTCATGGTTGACCTGAACCCCTCGAACGTGAAGCTGCGCGACCGGGCCGCACGCATCCTTGTCGAACTCACCGGCTGCAGCCACGAAGCCGCCCGCCACGCCCTGCAGGCGAGCGGCTGGGATGTCAAAACCGCCCACGACCGGCTGCGCCGTGCCCGCACCGCAACATCGTTCTCACGCCGGGCGTAACCCTGCCATGCCCCTGGATCCCATCGGCTCCTGCTCTCCAGCCCCGTGGTCGCGCCGTCGCTTGCTGTCGGCCGGCGGTCTCGGCCTGTTCGGCCTGACCCAGCCGCGCCTGCTGCGCGCCAACGACCTCGCCGGCGCCGACAAACTCATCGCCCGCGCCAAATCGGTCGTTTTCCTCTTCCAGTGGGGCGGCCCCAGCCACCTGGAAACCTTCGACCTCAAGCCGGACGCCCCCGAGGGCATCCGCGGCTTCCACAAGCCCATCCGCTCCAGCGCCGACGGCATTTGGGTCTCCGACCGCCTGCCGAAAACCGCCAAGATCATGGACAAGGTCACCCTGATCCGGTCCATGCATCACACGATGAAGAATCACAACAGCGCCGGTTACTACGCGCTCAGCGGCCACGCGCCGCCCAGCGATGACCAGCGCCTGAAGGATTCGCCCGACCTCTTCCCCGCCTACGCCTCGGTCGTCGACCGCCTCGCGCCGGTGCAGGGCGACATCCCCACCGCCGCCAGCTTTCCCTGGACGGTCAGCGACGGCTCCTTCACCCCCGGCCAGCGCGCCAGTTTCCTCGGCAAACCGCACGATCCCTTCTTCGTGCTGCGCGACCCGAGCGCGCCCGACTTTGCCCTGCCCGAACTGAGCCTGCCGCCCGGCCTCAGCCACGAGCGCCTGAACGCCCGGCGCGAACTGCAAAAACTCGTCGATGCCCAGACCCGCCTGATGGACGTCTCCGCCGAGGCGCGCGGCATCGAGGGCTACTACGAAAAGGCGCTCGCCATGCTGCACAGCGAAAAACTGCGTGCCGCCTTCGACCTGTCGCGCGAGTCCGACAGGGTGCGCGAGGCCTACGGCCGCACCGCCTACGGCCAGAGCTGTCTGCTCGCCCGCCGTCTCGTCGAGGCCGGCGTCAAGTTTGTCACCGTCAACTTCGCGCCCAGCATCGGCGGCCAGAGCACGAGCTCCGGAGGCTGGGACACGCACGGCTTCAACGACACCCGCATGTTCCCGATCATCGACGCCTACCACATGCCGATGACCGAACAAACCCTGCCCACCTTCCTCAACGACCTCGACGAGCGCGGCCTGCTCGACACCACCCTCGTGGTCTGGGTCGGCGAGTTCGGGCGCACGCCGCGCATCAACAAAAACTTCAGCCGCGACCACTGGCCGCAGTGCTACACCGCCCTGCTCGCCGGTGGCGGCGTCAAGCGCGGCCACGTTCACGGTGCCTCTGACAAGAACGGCGAGTACCCCGCCGAGAAACCGGTCAAGCCCGACGACCTCGCGGCGACGATGTTCCACCTGCTCGGCATCCGCCACGACACCGAGGTGCGCGATGTCGCCAACCGCCCGGTGCCGATCAGCTACGGCAAGGTCCTGCACGAGATCCTCGCCTGAGCGCGCTTGCATTCGCCCGCGCCAATCGCATGCTGCAGCCGGTCATGCGCCTGTTGCACCTCTACATTTCCCCGGAGCACAATTACTTCGGTCACCACGGCCTGCCGCCTGGCAAGGCCCCCATGGTCGAGGTCGACGAGGTGCAGTGCGTCGCTGGCCAGGGTCTCGTCGGCGACCGCTTTTTCAACTACAAGGAGGACTACAAGGGCCAGGTCACCTTCTTTGCCCACGAGGTTTACGAGCGCCTGTGCGCGCAGTTCGGCATCACCGGCGTGCCGCCCTCGGTCTTCCGCCGCAACCTCATCACCGAGGGCGCCGATCTGAACGCCCTCATCGGCCGCGAGTTCGAAGTCCAGGGCGTGCGCTTTTTCGGCACCCAGGAGAGCGCACCCTGCTACTGGATGAACCAGGCCTTCGCCGATGGCGCCGAGGAAGCCATGAAGGGCCGGGGCGGCCTGCGCGCCCGCATCCTCAGCGACGGCATCCTGCGCCGCGACTGACCGCTGCGCACGTCTCCCCGCCATGCGTCTCTTCCCTCTGCTTGTTCTGGTCGGCACCGCCGCGCCCGCCGCGTGGCTGCTCGCCACCGATCATGTCGCCCGCTCAGTCGGCTGCCTCGCCCTCGGCCTGCTCGCCGCCCTGCTGCTCAGCCTCGGCTGGGCCCTGCACCGGCGCGGCCGCCGCCGGCGCCGGCTCGGTCTGCTGGCACTCGCCGCCCTCTTGCTTGCCGGCGCCGCACGCCTGACACTGCGCTACGAGGGCTCGGCCGACGGCACAGCCCTGCCACGCCTGGCCTGGCGCTGGCAGGCAAGGCCATCCCCGCCAGCCCTGCCCAAGCTCCCGGAACGTCCTGCCGTCGATCCCGGTGTGCCACCGCCGGGGCTGGACGATGCCAAGACCTTCCTCGGCCCTGCCGGCGATGCCCTGCTGCCGGCACCGGCCTGGTCGACCGACTGGACCGCCAAGCCGCCGCGTGAGGTCTGGCGACGCCCGGTCGGCGCAGGCTGGTCGGGCATCGTCGTCGCAGGCCGCCGCGCTGTGACGATGGAACAACACCGCGAGCAGGAATGCGTCACCTGCTACGACGCCGCCACCGGTGAACCGCTCTGGCGGCATGCCACGGCCACCCGCTTTGTAGAACCCCTTGGCGGCGAGGGTCCGCGCGCGACGCCGGCCATCGACGCAACGGGCAGCCGTGTCTTCGCCGCAGGGGCCACCGGTCACCTCCACTGCCTCGACCTCGCCACCGGTCGCCCGATCTGGAGCCGCGACGTGCTGGCGGAAACCGGCGCCGGCAACCTCACCTACGGCAAGAGCGGCTCACCCCTGCTGCATGAGGATCGTGTCATCATCACCGGTGGCAACGCCGGCCCGACCCTGGTTGCCTATGCCCAAGCCGATGGCCGGCAGCTGTGGACCGCCGGCGACGAACCGGCCAGCTACAGCACACCGGCCCTGCGCCGTCTCGCCGGCCGCGACCAGATCGTTTCGGTCAACGCCGGTTCCGTCACCGGTCATGATCCGGCCACCGGTCGCCGACTCTGGCGCCATCCCTGGCCTGGCGATTACCCACGTGTGGGGCAACCCGCCCTGGTCGGCAGTGACCGACTGCTGGTCACGGCCAGTTATGGGCAGAAGAGTCGGCTGCTGGAAATTCACACCGAGGGCGAGGGCCTGGCCTGCCAGGAACTCTGGGCCGCCAGCGTTCCACGCACCAAATTCAGCACCGCCACCGTGATGGGCAAACTTGCCCTCGCTCTCGACGAAGGCACCCTGGTGGCGGTCGATCTGGCGAGCGGCGAGCGCCTCTGGCGCCAGGGCCGCTACGGCTACGGTCAACACCTGCAACTTGGGAACCTTTTGCTCCTTCAGGCGGAATCCGGGGCTGTGGCCCTGGTCCGGCCGAACGAAAAAGGCTCCGAGGAGTTGGGACGCCTCGAAGCCCTGAAATCGAAAACTTGGAACCCGCCCTGCCTGGCCGGTCGCTGGCTCTTGGTGCGCAACGACCGGGAGATGGTGGCCTACGAACTGGCCGAGTAAACCCTCAGGACATTCGCGGCTTGATCAGCGTCTCCAAACGGCTGACGCCGCGGCGGATCCGCGCCTTGATGGTGCCAAGCGGCTCGTTGAGTCGCTCCGCCACCTCGGCTTGGGTCAGGCCGTCGAAGTAGGCCAGTCGCAGGGCCTCTCGCTGCTCGGGGTTGAGCCGCTCGACCGAGCGCAACAGCAGGCGGTTGCGCTCCTTGGTCTCGAGGACCTCTCGGCCGGAGTCCTCAAACTCAAACTGCAGTTTCTTGTTCTCCAGCTCGAAATCGTCGTTGAGCTTGGCGCGGCGCTGTTTGGCGCGGATGCGGTCGATCGCCCGGTTGCGCGCCAGGGTGGTCAGCCAGGTCAGCGGCTTGCCTTTGCCCGACTCATAGAGGTGGGCCTTGTTCCAAACCTGCACGAGAACCTCCTGCATGACGTCCTC
>JBIJBO010000143.1:0-9568 GCA_044345215.1 Prosthecobacter sp. | reverse complement strand
CGTCACGGCGCCAAGCCCGAGGGCCGCCCCAAGCCCAAAGGCACAATTCACTGGGTCAGCGCCGCCCACGCCGCCGACATTGAAGTTCGCCTCTACGACAAATTGTTCACGGTTGAACAGCCCGACCAGGCTGCCGGCGAGGACGGCGACTTCACCCAGTTCCTCAACCCGCACTCGGTCGAGCCCCTCACCGCCAAGGCCGAGCCCGCCCTTGGCACGGCCGCGCCGGGTAGCCACTACCAGTTTGAGCGCGTTGGCTACTTCTTCGTCGATCCCAAGGACAGCCAGCCCGGGCGACCGGTGTTCAACCGCACGGTCGCACTCAAGGATGGCTTCACCAAGGGCAAGGCTTGAGCGTGGAAAATCCGGGATTGATTTCCCAGCCAAAAAGCCCAACAATGGGAGTGACTCAGCACTTGTTGAAAGTCAGCTTTTCAAAAGAATGATGAGAATCGCCTCCACTCTGTTGCTCTGCGTCGCTGCCGCGGCCCTGTGCTCCTGCGCCTCCTCGCAAGGCGGTCGCATCGTGACCAAGAATGGCACTCGCATCACCTCGGTGCGCACGACGGCCTACACTCACACGGAGTCGGACCACATTCAGTATGGGGCGCGCACAGCGGTCGGCACCGGCCTGCGCCACGGCATGGTGCGCAGCGCGGCGGCAGACTGGTCGGTCTACCCGGTTGGAACCATTTTTCAGATCGAGGGCACCCCTTACATTTATCAGGTCGATGACTATGGCTCAGCCCTCGTCGGCACCAACACGATCGACATCTACCAACCGAGCAAGGCGCACATGAAGGCCTGGGGCGTGCGCAACGTCAACATCCGCGTTCTGAAGTGGGGCTCGTTCTCAAAAAGCCTCGCCATCATGAAACCGCGCGCCCACCATCCGCACGTGAAGCGCATGGTCAGTCGGATTGAGCGGAGCTAACTTTCTGGTGTGACCAAAACCGAACGGGCCCGGTGGATTCAGCGGCGGCTCGACGAGCTCTACCCGAGCACGCCGGTGCCTCTCGATCATGACGACGCCTTCACCCTGCTGGTGGCGGTTCTTCTGTCGGCCCAGTGCACCGACGTCCGCGTCAATCAGGTGACACCGTCCCTGTTCGCGCTGGGGCGCACCCCGCAGGCGCTTGCCCGGGTGCCGGTCGCATCGATCGAGGCGGTGGTTCGCCCCTGCGGCCTTGGTCCGCAGAAGGCGCGAGCCATCCACCGGCTTTCGGAGATTCTGGTCGAAGAGCACGGCGGCAAGGTACCGGCCGACCTAGAGGCGCTGGAGAGGCTGCCCGGCGTCGGCCACAAGACGGCTCAGGTGGTCATGGCCCAGGCCTTTGGTGTGCCGAGTTTTCCGGTCGACACCCACATTCACCGACTCGCCCAGCGCTGGGAACTGACCTCGGGCCGCAGCGTCGTGCAGACCGAGCGCGACCTGAAGCGGCTGTTTCCAGAGTCGGCCTGGAACCGCCTGCACCTGCAGATCATCTTTTACGGGCGCGAACACTGCAGCGCGCGCGGCTGTGATGGCACCGTCTGCCCGCTCTGCCGCGAGTTGTTCCCCACGCGCCGACGCGCGAAGGCCACCCTCAAGGCATGAAAAAAAGGCGCCCCGTCGCCGGAGCGCCTTTCGTTGGGTCTTGAGGGAGAATCACCAGCGCAGACGACCACCGGCACGGAGCGAGCGGATTTCGTCGCCAAAGTCCATGCCGAGGTTGACGTCAAGCTGTGGCAGAACGCGAAAGTAGCCGCCAACATCGACCACGCGGCCATCATAATCGTCCATGCTGGTGACCGTGACACCCGCCTGCAGTTCCAGCCAGTCAACCATCTGATAGCGCAGGCTGGGGCGCATGTAAATGCCGGCCTCGGTGAAGCTTCGACTGGCGCGGTCGGCATCGAAATTTGCATACAGGAAACCCGCCTCGCCAACGAAGTGCAGGTTGGGCTTGATGGCCATGTAAACGCCGCCGCCGACCGAGATGGTCGACAGGTCGTAATCAGCATTGCGGACACCGGCCACGGAGCGATCACCTGAGCCGCTGGTCCAGTCCATCGAGGCCTTGATGAAGAAGGTGGCCGGCAGCTCCAGAACAAGGCTGCCGCCGAATCCGTGGCTGCCGTCATAGGCTCCGCCCTTCGGATCGCGGTAGCGGTAGCCGAGTTCCAGGTACTGATAATTCAGCATGCTGCCCTGCATTCCCTGCTGAACGGTCTGCACGCTGCCCCAGCTGTTTGTCGGCGCCGACTGCTCAAACCCATAGCTCTGAGGCTGCGGATTCATCAGAGTTGGACCAGCGTAGGGTGAATCGATGGAGGGGGCTGGCAACTGCGGTTCGACCGAAACCTGGCTTGGATAGGCGGGATAGCCGGAATCCACAGCGAAAAGCGACAGTGAGAACCCGCAACAGGCGAGCGAAGCAAGAATTCCGCGCGTTTTCATATTTGTCCTGATTATCAAAATCCCTTAACCATTTCAACACAAACACCGCTGCGGCAAGCTTTTTTTGAGCGCCTTGACCCGCCATTTTCCCGAAAATCCCTTGTCGCAAATCTCCCGGGATGCGCCAAATTCGCCTCCCCCTTTGCCATGGCCAACGAACGCAAGACCCTCGAAGAACGCGCCCTGATGTCCGACATCGAGCGCCTGCGCCACTCCTGTGCCCACGTGATGGCGACCGCCATCCTGCGGATCTGGCCGGATGCCCAGTTCGCCTACGGCCCGCCGGTCGAGAACGGCTTCTACTACGATTTCCAGATGGCGCACCGCATTACGCCCGACGACTTCGAGAAGATCGAGGTGGAGATGAAGAAGATCGCCAAGGAGAACCAGCGCTTCGAACGCCGGGTCATCAGCCGCGAGGAAGCCATCGCCCTGGCCGAGAGCGGCCGCCTCGGCGGCCTGGGTGAACGCCCGGGCAACCCGAGCCAGTTCAAACTCGACCTCATCGCCAAGATCCCCGAGGGCGAGGAGATCAGTTGCTACCAGAACGGCGAGTTCCTCGACCTCTGCGCCGGTCCGCACGTCGGCTACACCAGCAAGTGCAAGAACGTCAAGCTGACCGCGGTCAGCGCCTCTTTCTACATGGGCGACGAAAACAAGGGCCAGCTCCAGCGCCTCTACGGCACCGCCTTCGAGAGCAAGGAGGAGCTCGAAGCCCACTTCGTCCGCCTGGAGGAAGCCAAGAAGCGCGACCACCGTCGCCTGGGCAAGGAGCTCAAGCTCTTCCACATCGACGAGGACGTCGGCCAGGGCCTGATCCTGTGGACGCCAAACGGCGCGGTCGTGCGTCAGGAACTGCAGAACTTCATCAGCGAGGAGCTGCGCAAGCAGGGATACCACCAGGTCTTCACCCCGCACATCGGCAAGCTGGCGCTGTACAAGACCAGCGGCCACTTCCCCTACTACAAGGAGTCGCAGTTCCCGGCCATCGTCGAGCAGGACCATCTTGAGCAGATCGCCCACGAGGGCTGCACCTGCGCGGAGATGACCTCGCGCCTCGACGCCGTTTCGGCGCAGTTCGCCGCCCAGATCAACGAGCGTACCGGCGCGGAAGTCATCGGCCAGGACCGCGTCATGGACGCCGAGAAGCTGCTCGACGGCTTCCTGCTCAAGCCGATGAACTGCCCGCACCACATCAAGATCTTCGCCAGCCAGCCGCGCAGCTACCGCGACCTGCCGGTGCGCCTCGCCGAGTTCGGCACGGTGTACCGCTGGGAGCAGAGCGGCGAGCTCAACGGCATGACCCGCGTGCGCGGCTTCACCCAGGACGACGCCCACCTGTTCTGCACCGAGGACCAGGTCGCCCAGGAAGTGCTCGGCTGCCTGTCTCTCGTCAAAACCGTGCTCACCACCCTCGGCATGGAGGACTACCGCGTCCGCGTCGGCCTGCGCGATCCCGACAGCGCCAAGTATGCCGGTCGCCCGGAACAGTGGGACCGTGCCGAGGCCGCCTGCCGCGAGGCCGCCAAGACCCTGGGTGTGCCCTTCACCGAGGAACCCGGCGAGGCCGCCTTCTACGGCCCGAAGATCGACTTCGTCATCAAAGACGTCATCGGCCGCGAGTGGCAGCTTGGCACGGTGCAGGTCGACTACCAGCTGCCGATCCGCTTTGATCTCAGCTACAACGGTCCCGACAACAAGCCGCACCGCCCGGTGATGATCCACCGCGCGCCCTTCGGCAGCATGGAGCGCTTCTGCGGCGTGCTCATCGAGCACTTCGCCGGCCACTTCCCCGCCTGGCTCGCCCCCGAGCAGGTGCGCGTGCTGACCATCAGCGAAAAGGTCGACGCCTTTGCCGCCGAGGTCTTCGCCCAGCTCAAGGCCGCTGGCCTTCGTGCGACGCTGAACAACGACGCCGACAAGATCGGTGCCAAGATCCGCAACGCCCAGCTCGACAAGGTGCCCTACATGCTCGTGCTCGGCGAGAAGGAAGCCGCCGCCGGCGGCGTCGCCGTCCGCCACAGCAAGAAGGGCGACCTCGGCGTGCAGTCGATTGGCGACTTCCTGGCCACGGTTTCCGACGAGGTGAAGGAACGCCGGCTTTGACCGGGCGATCCTGACTTCAGTTTTCCACGCCAGGGCCGCTTACCCCGGCCTCAACCCTCAGTGGGCTGAAGCCGGAGCCATGAAATGCCGCCCTGCCCTCTGCTCAAAATCCGCCCAGGATCCGCCAAGACAGGCAGAGCAGAACCACCGCAAAGACGGCATTCTCCAAACTAGGAAGCCGGGAACAGGCGGACCCGGTGGCGCAAGGATTTCCGCCATCATCAACCCAAAGCATGAGCACCCTGAGTCAATGGAACCCGTTCCGCGACCTGCTGGACTGGGAGCAACGCCTGCAACGCAGCCTCGGCTTCGGCCCGCGACCGGGCGGCAAGGAATCGATGACCGTCTCCCAGTGGACTCCGCTGGTGGACATCTCCGAAGACGACGCGGAGTACCTCCTCAAGGTCGAACTGCCGGAGATGAAGAAGGACGAGGTCAAGGTCAGCGTCGAAAACGGCGAACTGACCCTGACCGGCGAACGCCAGTTCGAGAAGGAGGAGAAAAACAAGAAGTACCACCGCATCGAGCGCTCCTACGGCAGCTTTGTGCGCAGCTTCACCCTGCCCGACAACGTCAACGCGGCGAAGGTGAACGCTGAGTTCAAGGACGGCCTGCTGCGCGTGCACCTGCCCAAGCAGGAACCCGCCAAACCGGCGGCCGTGCAGATCCCGGTCAGTTGAGCCGCACTTCCCTGCCCGGCGGCCCGTGAGGTCGCCGGGCCAGTGGATCATCACTCCAGCCCCGCCGCCCGCCGCACGGTGTCGTGCACGGCGATGTCGTGGGCGGCATCCCAGGCGAGCTTCTTCTCGCCCTGCACCACCGCGGCCAGGTCGACAAATTCCCGGTCGTAACGCCCCTTGGGAACGTCGAGCTGCAGGATCTGCGTGCCCTTCTTGTAGCCACCGCGCGCTTGGGTCAGCGACAACTGAACGCGCCCCGATTCGAGCGGCAGGATCTCGAAGGTGCCCTCGGTGCCGGTGACGTTGAAGCGCCGGCGCGGACCGCCGAAGGGATCGGCATGGTTGCAGCGCACGACCGCCGTGGCACGCGGGAACTGAAGCACGGCCATCTGGTTGTCCTGCACCCCGTCGTCACGGGTCGGCGTCGCAAAACCCCTCACCGAGGCCGGCTTGCCGAGCACGGTGACCACGGCGTCGATGACGTGACAGGCCAACTCGAACAGCCCACCGCCGGGCGTGGCACCAATGGCCGCACGGGTGCCGGCATCGGCGAGCTTGCCCATGGCGGCGTCGATCTCGGTGATTTCCCCGAGCCAGCCCTCGCGCACGGCACGGAAAAGCAGCTCGAAGGCCGGGTTGTAGCGCAGCATGTAGCCCATCTGCACCGTCAGGCCGCGTGTCTCGGCCTCCAGCCGCATCGCCCGAAATTCCGCGTGATCGACCGCCCCCGGCTTGTCGAGATGCACGTGCAGCCCTGCCTGCAGGCAGCGACGCGCGGTCGCGCAGGCGGGCTCCAGTCGCGTCTCCACCGCCACCGCACGCAGGCCCGGCTGGGCGAGCAGGTCGGCTTCCGCAAAAAACGGCAGGCCCGCGTAGGGCGCGACCTTCTCCGACTTGGCTCGCCGGGCGGCGTCGGTCTCGGCCACGCCTACCACCTGCCAGAGCTTGGGGAGGCTGCGCAGGGCGGCGAGTTTGCCGGCGGCATGCGGATGCGCCGTGCCGATCTGGGCGGCGAGCAGGTGTGCCGGAGCAGAGCGGGCGGCAGGCGCGAACAGCGCGGTGGCGGCGGCAAGGAAGGAACGACGGTGCATGCGACACCAACGGCGGGGGCCCCTGTGCCTTCAAGGAAAAACGCCCCGCGCAACCGTCGGCACCCTCTGAAATTTGAAATCTGAGATCTGAAATCCGAGATCCGCTCAGTCTCTCACGCCAGCCGAGCAAACCCGGCCCGGGCCCCGCTGCCGGCGGTCGCCACCAGCTGTTCCCGGTCGTGCAGACCCGCCAGCTCGGCACAGACTTCATCGGCGGCGGAGAGCAGGGCGTCGATCATGGCCTCGTCGTGCGCGACCATGACGTAGCACTGACCGCTCGCGAGGAACCCGCGGCGCAGCAGACCGCGCACCCACAGCGTCCGGGCCGCGGTGGTGGCATCGCCCAGATCGAAACGCAGCGAGGGGGCGCAGGGCTGGCCGCCCACCGCGAGACGCAAGGCCGGATGGCGGGCCGCCACGGCCCGCAGCCCATCCTGCAAACGTGCACCAAGTGTCGCCACCCGCGCCACCGCCCCGGTCTGCTCGAGTCGGTCCAAACAGGCCAGGGCCGCCGCCGGACCGAGGCCGTCGGTCCAGGAACTGCTCGAGATGAAGCTCGCATTCGCCGCGTCCATGACCGACTCGCGCCCGACGACGCCGGCACAGGGCACGCCGTTGCTCATCGCCTTGGCGTAGACGGCGACATCAGGCTGCACTCCGAGGACCGAAGCCGCTCCGGGGTGACCGAAGCGCCAGCCGCTGGTGACCTCGTCGAGAACAAATACCGCCCCGCGCCGACGGCACTCCTCCTGCACGCGCTGCAGGAAGCCGTCGCGCGGCACCTCGGCGCGCATGGGCTCCATGACCACGGCCGCGAGATGGGGGCCAAGCCGGTCAAGCGCCTGCAGCAGGGCAACCGGGTCGTTGTAGCGAAACGGCACGGCCGTACCGGCCAGCTCCCGCGGCACGCCCAGCGGCTCAAGCCCGGGCAGCAGGTGGCCGTCTAGAGCACCATCAGCCTCAAGATTGGCCGCGAGATACCAGTCGCTCCATCCGTGGTAGCCGCAGAAGGCGATGCCGCTGCGACCGCTGGCGGCACGGGCGATGCGCACGGCCAGCGCCAGGGCCTCGCCGCCGCCGCGGGCGAAGCGCACCTTGCCGGCCCAGGGATGCAGGTCGAGCAGGCGCGCTGCCAGGGCGGGTTCGTCGGGCGAAAGCAGGGTGCTGTAGCTGCCAAGTTGCACGCGCCGGCGCACCGCGGCATTCACCGCCGGATCGGCATGTCCCAGCAGCAGGGCGCCGACCCCGCCGGTGAAGTCGGTGAAGCGCCGCCCCTCCAGATCCCAGACCCAGGCGCCGCTGGCGCGCGAAAAATAGCTCGCCCAGGTCTGCGGATCGAACTGGGCGGCGCGCTTCGACAGCAGGCCGGTACCGCAGGAGATTTGCCCGACCGCCCGCGACCACAGTGCCGGCCCGGCCGGCGCGGCCGGCGGCGCTTCCCGGGGCAGGTGCGGCGCCAGCAAACGCCGGGCATTGTCATGAAACAGGTCGCGCAGGTCACCTGCATTCAGGCCGAGATCCTCGCAGGCCTCGCGCAGGCGCAGCAGCGACTCCAGACCGACCAGGGTGTAACCGCCAAACACCGTCAGCCCGCGCACCGCCTCCTGCTCGGGATGCACCCAGGTAAAGCCGTCGCCCTGGCTGAAGCAGGCACCGCGCAGTTCGCTGACCATGTAATCGCTGCCCCAGAGCACGCGCTGTGGGCCGAGGATTTCGAGGGCCGCGCGGAAGGCGCCGGCCTGGGTGACCGCCGAGGTGTCGACGACGACGTTGTCGAGGTCCACCAGGGCCTGCAGGCCCTCGCGGGCATGACGATCGTGGAAGGAACGCGCCACGTGCGCGAGCACGAGCCGGCAGCGCGGGTGGCGACGGCAGAGGCGGCGGATCGCCTCGACATTGACCGGGTCAGTGATGCCGCCGGCACGCATGAGGTGGAGCATGAGCACACCGTCGTGCGCGGCGCACAGCTCCCACATCCACTCCGGCGCAAAATCCTCGATCGCCGCCTCCCGGGTGTCGGCCACAGGCGCATACAGCCGGTAGGGTTTGATGCCGATGAAGGGCGCCTCCGCCAGACGGCGCGCCACAAGATCCGGCCCATCCTCGGGCGCGGCCAAAACGAGCGCTCGCGAGGCACCCGCCGCCGCGGCAGGCAAGACCTGATCGCGGACCCAGTCATTCTCACCCACCCGGTCGTTGCCGGCACTCGGGTAACCGAAGAACAGGCCCTCGACCTGCCGCCCCGGCAGCCAACGATTCATCGCGGCGTTGAAATCAGCGAGGCCGTAGCCGCGGTCCTCATCAAGAAACTCCGGTCGCCGGCCGGCCGCGAAGTGACGGCTGTGAAAGAGGTGGGCGTGGATGTCGAAAACGCGGTCCGGGACAAAACCCTCGACGGCGCGCTCGCGCAGGCGCAGGTCGAGCTCGTTGAGTTCGGTGACGAGTTGCAGGGGCATGACAGAAGAAAAGGCCAGAGGCACCGAAGCGTTCACTCCGTGAACTGGAAGGAATAGATGTCGGCGTCCTTCATCGAAAAGCGCAGGCGAACGGTCTTGCCGGCCAGTGAGCCGACATTGCTGCCGGACTTCCAGGTGACACGGCGGTCCAGCTCATTGCCGATCTGCATGACACAATCCTCGACACCAAAACCCGGAATGGCCCGGCCGTTGATGTCCTCCAAGCCGACCTTCACCCCGCCTGCGGCCGAGGTGGCGAAATTGAGCGACAATTCACGGCCGGCGAACACCAGCGGCCGGGTGATGGCGTGGCCCCCGGCGTAACCGCAATTCAGCGAAGCAAAGCCGTCGAGCCGCAGCGAGTAGCGCCGCAGGTGCGCCGTCGGCTGCGCGTAGTCCTGATTGACGAAGATCGACATCTCCTGCGCACCGGTGGGCACGACGTTCAGCGCCGGGTAGTTCGTGCGTGAAACCCAGTTCTGCGCACCAATGCCGCCGCGGATGAAGCCTTCAAGGAAAGTGCGGTCGTAAAAGCCGGCCTGTTCCGCGCCCTCGACCGGACGGGTGGTCATGAAGATGGCGTCGGAGGTGTCCTTGAAGTAGCCCGGGTTGACCTGGATGGCTTTGGCCTGCTCGTCGTTGAGCACACGGCGGCCCGGCATGAAGCGCGCGGCGACGGCCACGTAGAGGTGCGGCGCGCGGAAGTAGGGATGCGTCTGGTTCGTGTACAGGTGCTCGATGGGGGCCTGACCGTTGGGATGGCGATACTCCAGCAGCACGGGCGCCGACCACTTG
>JBIJBO010000030.1:0-30912 GCA_044345215.1 Prosthecobacter sp. | reverse complement strand
CAGCCTGCAGGCCTTTCAAGTCGGTGGCGATCAGTTTCAGCATAACCGTGTCGCCCGGTGCCACCTGCAGCGGGCCGAGCGGCAGCACGGTCTGCACCTCCGTTTCGCGGCCTGACTTGCCGGAAAGGCTGCGCTCCTCCCAGGTGCCGCCATTGATGGCATGGGCGACGGCCACCGAGGCGAGGCCGACATCGTCGCTGGCGAACCCCTGCAGGCGTACCGAGGCGTCAGCGAGCAGGGCGATTTGCTCCTGAGGTTCCAGAATCTGGGCGATCGGCGGCAGGTCCGGGATGGTGCTGATTCTCCAGGGGGAAGTCTCCTCGTTGGTGAAACCCGTTTCGACGGCGGTCAGTGCAACCTGCCAGGCTTCCTGGCCTGCAGCGAGGGGCCATTCGGCATGCAGACGGCCGTCGGGCAAGGAGGTGACGGCGAGCGGTTCCGGGCGTTCGGCATGCTCAGGATTCAGCTGCAGTCGGCCGTTGTTGACTGGCTGATTGGCCCTGAGCGTCAGGCTCACCGTCGAGCCCTCCAGAGCTTCGAGGTCGCCATGGTCGTCGGTTCGCTCCATCGCCGGCAGGCCGGTGTAGGCGGGTGGGGTCACGGTTTTGACGAACTCGATGAGTCGCGGTCTGGGCCTGGCAGTAAGCCGGTGCCAAGGGCTGATGGCATCGCCGGCATGCAGCCGGTAGCGTACATCGGACTGACCGATGCCAAGGCTGGCTTCGTGCCGATTGCCCGGGCCTTGACGCATGGCTTCCATGCGGCTGCCGGAACCGTCCGGCTGGCTTTCCAATCGCACCGGGCCGTTGAGGCGACCCGTGACTTCGGTGACGATGCTGACTTCCGAGTGGAAGGCGACAAGCGCATCGGCGGGTGATGGCTCCACAAGTTGAATCACCACGCTCGCAGGACGGGGCAGGTTGGCGAATGGCACGGCGGCGCGCGCCAGGAAGCCGGGCAGGTGCAGGGGCGGGATGCAGCTGAGTGCCGCGATCAGCAGAACGAGTCCACCGCAGCCTGACAACCAGCCTCGCAGGGAGCGAACGGGAAGCAGGCTGCGTACGTCGAGGTGCCGGACCGTGTCAGCGACTTCCTCCTGCAGGCGGGCGCGCAGTTCAGCCGATTCGCCGGAGTGGCCCACCGCCAGTTCCACGGCGGCGAGCAAGCGCTCGTGCAGGCCTGGGGCGACGCTTTCCAGCAGTCGCGCCGCAGCGATGTCACTGCCGGCCTCACGGAGGTGGCTCAGGCCGGTGCGCCAGGCGGCCAAGGCGGCGATGACGTAGGCGGAGAGGGTGATCCACGGCCGGAGGATTTCGGGCAGGAAGCGGGCGCGATCGAGCAGGGCGGCGATCAGCACTGCGGTCAGGGCGATGAGCGCGAAGCAAAGCAGGGCGCGCCAGGCAAGCAGCATGCGGCGGCGGGCGCGAAAGGCCTGCAGGGCTTGCCGGGTGGCGGGGCGGAGCTGGGTTTCCATGAAGGGCAGGGTGCACCGCATTAACGCTACGGCAACCACCCTTGTGTCGCTTGCCGGCAAAATCCCGGGCAGCTCAGAGATTGGTCAAGAACGGGTTGTGACGACGCTCGCGTCCCAGCGTCGTGGCCGGACCGTGACCGGGATGCAGCCGAGTTTCGTCCGGCAGCACCATCAGCTTGCCGCGAATGCCCTCCATCAGCTGCTCGAACGAGCCGCCCGGGAAGTCCGTGCGCCCCACGCCATCCAGAAACAATACATCGCCTCCGAACACAAATCCGCCTTCGGGCTGGTGAAAACAAACGCTGTCGGGCGAGTGCCCCGGAATGTGCAACAGCCGCCAGGAACAGCCACCGGCCACAATCTGGTCACTCCCGGCAAGAACGGCATCGACGCTGAACTCGGGCACCAATTCCCGGCCATCCACAGCACCGACGAGTCGTTCCAGGGTCAGTTCCCGCGAAAACGGCGACCAAGCCAGCGCCTGGCAGCCGTGTTCCGCCTTGACCTCGGCCGCGTCCTGCACGTGGTCGAAGTGCTGGTGCGTGATCAGCAGGGTGTCGACCCGAACACCGCGCGCCAGCAGCCAGCGGGCCGTGCCCTCGGGGGCGTCGATCAGCAGGTTGCCCTGCGGCGATTCCATGAGCCAGGCGTTGGTTTGGGCCATGCCCCCCGTGAAAGTGTGAATGTCGTACATCAGCGGCTTCCTGAGGGAATCCAGTGGACATTTCAAGCCGCAAAAGGCAAATTTGGCAGCGAACTCACCGTTTAGGTCGTACTACTTTGTCGGCAATCCCCTCATGACACGCGCACTACCCCTCCTTGTTGGAGCCGGCCTCGCCCTGGCGGCCTCCGTCTCCCCCACCGCCCGCGCGGAGACCAACTTCGGCCAGGTGGCCATGCATGTGGCCTACATGTTGCAGAACCAGCACTACTCGCGTCAGGACTTTGATGACGAGATGTCGGTTCGCATGCTCCGCAACTACCTGAACACCCTCGACTTCCGCCGTGTCTTCTTCACGGCCAAGGACGTTCAGGAGTTTGAAACCAAGTTCAAGACCACGCTCGATGACCTCATCCTGATGCGTGACATCAGCCCGGCCTTTGAAATTTACGATCTCTACAAGAAGCGTGTCCAGGAGCGACTGGAGTTTGTCCGCACGGCCCTCAAGGATCACAAATTCAACTTTGAGTCCGAGCGCACCACCCTGATCAAACGCGACAAGGCCCCGTATCCGGCCGATACCGCAGAGCAGGATCGTTTATGGCTCGACATCCTCGAGGAGAATCTGCTGCAGGAGCGCCTCTCCGATGAGGCCAAGGCCGAGGAGAAGGCCAAGAAGGAGGCGGAAGCCGCGAAGAAAGCCAAGGAATCCCAGCCCGCAGAAGCCAAGACGGAGTCGGCCAAAGTCTCGGAGCCCAAGCCGGAAGCGCCGCCTGCTGAAAAGGAGGATGAGCGCACCCCGGAGGCACGTGTCCTCAAGGACTACGAGCGGCTCTTGGAATCGCTCGAGGAGAACGACCAGGAGGATGTGGTGGATCTCTTCTTGTCGAGCCTTTCGGCCGCCTACGACCCTCACACCGAGTACATGAGCGTCAACGAGATGGACAACTTCAACATCCAGATGAAGCACAAGCTCGTCGGCGTCGGCGCGCTGCTCGGTCTGGAGGACGACGTGGCAGTCATCCAAGGCATCGTTGTCGGGGGGCCTGCCGACAAGCAGGGCGAGCTCAAGCTCAACGACAAGATCACCGGAGTTGCCCAGGGCGAGGCGGAATTTGTCGAAACGAAGTTCATGAAGCTGCAGAAGATTGTCGACATGATCCGCGGTACCGAAGGCAGTGTTGTGCGTCTTCGTGTCAACCCGGCCCAGGACCCGTCGGCCACCAAAATCATCACGATCGTCCGCGGTGCCGTTGAGTTGAAGGAGAAGTTGGCCAACGCCGAACTCATCCAGACCCCAACCGAACTTGGCAAGCCACTCAAGGTCGGCTGGATCAATCTGTCGTCTTTCTACGCCGACATGGAGGATGGCACGGTCAGCACCACCGACGACGTCCAGAAACTGCTGTCGCGCCTGATGAAGGAAAAGATGGATGGTCTGGTTCTCGACCTGCGAGGCAACGGCGGCGGTTCGCTGGAGGAGGCCATTCGTCTGACCGGCCTGTTTGTGCCGGCCGGGCCTGTTGTCCAGGCCAAGGATTGGCGCGGCACCATCACCTGGCGCGAGTGTGAGAACCCAAAGGCCTTTTACGATGGCCCTATGATCGTGCTGACCGATAAAACCAGTGCCTCGGCGTCGGAGATTCTCGCCGCTGCGCTGCAGGACTACCGCCGTGCACTGGTGGTTGGTGACAAATCCACTTTCGGCAAGGGTACCGTGCAGACCATCCTGCCGGTGGATCGATTCATGCCGTTCTTCGCCAAGAAAGACCGCGCCGGCAACCTGAAGGTCACCATTCAGAAGTTCTACCGCATCGCCGGTGGCTCGACCCAGTTGAAGGGGGTTGAACCCGACCTCGTGCTGCCGTCGATCCGCGATGTCCTCGACATCGGCGAGTCCGCCACGGACAATCCCTTGCCCTACGACACCATTCCGGCCCGCAACTACAATCTCCTGTCGCCGCAGCCTCTGCCTGTTCAGGAACTGGCAAGCCGGCTCGCGGCCCGTCTGGAAGCGAATCCCGAATTCAACTATGTGCGCGAGGAGTCAGCCCGGCTCAAGGAGCGCATCGACCGCAACACGGTCGTCATCAACCTGGCCAAGCGCCAGCAGGAGGCAAAGGAGAACGAAGCACGCCGCGAGAAGCAGGACCAGGAGCGCGCCGCGCGCGCCAAGCAGGTTGCCGAGCAGCTCAAGGACGACAGTTTCAAGGTCTACCATCTGACCCTTGACAACGTCAACGCGCCTGAACTCGTGCCGGAGTCGGCTTTTACCCGCGAGCAGAGCACCGGCATGAAGATGGCGGCCAAGAGCGAGGGCGAGGAAGGCGCCTCCGACGTCTCGAAATTCCCCTACGGCCTGGAACCGACCAAGCTGGAGGCGATTCACATCCTGCGCGATTACCTTGAACTGACCGGCAAGCAGCCGACCACCGCCAAGACCGAGCAGCCGGCGGCCAAGTGAATGCAGTTCCGGCACTTCGGTGGCGGCCATTCCTCGCCGGCACTACCGATCCATGACAACAAACGGGCGGAACCGCGAAGTTCCGCCCGTGCCCGTTCAAGAGATTTCTGCGCGTCGGATCAGAGCTTGGTGTAGCCAAGGCTCTCGCAGGGCAAGTCCCAGAGTTGCTTGAGTTCGGCGTCGAGTTTGGTGATGCTGAAGCTGACCCCGGCCATTTCCTGGCAGGTGACGATGTTGTCGCAGATCGTCTGGTGCACCTTCAGGCCGCGCGCCTCGAGGATGGGGCGGGCAGCGCGCAGCAGGATGAGCAGTTCCATGAGATGGGTGCTGCCCAGACTGTTGACGAAGAAGACGATTTCGTCGCCGGCGTTCAGTTCAAGGTCATCGGCAAACAGCAGATCGAGGATTTTCGCAGCCAATTCGTCGGCCGAGCACATTGGAATCAGGCCGACGCCCTTTTCGCCATGAATACCCATGCCCAGGCCGATGAGTTCATCGGGCAGTTCAAAGGTCGGCTCACCGGTGGCTGGGATGGAGCCGGGTCGGGTGGAGACGCCGACCGTGCGGGTCATGTCGACGGCCTTTTGCGCAAGGCGGGCCAGTTCATCCAGGTTGTCCACCTGGCTGGCGGCGGCGCCGGCCAGCTTGACGACCGGCACAAGGCCGGCGATGCCGCGGCGCTTGCCCTTTTCGCTGGGCGGAGCCGAGCAGACGTCGTCGTTGATGATGACAGTCTTCACCTCGATGCTCTCATCGGCGGCGAGTTCGGCGCCGATGTCGAAGTTCATGACGTCGCCGGCGTAGTTGCCGTAAAGATAGAGCACGCCCTTGCCACGGTTCACGGCCTGGGTGGCTTCCAGCACGATGTCCGGCGGCGGGGCGGCAAAGATGTCGCCGACGGCGGCACCGTCGCCCATGCCTTTGCCAACCAAGCCGTGGTAGATCGGCTCGTGACCGGCGCCACCGCCAATGAGCAGGGCGGGAGCGTTCGGACGCAGGTCGTTCATGACGATGGAGCGTTTGCCGACCCGGCGTGCCTTGCCGTCATAGGCGAGCACGAGGCCTTCAAAGAGTTCGTCGGCGCACTTGAGAGGGTCGTTGAGGAGTTTTTTTGCGGGATTCTTGCTCATGACTTGGATCAGGTTTGAAATGGCCTTGCAGGCTCGACGAGAGCAACGGCCGTCGCAAGCGCAACTGCGGATTGCCGGCCGTCTTTTTCTTTTGCCGCCGCGATCGCGTGCGCCAAGGTTGGAGCATGCGTGTCGCCCTGCTCCACTACACCCTGCCGCCGGTCATTGGCGGAGTGGAGCGGCTGTTGGGAGACCAGGCGCGTGCCCTCGCGGCGCTCGGGCATGAGGTGGTCCTGTTCAGCCGTCAGGAGCGCCCGGCCTTCCGCGCCTGGCTGGCGGAGTCGGCGACTGCTGCGGTCCTTGTGCACAATGTCTTCACCATGCCCTTTGACCTGGATTGGACGCGCGAACTGACCGCGCTGGCCGCCGCCCATCGGCAGGTATGCTGGATCAACTGGGTGCACGATGTGGCTGCCGTGAACCCACACTACGCCGCGGTGGGCTGGTCTGAGCCTGTGCCGGAAGCCTGCCACGTCGCAGTGTCGGAGGCGCGCCGTTTGGATTACCTGCGTGCGACCGGTCTGCCGTCCAATGCGGTGCGAGTCATCCCCAACGGCATCGACTTGGTGGCGGTTCTGGGTTTGCCGCCCCGCTTTGCTTCGCTGCCGCTATGGCGCCATGAACTGGTTCTGGCTCATCCGGCGCGGCTGATCCGGCGCAAGAACATCGAATTCGGGCTGCGTGTCACCGCTGGCCTGCGGCGTGCCGGACTCGATGCCGCTTATGCCGTCACCGGCGCGCCCGATCCTCATCAGGCCGATGGCCTTCGCTATCTGAACGAGCTGCGTGGCCTGCGGTTGGCCGAGGGATTGGATGAGGCAGCCGTGTTTTTGGGAGAGCAGGCGCCCCTCGATGAGGGGGAGGTGAGCGCCTTGTATCAATTGGCTGACGCACTGTTTTTTCCCAGCACGGGCGAAGGTTTTGGTCTGCCACTCCTTGAGGCGGCGGCCCACCGGCTGCCGGTGTGGTGTTCTGATCTGCCTGTGCATCGTGAGGTATTGGGCCCGCTGGCCCAATTTTTTGATCCCAGGGAGGACCCCGCCGAGGTTTCGGCACGGATTGTGCAATGGTGGCGGCTTGACCCGGCGGGACAGGCGCGCAAGGCGTTGCTGAGCGGGCATTCGTTGGCGAAAATCTGCTTGGAACATCTTGAGCCTCTGCTACTTGCACCCAATTCATGAGCTTTAACGTAGACCCTGTTTTCTCGGCCGATGCCCTTGCCCTTTTGGAAGCCCGCCACGGCAATCCCTTCGGCTTTCTGGGTCCGCAGCAGCAGCCGGACGGTGGCGTGAAGGTGCGTGTTTTCCAGCCCAAGGCCCATGCCGTGCGCCTGCTGGCCCGCGATGGCGCCGGTGTCTGGCCGATGCGCCGCGAGCATCACCATGGCCTCTTTGCGGTCGAGTTGCCCGAATGCGTGGCCTATGATGTCGAACTGGTGGGGTATGACGGTCGCGTCAGCCGTAGTGCAGATCCCTATTCCTTCGGACCGCTGCTCGGGGAGCAGGACATTTATTACTTTCGTGAGGGCACCCATCAGCGTCTCTGGGATTGCCTGGGCGCGCGGCCAAGCATCATCGAGGGGGTCAGCGGCGTGCAGTTTGCCGTCTGGGCGCCCAACGCCCGCCGTGTCTCGGTGGTCGGTGATTTCAACGACTGGGATGGACGCGTGAATCCGATGCGCCTGCGCATAGAGGCCGGGGTCTGGGAAATCTTTCTGCCGGGCATCAGTGAACTCAGTCACTACAAGTTTGAGATCCTCACTGCCGAAGGGCACGTGCTGGTCAAGTCCGACCCTTTTGCCTTCTTCGGCCAGCATGGCGTGCAGACAGCCAGTCTGGTCTTTGACCTGACACGCTACCGCTGGAGCGACCATGAATGGATGGAGCGGCGTGCCCGTCGCGATCTCTATTGCAGGCCGATGAGCATCTACGAGGTTCATCTCGGTTCCTGGAAGCGCATCCCTGAGCAGGGCAACCGCCCCAAGTCCTATCTGGAGCTGGCCGACGACCTGATTCCGTACGTGAAGTCCCTCAACTTCACCCACATCGAGCTGATGCCGGTGGCCGAGCATCCGTTCGACGGATCCTGGGGCTACCAGATCACGGGCTACTTTGCGCCGACCAGCCGCTTCGGCGATCCGGACGAATTCCGCCAGTTTGTCGACCGCTGTCACCAGGCCGGTCTGGGCGTCATTCTCGACTGGGTGCCCGGGCACTTTCCCAAGGACGCCCACGGGCTCGCCCGGTTCGACGGGACAGCGCTCTACGAGCATGCGGACCCGCGCCAGGGGGAGCATCAGGACTGGGGAACGCTGATCTTCAACTACGGACGCGCCGAGGTTAAAAACTTCCTGCTCGCCAATGCCCTGTTCTGGCTGGAACAGTTCCACATCGACGGCCTGCGCGTTGACGCGGTGGCCTCGATGCTTTATCTCGACTATTCGCGCAAGCCTTGGGCCTGGGTGCCAAACAAGTTTGGCGGACGCGAGAATCTGGAGGCGATCGATTTCCTGCGCGAATTGAACCGCGTCTGTTACGCCATGCATCCCGGTATCACTCTCATTGCCGAGGAAAGCACGGCCTGGCCGGGCGTGTCCAAGCCCGTCGATGCGGGCGGTCTGGGCTTCGGCTTCAAGTGGAACATGGGCTGGATGAACGACAGCCTGCATTACATGCGGGAGGAGCCGGTGCACCGAAAGTACCATCACGGCGAGGCCACCTTCTCGATGCTGTATGCCTACGACGAGAACTTCATCCTGGTGCTCAGCCATGACGAGGTCGTCCACGGCAAGGGCAGCCTCATCAACAAGATGCCGGGCGACCGCTGGCAGAAGTTTGCCAACCTGCGCCTGTTCTACGCCTGGATGTGGGCCCATCCCGGCAACAAGCTGCTTTTCATGGGGGGCGAATTCGCCCAGTGGAGCGAGTGGAATCACGCACGCAGCCTCGACTGGCACCTCTTCCTCGGCGAGGAGCACGCGGCGGTGCAGAAGCTGGTTCAGGACCTCAACTCGCTTTACCAGACCGTGCCGGCCCTGCATGAACGCGATCATGAGGCGGAGGGCTTTGAATGGCTCGACGCCAACGACGCCGACCACAGCATTTTCGCCTTTCTGCGCCGCGACCGTCGCGGTGGCGCGGTTTACGTGGTGATCAATGCGACGCCAGTGCCGCGCAAGGGCTACCGGGTCGGTGTCGCCAAACCCGGCAGTTATCGGGAACTGCTCAACACCGATGCCCCCGGCTACGCCGGCAGCGGCATGGTCAATCCACTGCCCTTGCCGGCCGGCGACATGTCCTGGCAGGGCCGGCCCTACAGCGTGATCATCGATCTGCCGCCGCTTGGCGCGGTCTATTTGGCACAGCTCTGAGGGCTGACCTCACGCCGGCTGAAGAGATGCGCCCTCGACGCGCCAGACTTCGCCCTCAACTTCATCAGCGGCCGCCCAGTCGAGGCTGGTGGTGGTGAGAATCTTCTGTGTGCCCGCGGGCAGCAGGGCCAGCAGGGCGCGCCGGCGATGGGCATCGAGCTCGCCGAAGACGTCGTCGACGAGCAGCAGCGGCGGAGTGCCGCAGGCAGTCTGAAGCACCCGGGCTTGGGCGACCTTCATGGCCACCGCAAGGCTGCGCTGCTGTCCCTCGGAGGCAAAGGCCGTGGCGTCCATGCCGTTGAGGCTGAGTTGCAGGTCATCTCGGTGCGGGCCGGCCAGGGTGACGCGCTGGCGCTGCTCTTCCAACCGGAGCCCGGCGAGTTGGCTGGCGAGATCCTCGTTGTCCTGCCCGGACTGGTAGGCGACTTCCGCGGTTTCGGCTCCGCCGCTCAGCACCGTGTGGGCACCGGCGGCCTCGGGAGCCAGGGCGGCTGTCAGTTCGGCGCGACGACCGCGCAGAATCCGGGCGAAGCCGTCCATCACCCCCGCAAAGGCGTCGGCCTGGCGCCAGGCAATGACGGCATCGCGCTTCAGCACGTGGTTGCGGCCGCGCAGCGCCCGCTCGTAGCCGCGCAGGGCCGGCAGGTAGTCGGTAAAGACCTGGCTCGCGGCGAAGTCAAGGTAGCGCCGGCGTTGCTCGGCGCCACCACGCAACAGTCCCATGTCGCGATGGTCCATCCACACGACCCGGCCGCTGAGCGCCAGGTACTCGGCCGAGCGCGTGCACACTGCGCCATCCACTGCCAGCCGGCGCACGCGGGCGCCTTGGGCAAAGCGCAGGCGGTGCCCGCCGACCTGTCCCTCGACCAGGCAGGTGGCCGGGCCGAAGCGGATGAGATCGGTCCGGCTGGCGGTGCGCGGCGACTGCAGCCGGAGCAGCACGCAGGCAGCCTCAAGCAGGGAGGTCTTGCCCTGGGCGTTGCGTCCCACCAGCACCGTCAGCTCCGGGTGCGGCCGCAGCCGGCCTTCCGCAAAGCAGCGGAAGTCACGCACGAACAGCTCGGACAGCATCGGGAAAAACGGTTGAACTTGCAGGCGCGGCGGGCATCAGTCCGGCCCTTCTAATGGCCTCCTTCCGCACCGTCAAAGGCTTTCGCGACTTCTTCCCCCGGGAGTGCGCGCTTCGCAACTATGTCACCGACACTTGGCGCGCTGCCGCCCGCCGCTGCGGCTTCGTCGAGTACGAGGCGCCCGTCATCGAGAGCACCGACCTGTACCGGAAGAAGAGCGGCGACGAGATCACCGGCCAGTTGTTCTGCTTCGAGGACAAGGCCGGGCGCGAGATCGCCCTGCGGCCGGAGGTGACTCCCTCGCTGGCGCGCATGGCCACCGCCCGCCAGCGCGATTTCAAGAAGCCTCTGAAGTGGTTCGAGATCGGTTCCTGCTTCCGCTACGAGGAGCCGCAGGAGGGCCGCACCCGCGAGTTCATCCAGTTCAACGCCGACATCCTCGGCGACGCCTCCCCCGGTGCCGACGCCGAACTGATTGCCCTGGCCATCGAGGTGATGCTCGACTTCGGCCTGCAGGCCGGCGATTTCCGCATCCGCCTCAGCAATCGCGAGATCTGGAGCCAGTTTCTGCGCGACCAGGGCATTGCCGAGGAGCACGCCCCGGCCTTCCTGCAGATCGTCGACAAGATTGAGCGCGCCAAGCCCGAGGAAACGGCGGCGAAGCTGGCTGCGATCGGCCTTTCTCACGAGGCGGTGCGCGACTTCATGACCGGCACCGACGACACCCACCCGGCCTTTGCCGAGTTGCGCGCCGACCTGACCGCGCGCGGGCTCTGGGACTATGTCCAGATCGACGCCTCGATCGTTCGCGGCCTCGCCTACTACACCGGCACCGTCTTCGAGGTCTTCGACCTCAAGCACGGACTGCGCGCCGTTGCCGGCGGCGGCCGCTACGACCGCCTGTGCGCCCTCATCAGCGACGGTTCGGTCGACATGCCTGCGGCCGGTTTTGCCATGGGCGACGTCGTGCTCGGCATCCTGCTGGCGAAGACACCCGGCGCCCAGGTGCGTTTGATCAATTACCTGAACGCCGCCCAGGGCGTGGACGCCTACGTGGTGGTGGCCGACGAGGCCCAGCGTGCGCCCGCGCTGGCGGCCCTGCAGGCCCTGCGCCGCGCCGGGGTGAAGACGGATCTCAGCCTGTCGGCGCAGAAGGTGAACAAGCAGTTTCAGGCCGCCGAGAACCAGATCGCGCGTTTCGCCCTGGTCTTTGGTGCGGAATACCCGCGCGTCGTGGTGAAAAACCTGGTCAGCCGCGAGCAGGCCGAGGTGGTCGCGGAAGAACTGGTCGCCCATGTCCGCTCGGCGCTGGCCGAACCGGTGCGCGGGCCGCTGCTGGCCTGAGCTCAGCAGACGACCAATCCGTCGCGGCGCATCTGGCGGAACCACTCCACGTAGCGGGCGATGCCTTCGGTGACTCGCGTGCGCGGCTGGAAGCCGAGCAGGCGGGCCGCCTTGCCGACGTCGGCCGAGGTGAGCGGCACGTCACCGGGCTGGTCGGGCAGGGCGTTGATCCGTGCGGGCTGGCCGACGGCGGTTTCAATCGTGGCGATCAACTCGTTCAGCGTCACCGTCTGCGATCCGCCGAGGTTGATGATCTCGCAGAGCGGGCTCGTGCGCAGGTTCAGTGCGCCGATGACGCCCTCGACGATGTCTTCGATGTACGTGTAATCTCGCGCGGTATTGCCGTCGCCATACTTGTCGATCGGCTGGCCGTCCTCGATGAGGCGCGTGAATTTCGAGATGGCCAGATCGGGCCGCTGGCGTGGTCCGTAAACCGTGAAGAAGCGCAGGCAGACCGTGCGCAGGCCGTAGAGATGGCTGTAGTTCGAGCACATCTGCTCGCCTGCCATCTTGGTCATCGCGTAGGGGCTGATCGTCTGCAGGATCGGATCCTCCTCGCTGAACGGCACCTTGGTGTTGACTCCGTAGACCGAGGAGCTGCTGGCGAAGACAAAGTGCCGGCAGCCGGTGCGGCGGGCGTTGTCGAGCAGGTGGAAGGTGCCCTTGATGTTGGTGTCGAGATAGAGCTCGGGTTCGGCGATCGAGGGCCGAACGCCGGCGCGGGCGGCGAGGTGGATGACGGCATCGAACCGGCCTGCCTCGAACACCTCGCGGACGAAGGCGGCGTCGGTGAGGTCGCCCTCGCGCAGGGTGATGCGGCCGGCTACCCCGGCAAGGTTGCGGCGCTTGATCGCCGGGTTGTAGTAGTCGTTGAAGTTGTCCAGCACGGTCACCTCGCCGGCACCGTCGCGCAGCAGGCGCTCGACGGTGTGCGAGCCGATGAATCCGGCGCCGCCGGTGACGAGAATCTTCATAGCAGGAGGGAGCCGGCGAGCCGGCGGGAGCAAGAGATCAATCTAGCACCGTCGGCGGCGTGCGCGCAACCGGTGAGCCGGCAGCGGCTTCGAAAAGATGGGAAAAGCGATAGAAAAACCTTTTTCACGCGGGGTGCGTGGGTGTTGCATCCGCTGTTTGACAGGGGCGGACAAGCGGTGACTATTGTTTCTTAGAAATGGAGGAGACGCCCGACATTCCAGAAGAAGCGAAGAAAGAGAAAGGCCTGTGGGAGAAAACCCGCAAGAGCCTGATCGAGCGTCTCAACAACTGGGAGGATCAGCGCACCTGGAACGAGTTCTACCAGACCTACTGGCGCCTCATCTACAGCGTTGCCACCAAGGCCGGTCTGACCCGCGAGGAGGCCTTTGATGTCATTCAGGAGACCATCATCGCCATTGCCCGCCAGGTGCAGAAGGGCCAGTACGACCCCCGCGCCGGTTCCTTCAAGGCCTGGCTTCTGCAGATGACCCGCTGGCGCGTGCTTGATGTCTTCCGCGCCCGCAAGCGCCAGCCCTCGCTGGCTGACCAGGGCAATGCCGACAGCGAGGAGACCAGCAATCTTGCCCTCGACCGTCTTTCCAACGAGAAGGACAACATGCTCGAAAAGATCTGGGACCGGGAATGGCGCGACAACATCACCGCCGCCGCCTTGGAGCGGGTCAAAGCCAAGGTCTCGCCCCGCCAATTCCAGATCTTCGACTGCTATGTCATGAAGGGCTGGGGCGTGAAGAAGACCAGCGAGGCGCTCGGCATCAACGCGGCCCAGGTCTACCTCGCCAAGCACCGGGTCGGTGCGCTGGTGAAGAAGGAAGTCCAGGCGCTCGAGCACACGATGCTCTGAGTCGTGCGCGGCCTCAGCGGGCGGCGGCCGGTTCCTTGAGCAGCTGCGCCAGGCAGGCGAGCATGCGCGGCAGGTGGAAGGGCCCTTTCCAGAGGCTGCCCTTGAGCCGGTTCGAAGGGGTGCCATCGCGGTGAAGGTAGCCGAACCACTCGCCGTGCTCCGGATCGGGGAAATGCCGGAAGCTCCACTCGTGGAGTTGCTGGTGATGGCGGGCGTATTTTTCCTCTCCGCTGACCTGATAGGCCAGCGCCGCGGCGATCAGGCCCTCGCAGTGCGGCCACCAGAACTTCATGTCCTGCCAGTATTCCTGGACCGGTTTGTCGAAGACGTCGCGGTAGTAGAAAAAGCCTCCGTGCTCAGTGTCCCAGCCGCGCCGCCACATGGCGTCGAGAATGCGCAGGCCGAGGCGCTTGTAGCTGATCTCCCCACGAAGCCGACCTTCCTGCAGGATGAACCAGGCGCACTCGATGGCGTGGCCGGGATTCAGGCAGCGGCCGTCGAAGTGGTCGATCAGGCTGCCGTCCGGCGCCACCGTCTCCATCAGCGCGTCGAGCTCGGGCTTGAAGAAGAGGCGCTCGATCTCATAGATGAAGCGGTCGATCCACTCGGTGGCGCTGCGGCCGGCGACCTCGACGTGGCCGAGGTTGGCGCGCAGTTCCTGGGCCGTGGCAATGCCGATCATCGGCGCGCCGATGCCGATCATGGGCCGGGTCTGGGCGTTGACCTTGGGCGTCGTCGCGCCGGGTTCGAAGGAGAGCTTGAGGAACGAGGCGAAATCGCGGACCGCGGCCTCGTGGTAATGGTGGTCGCCGCTGGCGCGGGCGTAGGCGGCGTGGCCGATGGCGGCGAAGGCCTCGCTGAAGGCGTAGCGCCGCATGCGCAGGGGGTGGCCGTCGCGGGTGACGGTGAAGAAGAGCTTGCCGTTGGTGGCGTAACCGTGGCGGTCGAGGAAGCTGAGGCAGGAGCCGGCGGCGTCGAACCACTCGCGGCGCGGTTCAATGAGGTTGAAGCAGCTCGCATAGGTCCAGGCGGCGCGCCCCTGGAACCAGATGCTCTTGTCGCTGTCGACCAAGCTTCCATCGTGGTCGAGGCAGGTGAGCATGCCGTCGTGCTCGGCATCCAGGCCGTGACGCAGCCAAAAGGGTAGGACGTTGTCGATCAGTTGTCCGCGATAGAAGGCCGCCAGCTCGCCACGACCCTCAGGGCTGGCCAGGCTGGGGCAAGGGATCATAGGGCGGCGAGTGGCTCAGGACTCGTCTTTCTTGCCGAAGCGGCTCTTGCGCCTGGGTACGGCAGCGGCGCCCTCGGCCTTCGGTCTCGCTTCGCGCGGGGGGAATTCCCAGCCGAGCAGGCGCTTGTCACCGGCGTTGCAGATCAGGAAGGACTTGAACGGGCGGCCGCGCTTGGAAATCATTCCTTCGATCAGACCAGTCTTGCCCTCGGTGAAAAACAGAACGGCGTTCTCCGGCGTGATCTCCTTCTGGCAGAGGATCTTGGGCAATTTGGCGTTGCATGCCTTGGGATCCGCGGCGGCCACGCTGCAGACGTAGTTGTCGGGAGTTTCGTAAATCGCCCCCTTGCGGCCTTTTTTGGCGCAGACCGGACAGGCCGCCACCAGCGGCGTGGCCGTGCTGAAATCGAAGGGCGGTGGCGCGTCCGGGTCGTTTTGCCCACCGGCGAACACGAAGGCCGTCTTGCCGTCGTCCTTGATTTCAAGACCAGCGGTGAATTCCTGGCCCTTGCGGCTGCGGAAGCCTTCCAGGGGGGGCAGAAAGCGCTTTTCCAGGAGCTCGCGCAATTCATCCTCGCTGAGCACACGCCCGGCGATGATCTTGTAGACGCGCACCTTGCAGTCGGGGCTCTTGCATGAGAGGTGGTCCTCGGTCTGCTTGAAACCGCTGTGACCGCAGAGGCCGCAGCGGGCTTCGAAGTCGTCAAAGACCTTTTCCTTGGCGACCTTGAGGTAGGCGCGCGTCTTCTCAACCACATCGGTGGTGAGGTTGCGAATGTCGCGCATGAAGCTGGATCGATCGAGCTGATTGTGCTCCATCTGGCGCAGCTTGTACTCCCACTGGCCGGTCAGTTCCGGACTGCTCAGGGCTTCGATGCCGATCTGGCTGATCTGGTCGATCAGGGCCAGTCCCTTGGCGGTCACAAAGAGTTCGCGCCCGGTGCGCTCCAGATACTTGTCCTGAATCAAACCTTCAATGATGGCGGCGCGTGTTGCAGGTGTGCCCAGACCGCGCTCGCTCATCGCCTCGGCCAGTTCCTCGTCCTCGACGAACTTGCCGGCGTTTTCCATGGTTGACAGCAGGGTGGCTTCGTTGAAGCGGGCTGGCGGCTTGGTGGTCAGCTCCTCGGTTTTGGCGTCGATCGTGCTGGCGGTGTCGCCATCCTTCGCCTGAACGATGAGCCGGTCCTTGCTGTCGCCCTCGGCACCGGCTTCGGCGGCGGCGCGACGGCCGTACACGGCGAGCCAGCCCGGCTCAATCATGACCTTGCCATCGCTCTTGAAGGCGTCCTGGCCGACTCGGGTGATGCGGGTGGTGACCTCGAACTCGGCCGGCGGGAAAAACACGGCGACAAAGCGGCGGGCAACCATGTCGAACACCTTTTGTTCGGCCTCCGGCAGTTCCTTTGGCGGGATCAGGCCGGTGGGGATGATGGCGAAGTGGTCGCTCACCTTGCTGGTGTCGAACACGCGCTTGGTCGGCCTCACCCAGCCCTGATCGAGGGCAGTGGCGGCATGCGTGCCCAGTTCATGAGGCAGGGCGTCCTGCTTGCGGCTGTCGTGGCTGGCAAAGGTGCCGAGCGTTTCGCGCACCGTGGCCAGATAGTCTTCGGGCAGGTAGCGGGAATCCGTTCGCGGATAGGTCAGCACCTTGAACTTTTCATAAAGTGCCTGGGCGATCTGGAGGGTGCGCCGGGCGGAGAAGCCGTAGCGGTTGCTCGCCTCGCGCTGCAGGCTGGTCAGATCGTAGAGCAGTGGCGCCGCCTGCTTGGTTGGTTTGGTGGTCTGCTCGATCTTCCCGGGCTTGCCAATGCAGCGATCAACGATGGTCTGCGCCTGCACCGGGTCCCAGAGACGCTCGGCCTTCCTGTGCTCGTCGCTCTCGTCCTTCTTGAAGCCTTCATCGAACCAGCGGCCCTCGTAGCGGCCGGCGGGTACCTCAAAGAGCGCGTGCACTTCATAGTAGGTGCGCGGCACGAAGGCCTGGATTTCCAGCTCGCGCTTGGCGAGGATGGTCAGGGTCGGGGTCTGCACACGGCCGGCCGGGGTCAGGCGGAAGCCGCCATTGCGCGAATTGAATGCGGTCAGCGCGCGGGTGGCATTGATGCCGACCAGCCAGTCCGACTCGCTGCGGCACTTGGCGGCGTCGGCCAGCGGGCGCATCTCATCGTCGGAACGCAGTTTTTTGAAGGCGTCGAGGATGGCGCCCTGGGTCATGGATTGCATCCAAAGGCGCTGGACCGGCTTTTTGATGCCGGCGGCCTCGACGATGTAACGGAAGATCAGCTCACCTTCGCGGCCGGCGTCGCAGGCATTGATGAGGCGGTCGACATCCTTGCGCTTCATCAGCCGGGTCAGTACCTTGTAACGGTCCGCGCTGTCCTCGATGGGCTTCAGTTCAAATTCACGCGGCAGGATCGGCAGGTGCGTCCAGCCCCAGCCGATTTTTTTGCCATTCGCCTCCGGCATGGCCAGCTCGATCAGGTGGCCGACGGCACTGCTGATGACGTGGCTGTCGTTTTCATAAAAATCCTTCTCCTTTTTGAAGGCAGTCATGCCCGGCGCCTTGGTGAGGGCTCGGGCCAGGTCGGCGGCGACGCTGGGTTTTTCGGCAATGATGAGGGCCTTGGACATGAGAAAAAAAGGGGACGAATGGGCGAACCTAGGGGACGCTTTCGGCCCGCCTGTCAAACATTTGCTGCCCCTCGCCCCAGCGTACGCACGCGTATGACGCGCGTCTCTGGATGGGGTCACTTCGTGCTAGAAAAAAATATTTCGCGGATCTCACGAATCTCCGTGTTCCAGCCACAGGCGCCGGGCTTTGCGGCGCAGATGCCAGCCTCCCGGCAGGTTGATTTTCGCAGCCGCACCGGGCGCGAGCATGGCCAAAGCCTGTTCGGTCTCATCATGGCCCAGATTGGGAACGTGCCAGACGTCGCGCAGCCAGTGGCGCAGCACGAGGGTCTGGATGGCAACCGGCAGCGTCTGCCAGGGGGCATTGATGCAGAGACGATTTTTTGCATCCATGCAGGCAGGATCGGCGAGGAAGGTGCGGGCCTGTGACTCCAGGGCCTCCCCGGCACGCCGGGCCTGAAGGCCGGCGCGGACGAAGAGGGGAGTGACCCGTCGGGAGAAGACTTCATCGAGCAAAGGCAGCACCTCGTGGCGCAGGCGGTTGCGGCGGTGCTCGCCGCTGAGGTTGCTGGCATCGTCCCGGTAGGACAGGCCGAGGTGGTCAATTTGGCGGTCGATGTCGGTTCGATCCATGCCCAGCATCGGTCGCCGAAGGACGAGTCCATCGAAAGGCTGCACAGCTCTCATGCCTGCCAGGCCGTTGAGTCCTGCGCCCCGGCAGAGGTTGGCCAGGATCGTCTCGGCCTGATCGTCGGCATGATGCGCCAGGACAATCTGGCGGGTGCCATGACGGGAGGCGACCTCCCGAAAGAAGATGTGGCGAGCCTCCCTTGCTGCGGTCTCAATCGACTGCTTTCGCATCTTGGCCAGTCGCGCCACCTCGTTCCTCCCGATCTCGAGCGGCAGGCCGTGGCGCCGGGCAAGGGCACGCACGAAGCGGGCATCCTGACCCGATTGCCGTCCACGCAAACCATGGTTGAAGTGGGCGACGACGAGTTTTTGCCATCCTGCGCGCAGGAGCAGGTGCAGAAGCAGAACCGAGTCGCGTCCGGCCGACACCCCCACGACAAGCGTCTGTCGGCGCGCCGGCAGGGCCCCGGCGTCAAAGCCCATGGGCAGATCGGCGACGTTGGGACGGGACATGGGGCATGGATGGCGGGGGAAGGGGAGTTGCCAATATGAAATCGCATCTTTCCCGCCCGAAGGCAGGGCCGCCATCGTCCGGTCCAACTCAACGCTTGCGCCCTGTCCGTGGGCATGCTTTTTCAGGGGTGCTCCAGTGGGGCTTCCAACCATTCCTCGCATGTCCATCTCCGCTGTTCTTCTCTTCTCCGGTCAGGGTGCCCAAAAAGTCGGCATGGGCCAGGATCTGGCCGCCACCTGCGATTCGGCCCGCCGTCTCTTTTCTGAGGCGGATGCGGCGCTCGGGTTTTCGCTGTCGCAGGTGATGTTCGAGGGGCCGATGGAGGATTTGACGAAGACCAGTCGCTGCCAGCCGGCGCTCTACGTTCATGGCCTGGCCTTGTTCGGTGCCCTGCGCGAGCGCGTGCCTGGCCTGCAGGTGACGGCGGCGGCGGGTCTGTCGCTCGGCGAGTTCACCGCCCACGCGGCCGCGGGCAGTTTTGATTTTGCCACCGGCCTCAACCTTGTGTTCCAGCGTGGCAGCTTCATGGAGGCGGCCTGCGAGGCGACCCGCGGCGCCATGGCGGCGATGATTGGCGGCGAGGAGGAGGCCGTGCTCGCACTGGCCGCGGAATGCGACGTCGATGTTGCGAACCTCAATGCGCCCGGCCAGATCGTGCTCAGCGGCGGTGTCGAGGGCATCGAGAAAGCGGCGGCCCTGGCCAAGGAGAAGGGCATCAAGCGCGCCATCCTGCTGCCGGTGGCTGGTGCCTACCACAGTCGGCTGATGTGCTCAGCCCAGGAACTTCTGGCCGGGGTTCTAGCCTCGGCGGCGATCCAATCGCCGGCTGTGCCGGTGGTCTGCAACTTTGAAGCACGGCCGGTGGCGGACGCCGACGACATTCGTCGAACCCTCACCTCCCAGGTGACCGGCAGCGTGCGCTGGGTGGAATCGATGCGTCACCTGATCGGTGCCGGGCACCGCCTCTTCATTGAGCTTGGTCCCGATGCCACCCTTGCCGGACTGATGGGCAAGATCGACCGCGAGGCCAAGGTCATCTCCATCCGCGACAGCGCGACCCTCGACGCCGCCGTCGCGGAGCTGGGCTCCTGAGACAGCCGGAAGCCGTGTAGGCGACACATCCCAGATCTCTTGCGTGAGATCTGGTATTGGGAACGGCATGTGCCAAGCGACTTGTGCAGAGCCTCAGGATTTTTCCAACCCCAGATAAGCCTTGGCGTTGGCGTAGCAGATGTTGCGGATCATCGGGCCAAGCAGGGCGTCGTCGTCGGGAACGAGTCCGTTTTCGACATCATTGCCCAGTAGGTTGCAGAGCGTGCGCCGGAAATACTCGTGGCGCGGGAACGACATGAAGCTGCGGCTGTCGGTGAGCATGCCGATGAAGCGGCTCAGCAGGCCGAGGTTGCTCAGGGCGTTGATCTGCCATTCCATGCCTTCCTTCTGGTCGACGAACCACCAGCCGGAACCGAACTGCACCTTGCCCGGCGTCGTGCCGTCCGCGAAGTTGCCGGCCATGGTGCCGAAGACATAGTTGTCGGCGGGATTGACGTTGTAGAGCACGGTCTTGGGCAGGGCATCCTCGCTGTCGAGGGCGTCGAGGAAGCGGCTGAGGCTCTGCGCCTGAGGAAAATCGCCAATGCTGTCGCAGCCGACGTCGGCACCGACAAGGCGGGCGAGGCGGCTGTTGTTGTTGCGCACCGGGCCAAGGTGAAGCTGCATCGTCCAGCCGCGGGCAGCGTTCAGACGACCAACGTGGAGCATGACATTGCTGGCAAAGCGGTCCTGCTCCTGTGGGCCCACAGCATGACCCGTGCGGGCTTTGTCAAACAGGCTTTCGGCCTCGGCATCGCTGATGAAGCTGGCGTGGCAGGCGTTGAGGCCGTGGTCGCTGAGGCGGCAGCCATGCGCGTGGAAGAAGTCGTGACGCTGGCTCAGCGCTTCCAGCAGGCTTGCGTAGGAGCTCACCTCGATGCCACTGGCGTCGCTGAGGCGGTCGCACCAGGCGTTCCAGGCCTCGGGCTGGTGGATGGCGAGCCCCTTGTCGGGCCGGAAGGTCGGGTAGACCCCCACTTCAAAGCCGTCGGCGGCGCACTGCTGGTGCCAGCCCAGGTCGTCGATCGGATCATCGGTGGTGCAGAGGGCGCGCACCTTCTGGGTGCGCAGGATGCCGCGGGCGCTCATCTCCGGCCGGGCTAGGGCGGCCTCGGTCTGCTCCCAGATGGCGTCGGCGGTTTTTTCGCTGAGCAGTTCGTCGATTCCAAAGTAGCGCTTCAGCTCCAGGTGGGTCCAGTGGTAGAGCGGGTTGCGCAGGGTGTGCGGCACCGTGCGCGCCCATGCGAGGAACTTTTCCTTGGGACTGGCGTTGCCGGTGACGAGGCGCTCGGGCACACCATTGCAGCGCATGGCGCGCCATTTATAGTGGTCGCCCTCGAGCCAGATCTCGAACAGGTTGCCAAACTGGCGGTCTTCGGCGATGTCCTTTGGGGGAAGGTGGTTGTGGTAGTCGAGCAGGGGCTCGTCCCTGGCGAAGTCGTGGTAGAGGCGGCGGGCGGCGTGACTGGTCAGCAGAAAGTCGTCGTGAATGAAGCTCATGGAGGTTGAGGGTAGGGAATTGTGTTCCAAGGTGGGCGGATGGCGTGCAATGGCAAATGGAGATGCGTGCCCGGCCTGATGGCTGTGCTGGCGCTTGCCTCCTGTTCGACGGTGTGTTTTTACAGCCAGGAGCCGGCGGGCCACCGCGAGATGGCACGTCTAGCCCGGCCGGTCGTCGCCGTGCTGTCCAATCCGGACAGTTCACCGCTCCTGCTCCGCATGCTGGATACGGAGCGCGACCAGCTCGCCTTCGCCGAACAGGAACTGGGCCTGCCCGTTCACGGCCAGTTTCAGCGCTACGCGGACCTCGGTCGCCGGCAGGCCGTCTCGGGGGTCTTCGCGGTGCCGGAATTCCGCGTCGAAGCCAAGACTTGGTGGCATCCGCTCATTGGAAGGTTGAAGTGCCGCTTCTTCGTCCGCGAGGACCTCGCGGAATTGGCAGCTTCCGAGCTGGAACTGGTGGTTGAAAGTGAATTCGTCGCCGAGGTGCTGGCCACCAGAGAGCGACTGGCGGTGCTGTACAAGATCGACTCCGGCCGGCCACCGGAGGTCCTGCGGCCGCCAATTAGGCCGAGTTCGACCACCTCCAGACGCGCCTGCAGGCTTTGGACCGCCGCCATGGGGGATCGCTGCGGCTGGATCGCTGGCTGATCCGGCCGCTTAACAAATTGCGCCTCAACACTGTGGCCACGTACCATGAACTGCTGCCTGGTTTTGAGGCCCTGCTGCAAAACCATGGCGACGATGTGGAGGCTTTTTTTGTGAGATCGACAGCCTGCGGCGGCTTGAAGGAGCGACGCGGCTGGCCAAATTGCAGGAACTCGCCTCATGAAAGCCCTGATCACCGCCCTCCTGTTGCTCGCCCTGCTCTGGCAGTTTCGCGAGCCCCTGCGCGACTGGGTGGCGCGGCCATGGCGGGCACTGGAGCATGATCCCTTGCCCGGCCTGATCTGGCGTCACGGGCGAGAGGAGGCGGAGTTGCGGGTGCAGGCCGACTTCGAGCGATGGTTGCGCGCCGAGCGCCTCAAGGACCGTGGTTTCCGCGCCGATGTGCAGACCTCGGTGGAGCGCGAGCGCGAGTTGTGGGCGCGCCAGTTTGTCAGCGAGGGGGAGCGTGTGCGCCGGTTGCGGCAGGCGGGCCTGGGCGGCGGCGAACTGGAGCGCCGGATCCGCGAGCATCTTCTGGATGAGGCCTGGATGGAGCGGCGCCTCAAAAGAGCCGATCCACCGGCGACCGGACTGGTGGACGTGCCCGAGGTGCTGCGGGTGGCGCATCTGTTTGTGTCGAAGCATGCCGAGGGCAAACCCGACCGAGCTGCCGAGATCGAAGCACTGGCGCGCCGGTTGCACGGGGGGAGCGACTGGCAGTCCTTGGTGTCGGCCAACAGCGAGGACGCACGCAGCAAGTCGAGGGCAGGGGAGCTTGGCTGGGTGGCTGTCGGCCGCTTTCCCGATTCCCTGTGGCAGGCGGCGGCGCGTTTGTCGACCGGTCAGGTTTCCGGCCCGGTGGAAAGCCCGCTGGGCTGGCACCTGCTGCGCTTGCTTGAGCGGCGTCCCGCGGTTCGCGTCAAGGGTGGAGCGGAAGTCGCCGCTCGCGCTGAGTTTGAGGAGCGCCGGCAATCGCTCGAGATTTTTCGCCGTGAGGCTCTCGCGGCTGCGCGGCTGAAATGAGCGTCACGCGGCAGCGTATGCTTTCTCATGACCTTGTTTTCTCGTTCGCTTGGAGTGCTGCCGTGTTTCTTCGCTCTGTCGCTCTCTGCCCGCCCGGACGCGCCGCCTCCGGTGGTCGTCAATGCCGGCGCGCATCCGAATCTGCAGGCCGCCCTCGACGCCGTGCCGTCCACAGGAGGCATCGTGAGCATTCCCCCCGGTGAATACCGCCTGCACGAGCCGCTGCGCGTGAAAACGGCCGAGACCCGGATCGAGGGAGCGGGCACGGCCACGCACCTGCTCAACGAGAACACCGAAGGACAGCCGGCGCTGATCCTCCGGCCGGCTGACCTGGACACGAACAAAAAGTCCGAACTCTGGCGGGTGCAGCTCGCCAACTTCCGCGTCAGCGGCCAGGAGAAGAGCGGTGACGGCATTTTCGCCGAGGGGATCCAGGAGATCTACTTTGAGGGCATGTCGATCGACCACCATGGCGGCCACGGCATCCACATGATCCGCTGCACGGAAGATCCGCGGGTGGCCGATTGCATTTTCACGTACAACAAGGCTGCCGGGGTGCGCATCAACGGCGGTCACGACATCGTCGTCAACGCCTGCCACTTCGAGGAAAATCTCGATGCCCTGCACTGTGTTGACGCCTTCAACCTTTGCATGAACGGCAACAACATCGACGACCACATCCGCCATGGCGTCGTCATCGAGAACACCTACGGGTCGGTGCTCAGTGGCAACATGATCGAGGAATGCTCGGGCACGGCGGTCATCCTTGACCGCGACTGCTACGGCATCACCCTGAGTGCCAATGTCATCGCCCACCACTTGGACGGCGGAATTGACCTGCGCGACGCCCATGGCTGCGCGATCAGTGCCAACACCTTCACCATCGCCCACAAGTTCAGCGTGCGGGTTGGGCCGGAGTCCGGCCGGCTGACGATCACCGGCAACAACTTTTGCAACACCTGGATTGGCGGTGTCGACAAGCGGCCGGCCGAGGCAAAGACGTCTATGGGCATCGACGAGGGCACCGGCGTGCTCATCGAGAAAGGGGCTGCACATCTGAGCATCACCGGCAACAGCTTTGGCGGCCTATCGGGGGCGGCAGTCTGGAGTCGTGGAGCCTGCAGGGGGCTGCTCGTCAGTGCCAATACCCTGACCGACTGCGGCCGCAAGCTGCCTGCCGGCTCCGCATGGATTGATCTGCCGCAGGCGGCTGCCAGCCTGGTGAAGGACAATCTCGAAGACCGCTGAGGAGGCGGCGCTTTCTCCATTTGACGTGCCGAGGGGCGCGGAGTAAAAACCCTTTCAGAACATTCCGGCGGCAAGCTGGTCCAAGTCATCCTATGCACTCTTCCCGTTCCCTGTTCCGCCTTTCCGTGGCCCTCGGTTTCCTTTCGATGGTCGGTGCCGCGCTGAGTGGCCCCTTGACTCTGGATCACCCCTGCGCCGGATTGGTGAAGAAGTATCTTCAGAGCGTCGTGGCCCAGGACTGGAAGACGGCGGCCGGCATGCTTCTGCCGAGTTCTCTCGAGCGGAAGCAGAAGGAGACGATCTCGGTCATCAAGACCGCGCCGACCATGACCGTTGAGGAGGAAATGCTCGAGCGTTTCGGCGTCAAGGAGATCCGCGACTTGGAAAAGCTGTCGCCCCAGGAGTTCTACATCACCGACCGCACGGCCTGGCACCAGCGGGTCAACAGCTCGCCGGAAGTCACCAAGCGCAAGCAGGACACCCTCAAGATCGACGTGCTCGGGCTCGTCGAGGAGACCGACAAGAATTACGTGCACGTCACCGTGCGCACCTCGCAGGAGACGCTGACCGACCGGATCGAGGAACTTTTTCTGATCTCTTTCGTCAAGGAGGGCAACGACTACCTGATCTGGCCGGAGATGAAGGACCGTCCGATCATCACGCCTCTGGGCAACGGCTCGGAAGCCAAGTCCGAGGAAGGCAAGGCCCGCTGATCCGCGCGGCCATGCTGCACGACACCATCGTCGCTCTCTCGACCGCCGCGGCTGAGGCCGCCGTCAGCGTCATCCGCGTCAGTGGTCCGCGGGCCTTGAACGTGGCATCGCAGGTTTTGCGCGGTCGACGACCACTGGTGGACCTGCCGACACGCACCGCCTGCCGGGTCGATGCCCTCGGCAGCGCTGGCGAAGTGGTTGATGAGGGATTGGTGTTGGTCTTTCGGGCACCGGCGAGTTTCACCGGAGAGGATGTTGTCGAATTCCAGGGGCACGGTGGCCTTCTGGTCAGCAGCACCGTGCTTGGCGCCCTGCTCGCCGCAGGTGCCCGTGCCGCCGGCCCGGGTGAGTTCACCCAGCGCGCCTATCTGAACGGCAAGCTCGACCTGACCCAGGCGGAAGCGGTCATGGACCTGATCCATGCCCAGAGCCGCCTGGCACTGCGCGCGGCCAACGAACAGCTCGGTGGCGCGATCGGCCGCGAGGCCGAGGCCCTCAAACAGGATCTGCTGCCGGTTCTGGCCCACATCGAGGCCTACATTGATTTCCCCGACGAGGATATCCGTCCCGAAACCGGTGTGATGCTTTTGGCACGACTGGATGCCGTGCTTGCGCGCGCCAAGAGGTTGATCGCCACCAGTGAGCAGGGACGCATCCTGCGCCAGGGGGCGCGCACCGTCATCTGCGGTCGTCCGAACGCTGGCAAATCAAGCCTGCTCAACCTGCTTTCCGGCTTTGAACGCGCCATCGTCAGTCCCACCGCTGGTACGACCCGTGACACGATCGAGGAGATCGTGCAGGTGCATGGACTGCCCCTGAAGCTGGTCGACACCGCCGGTCTCCGCGACAGCGGCGACGCCATTGAGCAGCTGGGCATCGAACGCACGCGCCGGGAGATGGAGCGCGCCGATCTGATTTTGGAGGTCGTGGATGCCAGCCAGCCGCCCGGGCCGGGTGTCGAGGTGCCGGCGGGACTGGCCTGTCGTCATCTGCGCGTTCTCAACAAGATTGACCTAGGGATGGCCCCGGGTTGGCAGCCGGGTCCGTCGGATTTGACGGTGTCCTGCCGCGATGGCGCGGGTCTCGATGCCCTCCGCGAGTCGATCCGCCAGCTCATCCTGCGCGCCGGCCCCTTGCAGGAGGCGCATCCGATTGCGGTCAATGCGCGTCATCGCGCCTGCTTTGAGCGGGTTGCGGAACGCACCGCCGAAGCCCGCCGGGTCCTCATTGAGGGGGTGGCACCCGAGTTTGTGGCCCTCGAATTGCGCGAAGCCCTGCAGGCTCTGGGTGAAGTTGTGGGCGCGGTCGATGTCGAGGAGGTTCTTGATGTCATTTTCGCCTCCTTCTGCATCGGTAAATGATTTTGCCTTGGTCATTATTTTTTTGACATCCTCCAGCCAACCAGACAAACTCATCGCGCATTTATGAATAAATATCTCGCTCTCGTGGTGATCCCCGTTCTCGCCTCCTGCACCTCAAGCCAAGTCGCCCAGCGTCCTTCGCGCGACGCCGCCTACGAGGGTGAACGGAAGCTCAACGAGGCCTTCGGTCAGGGAGTGCACGGCACGATCGACAACACTGCGGTTGCGACGATGGACGTGACCGACGATTCGACCGGTCTCTTCGGCAACTTCGGCCGCAAGCAGACCCGCCGCTACTCCGGCACCGTCATCGACACCGCCCGTCGCGGCAGCGGCATCGTCGCCAAGCAGGTGCACCAGACCAGCGACACCACACTCGACATCACGGATGACACCGTTGTCCTCGGCAACGAGCAGATCAACAACTACACCGGCATCGTCAACAACGCCGCCGGCCGACTGATGTGCACCACCGGCAAGACTGTCGGCACCGGCGTCGAAGTCTATGCAGACACCGTCCATACGGCCAGCGGTGGCTTCTTTTGCCTGTTCAAGCGCACCGTGGTGCCAACGAAGAACTACATGGTTGGCAGCGCCAACGACCAGTTCACCATCAGCGGCATGCCAGGTGCCGGGTGGAACCGCCCGTTCCCGCAGACCCCGCACCATGTCATGGCTCCTGAGCCGGCTCCCGCCGTCACCGGTGGCAAGGAAGTCACGCTGTCGAAGTAAGCCTCCTTCCAACTTGGATTTGCAACGGCTTTCCCGCGAGGGAAAGCCGTTTTGTTTGGCCTCTTTCACCGGCGGTCATCTGACCCGTCCGACCCGCTGGGATCGAGGAAAAAAATGTGGTGGAGCCGGCCGGCACTGTCGGCGTGGAGAATCAGGGTCCCGTCTCCGCTCTCTTCCATGGGCAGACGGCCCAGCCGTTGCCCGGCATGTTCCAGTTCCGGCTGCCGGTGTTCCAGCAAGAGCGTCTCCAACGTCAAGCGACGGCAGCGAACGTCGCGACCGCCGAGGCGCAGATCGAGTTCCCGCAGCGGCGTCATCTGCAGCACTCGCAGCCGCCGTTGGGTCTGGGCTTCGGGCGGCGCAAGCTCGAGTACATGGCTGGTGAGTTTCGGCGTTGGAACCGGATCCTTGCGGGGATCTGTCATTTGGCTGTAGGCAATCACCACTTGAGTGACGCCCGGTTCCAGGTTCAAGTCCAGAAAGATCCGGCCCTGTTCGGATTGGTTCAGCTCAAGCCGGCAGCGGCCGGGGGCCAGCTCAAGCCGAGCTGTTGCTTCGCCAATGCGGTAGCCCCGGTGCTGCAGGGGTTCGCCCTCGATGTGCACCTGGAGCGGCGTGTTCGTGGCCGTCGCATTGACCAGACGCAAGCCTGCCGGAGCGACCTCTTGGGCGTTAAGTGAAGCCGTGAACCCCAGGATCAGGAGGAGGGCGCTAGAGCTGTCGCGAGCGTGTGATGTGGATTTCATGGCGGAGAATTTGGCCATCGGCGGCGCGGATGGGCTCAAAAAAGACGTCGCAGGCGCGCGATCGGGTCGCCAGCACCCTCAGTTGGCCCTGGCGGTCAAGGCGGCAGCTCTGCCCGGTGATGAAGACCCGAAAGTGGCGGCTGCGCACCGTGCTGCCGTTGAAGAGCCGCGCGAACACTTCCTCCGCGGCCGCGTCGCTCCATTCGGGAACGACCTCGCGTTCGCCCGTGCGCCGGCTGTAACCCAGGAGGGGTTCGCCGTCCTCATCCAGCAGGCGTTCGGGTAGTTCGGCGGCCGACAGAAACGGCCGCTGACGGATGAGGGCGTCGGCAATCCGATCGGCCGGCTCCTGTATTGACGGCGGATCGAGACGGGATGGCACCGAGGCGGGATCCATGACGAGGCGACCTGCGGCCAGGGCGCGCAGGCTGTCGCGGCTGGCGGTGTTGAGGTTGAGATGGCCGTCGATGCGGATGAAGGCACCCTCGCGTTTTTCCGGATCCGGACTGAAGGGTTGGCCGCAGTGGAAAAGGTCGAGCAGGGCCGTGGCGCAGAAGCGTCGATCGGGAGGCCGGCCTGGTGTCTTGGGGCCGTAGGCGGGGCGGAAGCGTGGGTGTTCCGGTCGACCGATGCGCAGGCTGTTGCCGCCGCAGAATCTCGCCGACGGCTTGGCCACCGTCGTCAGCCCGGCTGCGGCGCGGTAGGAGGGGGTGTCAAACTCGTCGCCCCCGTTGGCATCCCAGAGCAGGGGATCAAAGACGTGCCCCAGCTCACTTAGGCTGAACAAACGGCCCTGATTGGAGAGGTGCTGCACATGGGTGTGGGCCTTGGCTGGCAGGGCGGGCAGTTCGTTGGGGTTACGGTCCAGTCGCCCCACTCTCTCAAGGCGTGTGCCGCTGCTGTGGCCGCCATCGGGCCAGAGGTGGGGCAGGCACTCGCGGTGGAAGGCACCCGCGGCGACGTTGTGGCGGAGGTTGCGTGCGCCAGGGCTGGAGCCGTTTTCATAATTTACCTGATCCTGGGGATGGTCGATAAAAAAAGCGGCGCGAGGATCACCCAGGTTGTCGGCATATCGCTCGCTGCCAAAGCCGTCCGAGTGGGACATGCCGGGCAGGGTTGTGTTGAAGCGCTGGCGGCGACTGCCCGTGTCGAGGTTGAACCAGGGCGGTCGATCCAAAGGCTGCAGGGGCAGGTCGACCAGCACGGGGTGGTCGTCGCCCTGGCCAAAGCGCAGCCGGTAACGGCTGCGGCGGTCACGACCGTCGTCCGGACCCGTGTAATCGGCGCTGCGGGTCATCAGACGTGCGGGTCCTGCGCGCAGCTTGAAAACGACCGGATCGAAGCCGACCACAGCAAAGGCGGCCGGGGCGAGATCGATGGGACGGCTGGAGTGCCACCACTGGCCGTCTTCCGCGATTGGTTGGCCGGTGCAAACGCTGCCGTCGCGGGCTGTTCCGTCCAGCAACTCATCGATCGCATACAGGCCTGCACCCGCGGTGATCCACCCCCGGCATTCGAAAGCCGCCTGCACGTGGCCGCGCACCGGCAGCTGACTCAGATTCCAGAGTTCAAGGTAGGTGGTGATGGAAAACTCGATAACGCGGTCGCCGCCCTCCGTATAGGTGCGTTCGAAGCGGTAGCGCTGCCATTGCTCGCTGACGTGCGGATGCGCGTCCATGCCGCGGTAGGCGCCTTCGACAAGAATCGGGTAGGGATCGTGATCGGCGTAGTCGAGCAGGCCGGCTGCGAGGCAGCGCAGGTAGTTGAAATCGCGTTCTGCCTCGCTGGCCCCGAGGGGGTAACCGCCGCGGCGACGGGCAAACCCGGGAAGGTGCCGGCCGATGTGTCGGGCGATCTGGTCGACGGCCAGTTCCGTTCGAGCCGTGCGCTCGGCGGCGGTGGCGCGTTCCAGGCTGCCCAAAAGCCGGTTCAGATTGAGCTTTTCGGTTGGAAAACTGGACAGCTTGAAGGCGGGATCCGGGGGCATCAGTGCCCTTTCCTCGTAGGCGGAGAGGCGGGGACTTGTCTGTTCTTCCAACGCGCGCCAGACGGGATTCTGAAGGCGTCCCGTTGCGGCATCGCGCCGCAGCACCTCCCCGGGCGGACGCCCCGGCCAGTGACCCTCGGGTTGGATCAGCACCTCCTTCCAAATCTCGGGCGAAAGCAGCAGGTGACGGTGACGCAGCAGGTGGCGGCCCAGGTCCGAGTGGTCCTCCTCCGCAGTGGGGTCCAGCAGGGTGAACAGTGCGGCTTGATCGAGGGCTCCCTGCCGCTGCAGGCTGAGCCCTGGCACGGCATGTGGTTCCGGAGCCTCGCGCTCGTGCCGATCGCCCCGGCCCTCCAGATTGCCGGCATGTCCGAGGTTGAGCCGTCCCTGCAAGTCCTCGAGATGGAAGGCATAGCGGGCGTGCAAGGTTTCGGTATCACCCTCCGGCAGAGTTAAAGTCTCCCAGCCAAGCTGCGGAGGAGGGCGGCCAGGGGTGCACTTTTCGTGACGAAGCAGGGCAAGGCTTTCCAGCACTTCGGCCGGGTGCGGTGGGGCCGGCCAGCCGCCCTGCATCGTCCTTGCAGGTGGCGCCTGGAGGCGTTCGCTGGGTGGCGGTGGTGTGCAGCCGCTGAGCAGAGGCTGGTACTGCCAGAGTCGGGTTGCCGGATCGAAGTTGGCAGTGAGCAGCAGCGGCAGACGTTCCGGTTCCGCCTCTGAAGCGACCGCGAAGACCACGCCAGTTTCGTCGCACAGGCTGCGGTCGAGACGCGAGACGGCCTCGGCCAGGCCCGCCTGCACGGCGAGTTCGGCCTGGGCAGCGGCACTGTAGGCCCGGGCAATCCGCCGTTCGCGCAGGCCGAGCGTCAGCAGTCCGGTGACGATGAGGGTCAGGGTGGCGAGAAGGAGCAGGGTCGCCACCAAGGCAAAGCCGCGGCGGCCCGACTCAGGGAAGGGCCACACACAGCGTGTAGGTGCGGATGTCACGTTCGTCATGAGGATCGTCGGGGGGCGTGGTATTCGCGTGCGCCGTCCCGTTGCCCGGGGGATTCGCTGCCAACTTCTGGGCCCGACTTCCGGTTCGGGCACGGTGGGTGAGGCGCAGTAGGAGGTCGAGGTGGCTTGGTCTGGTGTCCGACTTGCCGGTTTTGGGAGTCAAAAAACGCGGCCTGACCACAAATCGAACGACGTCGTGAGCCATCGCTTCCTGGTCGTGCGCCGCATCGCACAGCGATGACCAGTCCTCTTGCTGGACGATTGGGCGGCCGTCGGCCTGATGGGCGCTCAGGCGCTGGTAGGTTTCGGCGGCCGAGAAACGGCGGCGCAGCAGCTTGGGGCTGGAGGAGCGACTCGCGGCGCTGGTGGCACCCCCATCGGGAGTCTCGGCAACAGCGTAGAGAACCAGGTGCAGATCGCCGCCGGTTTCCGCGCTGGCTTCGCGCAGCATCGGGGGATTGCTGCAGAGGAAGGCGATGCGGCTGGAGGCGCCCGGTGAGTCGGGGATTT
>JBIJBO010000268.1:0-2901 GCA_044345215.1 Prosthecobacter sp. | reverse complement strand
CGATGTACAGTGTGCGGGCGTAGATCTCCGGTTCGTCGCGCAGCAGGCGGTCGCTGATCTCATTGACGTAGGCCGGGTCCTGAACGGTGCAGTTGAAGTCGCTGCTCAGCCAGCGCACGCCGAGCGGCAGGCCGATGCGGGCAACGCGACGCAGGCGCTCGTAATCCCAGGCGGCGTCGTTGCCGCGCAGCTTGACCTTCAGGCAGGTCAGGCCGTCCTGGCGAATCCAGTCGGCCAGCAGGATGGGGTGGCCGTCGTTCGGCTCGCTGCCGGTGAGGTCGGCGGCTTCCAGGGCGTCGACTCCACCGACCAGGTGCCAGACCGGCAGGCGCTTGGGGGCGTCGGCAATCAGGTAATCCGCCGGGTAGCGACCGGCAAAGTCGATGCCGGCGCTGTCGGGCTCGAGGAAGGCGGCGAGGTCGCGGTTCATGAACTCGCCGGTGTAGATCGAGTAGGTGTCGCGGTTGAGCAGGCGGCCGTAGGCGTCGTGCACGGCGATGTCGAAGGCGCTGAAGGCGACGAGTGAGCCGAGGTAGGGCATGGCCGGGCCGCCGGCCTCCGCGTTGGCGGCGGCGAGGGTTTCAGCGAGGGGTCCGTGGATGAAGTCGTGGCCGATCTCCATTGGGTGACCTTCGAAACCGCTGGCGACGAGGCGCTGGGCGAGCCGTACGGAGAACTGCTCCATGCGCTGGCAGCGTTCAGCGACGCCGAGCGTGCTCGGCCAGACCCAGGAGACGCTGAGAGGGGTTTCGCCCCAGCCGTCGGCGCGGTTGCCACGGCGGTCGGTGACCTCGACACGGACGCGCAGGCAGACGGCGTTGGTGACGGTTTCCGGGCCGAACTTCAGCGGCACACGCATGGTGACGGGCAGGAAGTGGACCTGGGCGGCGGTGACGCGGATGTCGGTGGGTTTCTGGCTCATGGCGGGGTCGGACATGCTGCCCGGCTGAGGGGAGTACGCAAGGGGGAGTCGCCCGAAGGGCTTGAGGATCGCGGCTTCCCGAAGCCAAGCTCGCGGTCGCTGCCTTCTGGAGACGCGGGCAGTGACCGCGTGGTTCCCGCGGGTCGCTGACCCGCGCTACAGCCCGGCGTGCTGGCGAACGCTCTTACGGGCAGTCGGACGCGGCGCCGCGCGTCCCGTCCCGATTCACCAGAGGTCGATGGGAGCGTGCGGTTCGGGGCGGATGACCTGGGTGTCGTTGCCGAGGGTTTCGGTGAAGCGGGCGCTGAACCAGGCCTGGGCCTGGGGTTCGCCGTGGACCATGAGCAGCTTTTTCGGGCGCACCTTCTCGACGTACTCGGCGATGGCCTCGCGCGAGGCATGGGCGCTGAGGTCGAAAGACTCGATGCGTGCGTGCACCGGCACGGCGGGCAGGTTGGGGGCGAGCTGGATTTTGTCGCCGGGCTTGGCGTGGCGCAGGCGGTAGCCGGGCGTCTCGACGTCGGTGTAGCCGACGAAGGCGACCGTGTTGCGCGGGTTGTCGATGAAGCGGGCGGCGAACTGGTTCGAGGTGGTGCCCTCGCTCATCATGCCGCTGGAGAGGGCGTAGATGGCGCGCGGCTCATACTCGATGTGACGGCGGGCCGGGCCCTTCTTGCGGCGCGGCGGCACGAGCATTTTCACGTCGTCGAGCAGGCGGAAGCCGGCGTAGTTGCGGCGGGTGCGGTCACTGTAGTGATCGTACAAAACGGTGATCTTGGTGCCGAGGCCGCCGATGTGCAGGGGCATCTCGGGGATGAGGCCCTCCTCGTGGAGTTCATGCATCATGAGCATGACCTCCTGAGTCTTGCCGAGGGCGAAGACCGGGATGAGCACGGAGCCGTTGGCCTCGTGGGTCTCGCGGATCACCCGGGCGAGGCGTTCCTTCTCGGCCTTGCGTGAGTAGTCGGCCGGGCGCTCGTAGTTGCCGCGCGTGGTCTCGACGATGAGCACGTCGATGCCCTCGGTTGGGAAATCGGCGGCGCGGGCAATCGTCTGCGGCTCGAAATTGACATCGCCGGTGTAGAACAGCGAGTTGCCGCCCTCGCGCAGGAGGATGCCGGCCGAGCCGATGATGTGGCCGGCGTCGTGGAAGCTGGCGGTGAGGCCGGTGTCCCTGACCTCAAAGGGCCGGACGAGGTCACGGTAAACGTAGCGCGCGCGGTTTTCATCGAGCTCGCGGTGCGTGAAGAGAGGGTACTCGCGGATTGCCTTCTCCTCGCGCTGCGAGGTCATGACATTGACCGAATTGTGCAGCATCGCGCTGCCGACCTCGCCGGTGGGCTCGGTCATGAAGACGTCGGTGTCGGGCTGGGCGCGCTGGACGACCGGCAATGAGCCGATGTGGTCGTGGTGGGCGTGGCTGAGCAGGATGGCGCTGGCGGCGCGGTGCGGCAGCGGGCCAAGGTCGGGCACGGCCTGGTAACCGGTTTCCTTGGGGTCCATGCCCGCGTCCAGCACGATCCGGTGCCCTCCGGATTCAAGCAGGTAACTGTTCGCCCCAATGTCGAGGCGGCGGGTGAGGTTGCGGAAACGCATGAGTAGGGGGCGGCAGGGGAAACGATTACCCTAAGGCCAGCCGGGCGGTGTCGCAAGCGCGAAGCGGGGGGCGGGAGAGTGGAGAGTGGAGAGTGGAGAGTGGAGAGTGGAGAGTGGAGAGTGGATTGGGGCGGCCTCTCCGCTCTTGGCTCCATGTTCCATGTTACGCAGCGGAGAGCTGATCAGACGGATCCGACGGATCTGTCCGATCCGTCGGATGGGTCCGCCGCTGCGGCTCCCGGCGCCTGGCTCTGCGTTTTCGGCTCCGGGCTCTCCGCCCTGGCTCCGAACACCCGCGCGGTGAGGCTCCCGCAGGCGAGGGCGAAGACGGGCAGGGTGGGAGGGCACCAGACCAGGTCGGCCTGGAAGCCGAGGAAGCCGGC
>JBIJBO010000142.1:0-9762 GCA_044345215.1 Prosthecobacter sp. | reverse complement strand
ATGGCGAGGCCCTGGAAGATGGGATCGGCGAGGATGACCGCAGCGCCGACGACCACCGCCATGGCGGTGAGAAGCATGGGCCGGAAGCGCACCGCACCGGCATCGATCACCGCCTCATCGAGCGGCATGCCCTCGCGCAGGCGCAGCTCAATGAAGTCGACGAGGATGATCGAGTTGCGCACGACGATGCCGCCGCCGGCCATGAAGCCGATCATGCTGGTGGCGCTGAAGAAGGCGTCCATCAGGCCGTGCGCGGGCAGGATGCCGACCAGGGAGAAGGGGATGGCGACCATGACGATGACCGGGGTCAGGAAGCTGCGGAACCAGCCGACCATGAGCACGTAGATGAGGATGAGGCAGGCGCCAAAGGCCGCGCCGAGGTCGCGGAAGACCTCGATCGTGATGTGCCATTCGCCGTCCCATTTCATCGACGGTTCGGCGTCGCTGAAGGGCATGGAGGCGTTGTGGATTTTCAATTCCGCTCCGCTGCCACCGAAGGCGCGGGTGTCGAGCTTCTTCAGCGCCTCGTTCATCTGGAAGATGGCATAGACCGGGCTTTCGACCACGCCGGCGACATCGCCGATGACGTAGGTGACCGGCATGAGGTTCTTGTGGTAGCGGCTCTTTTCGACGGTGACGTGCTCGACCTTCACGAGTTCGCGCAGCGGCACGAGCGGCGACCCGTTGGCGCCGGGTTCCGGCAGGACGTTGGCATCGCCGGAGCGCACGCGCAGGGCCAGCAGTTCCTCGGGCGCGGTCTTGGCGGCGCGCGGCAACTCCAGGCGGATCGGCACGTCCTCCTTTTCCTCGGGCTGGTGCAGCAGGTCGACGCTTTCGCCGTCGACGGCGATCTTCAGCGTCTGCGAAAGGGTCGCCGCGCTGATGCCGTGCAGGGCGGCCTTTTCCTTGTCGATGACGAAGCGCGCCTTCTTTTGGTCGGCCTCGACATACCAGTCGACGTCGACCACGCCCGGGGTGGCCTTGAAGAGGTCGCGCACCGCCTCGGCGAGCTTGAGGCGGGCGGCGTCATCGGGTCCGTAGATCTCGGCGACCAGGGTTTGCAGCACCGGCGGGCCGGGCGGCACCTCCGCAATGGCGACACGGGCGCCGTGGCGGGCGGCGATGGCGGCGACGGCCGGGCGCACGCGCTTGGCGATGTCATGGCTCTGGGCGGTGCGCGCGTGCTTGGGGACCAGGTTGATCTGCAGGTCGGCGACATTGGCGCCGCGGCGCATGAAGTAGTGGCGGACCAGGCCGTTGAAGTTGTAGGGCGAGGCGACCCCGGCGTAGATCTGGTAGTCGGTGACCTCCGGTTCCGTGCGAATGACCGCGGCCATCTCGCGGGCGACCGCGGCCGTCTTTTCCAGGGAGGAGCCCTCGGGCATGTTGAGGATGACCTGGAACTCCGACTTGTTGTCGAAGGGCAGCATCTTCACCTTCACCCAGCCGAGGCCGACCGTGACCATGCTGCCGAGCAGCAGGGCGGTGATGCCGAGCAGGAAGAACCAGCGCCAGCCGGTGTGATGGAGCAGCGGTCCCATGACCCGGCGGTAGAGCCGGGTGAAGAAGTCTTCGGGATGGTCGCTGGCATGGTGGGCCTGGGGCTTGGAATCGCTCGGATCCGTCCGATCCGTCCGACGAAACCACCCCAGCACGCGAATCGACGCCCATGGCGTGACCACAAAAGCGATGAGCAGCGACCAGAACATCGCGGCACTGGCGCCGATGGGGATGGGGCGCATGTAGGGGCCCATGAGGCCGCCGACGAAGGCCATGGGCAGGACCGCGGCGATGACCGCAAACGTGGCGAGGATGGTCGGGTTGCCGACCTCGCCCACGGCCTCGACGGCGATGGCGCTCCAGTTGCGGCCCCTGTTGTGCGGCAGATGGAAGTGGCGGACGATGTTTTCGACGACCACGATCGCGTCATCGACGAGGATGCCGATGCTGAAGATGAGGGCGAACAGCGTGATGCGGTTGAGGGTGAAGCCGTAGAGGTAGAAGACCAGCAGGGTGAGGGCCAGCGTGGCCGGGATGGCGACGGCGACGATGCCGCTTTCGCGCCAGCCGAGGGTCAGCCAAATCAGGAGGGCGACGCTGAACACGGCGATGCCCATGTGCAGCAGCAGTTCGTCGGATTTCTCCGCCGCCGTCTCGCCGTAGTGACGGGTGACATTGACCTCGACGTCGGCGGGAATCAGGCTGCCCTTGAGCGTCTCGACCTTGCGCAGCACGTCCTCGGCGACGGCGATGGCGTTGGCGCCGGGGCGTTTGGCAAGACTGAGGGTGACGGCGGGTTCGTCGCCGGTGGGAGAGGTTTCGGAAGAGGCCGGTGTGTTGGCCGGGTTTGCCTCCCGCGCTTTGGCAAGCGCGCCTACGCCCTTGCCGAAAAAGACGTAGTTGGACGGTTCCTCGCCGCCATCGACGATCTCGGCGACCTCGCGCAGGTAGACGGGACGGCCGCTGAAGACACCGACGACGACGCTGCCGACCTCCTCGGCGGTGCGCAGGAAGGCACCGGTTTCGACGAGGACCTCGGCGTTGCCGGTGGTCAGGCCGCCGGCGCGGAACTGGCGGTTCGCCTGTTGCAGCATCGGCACCAGGCCGGCCGGGCTGAGGTTGCGGCTGGCCAGCTTGACGGGGTCGAGCAGCACGCGCACGGCGCGGCGCGAGCCGCCGAGCAGGGTGGTCTCCGCCACCTGCGGCACCTGCTTGAGGGATTCCTCGACCTGGGCGGCCAGGCGTCGCAGGGTCAGGTGATCGTATCGCCGGCTGTGGAAGGTGAGGGCGAGGATGGGTACGTCATCGATGCTCTTCGGCTTGAGGATCGGCGCGCTGACGCCCATCGGGATGCGGTCGAAGTTGGCGCGCAGTTTTTCACTGACCTTGACCAGGCTGCGCTCGGGGTCCTCGCCGACCTTGAAGCGCACGATGACCAGGCTCTCGCTGTCGCGCGAGGTGCTGTAGAGGTATTCCACGCCCGGCACCTCCCAGAGCAGCTTTTCCATGGGCCGGGTGGCGCGCTCCTCGATTTCCTTGGCGGTCGAGCCGGGCATGGCGACCATGACATCGATCATCGGCACCTTGATCTGCGGCTCCTCCTCGCGCGGCAGCATCACCACGGCCGCGGCGCCGAGAAGGACCGAGGCGATGACGATGAGCGGCGTCAGTTTCGAGTCGATGAAGGTCGCGGCGATGCGGCCGGCGATGCCGAGGGAGGCGGCGTGGGAGGGTTCGCTCATGGCTGCACGGTCACGGGTTGGCCGTCGATCAGGCGGTCGGTGTCACGGACAACGACGGAGTCGCCCTCCTCCAGGCCGGACAGGACTTCGACGCGGCCGTCGAGTGCCTTGCCGGTTTTCACCAGGCGCAGGGAGGCGCGGCCGTCCCTGACGACGAAGACGATTTCCATCTGGCCGCGCTTGAGCACGGCCTCGCGCGGCACCAGCAGCAGGCGTGTTTCCGCCACCGGCACCGAGACGCGGCCGAACTGGCCGGTGCGCAGGCCATCGACGGGCGGCAGGTCGAGCTTGACCCGGAAGGTGCGGCTTACCGGGTCGGCGATCGGTGAGATCTCGCTGACGGTGCCAACGACGATCTGGTTCAGGCGCACCGGCAGCTTCGCTCCGAGCTGCACGCGGTCGAGGATGGCCTCGGGCAGGTCGGCCTCGAAGCGCAGCGAGCCGGGCGCCTCGATTTCAAGCAGCGGCTTGCCCGGCATGGCGAGGTCGCCGACGTCGGCCAGCTTGCGTGTGACCACGCCGTCGAAGGGCGCGGTGACGCTGGCGTAACCCAGCATCGTTTCCGCCTCGGTGAGGCCAGCGGTGGTGATCTTGACGCGCGCCTCGGCCGTCTCGTATTCCTGGCGGGTGGTGGCGTTGCTGGTGATGAGCTGTTTTTGCCGGTCGTATTCGCGCCGCGCCTGGTCGAGAAGGGCGCGGGCCTGGTCGACCTTGGCCTGGATTTCCTGGACCTCGAGCCGGGCGAGCAGTTCGCCGCGCTGCACCACGGCACCCGGGGTGGCGGTGTATTCGAGGACGCGGCCGCTGACCTTGGCTTCCACCACGGCACGCTGTTTCGAGCGCACCGTGCCGACCACTTCCTCGGTGGCGGCGTGGTTTTCGTAGCCGGCGGGCAGGGTGTGCACGGTCGCGGTCGGCAGGGCGGGGGCAGCGGAGGGCGGAGTCTCATGCCGTCCGCAGGCGGCGAGCAGCAGAAGCGGGAGCAGCAACGGTTTCATGGCGACAGTCTGCAGGGATGGGGGCGGGAAAGGCAAGGGGAGCTTGTGCGCGGATCTTAACCGCAGCAGGAGCCGCCGCCCTTGCCGACCCCGAGTTTCCGGAGGAGGATTTCCGCCGGGCAAAAGCCGGTGAAGGCGGACTGCAGCAGGTTGGCGCCGACAAAGGCGGTGAGCCAGAGCCAGTTGGGGCTGACGTAATGGGCCAGGGTCAGGCTGGTGAGGATCATCGTTCCGGCGAGGGCGCGGATGGTGTTTTCGAGGGTCATGGTTTTGTTTTACTGCATGACTACATAAGCATATAAAAGAATAAGGGCAAGTGCCATTTCGCGGGAGGCTTCTGCGAGTTGATCCCGTCTGGGCGGGGCCTCGATGGCCTGTGCGGGTGTCGGTCCCTCAGCGGTCCAACGGCGGCCGGAACACACGCCATTCCGTGATGCTGGCCGGGCCGCACGCGACGGGAACGAGACGCAGGGTGTGTTGGCGGTTGGCGAGTTGCTGGGCGAGACGGACCGTGAAGGTTGTTCCCGCCCCGCCCGCGAAGGACACCGTCTCCGCCACGGCGGGTTTGACCTCAAAGGTGAAGCGGTCGCCGGTGCGGTTGCGCTCGGCGCGGCGCCAGAGGTCCGGTTCGATGAGGATCTGGCCGCTCGTGCTGGTGAAGGGCTGGAAGGCGTTGCCGACGCCGTCCGCGCCGGTGACGCTGCCGGTGAGTTGGTAATCGCCCTGGTCGCTGGTCATCACCAGGGTCCAGGACTGCGGGACGATGTTGCGGCCGAGTGTGATGCCGTGGGGCGACTGGTCGCGCGGGTTGGCGCCCTTGCCTTCCTTGGCGTTCTTGGGATCCGGCTGGACATAGCTCATGAGCCAGGCGTCGGTTTCCAGCGCCGGTTGGTCGTCGATGAGCACGCGGTAGGTTCCGCCGTCGGGCGACAAGGTGCCCGCGAGGTCGATGCGGTTGCCGGTGAAGGTGGCGGTGAAGGAGCCGTCGGCCTGGCGTTCAGGCTGGATGACCTGTTCGCGGTCGGTGGGGGCGTCACTGACACTCTCCGGCACGCGAAAGTGGGCCAGCATGTTGCTGTTGATGAGGTGCGCGCCGTAGTCACTCTGGTGCACGGCGTCCTTGAGCAGCGCAGTGACGGGGAGTTGGTTGGCGCTGAGGTAGTCAGCCCAGTCGCGGCGGTTCTCGACAAATTCCACGCCGTGCTTGCGGCAGACCTCGCGCACGGCGGCGACGTCCTGATCCGCCGCGTTCTCGGACTTGCCCCAGAGGGGGAGGTCGCGCTCGCGCCAGTGAATGCTGGGCACGAGGATGTCGGCGGTGGTGTGGCGGCGCAGTTCGAGGATGAGTTTTTCGAGGTCGGCGGGGTCGCCGATCGTGTAGGTGATGACCAGGTCCGGCTGGTCGGGGATGACGAGGTGACGGGCCCAGCCGCGCAGATACTGCCAGGGGCAGGAGTTGCCGACCATCTTGCGATACTCGACCCGTGTCGTCTTCGGGAAGAGCTTCGGCAGTTCGCGCTGCCAGAACTCGCCGTTGCCGAGCATGTTGGTGTAGCTGGAACCGATGGCCCAGATTAGGTAGGGGCGATCCATGCCCTGCTGGAGCTTGTGCAGGCTCAGCGCCAGATGCCGGCCGTCGCCGGGTTCGGTTTTCGCCACGTAGTCCGAGGCGCCCTCCGGTTTGCCCTTGGCAAAAACTGGCTCGTCGGTGACCAGACTGCGTTGCGCGGCGAGAGTGGGCAGGGCGGGACCCAGAAGCGCCAGGACCAGTGCGGCGAAGAGACGGTGCATCTTGCCGAAACGCCGCTGTCGGGCGGTCATTTCATCGCCGTGTCCGCAGTTGAAGACTGCGCCTGAACGAGCGCGTCTGCCACCCGCAAAAGCTGTCGACTCTGCTTGACTTAATGAGTCTATGCGCATCTATTTCTACCAATTCCGTATTTTGACATGCCCGCCGTCCGTTCTGCCAAGAAGCTGCCGCCCGTCACCGACGAGGCGTTGACCCTGATCGCCTCCTGGTTTCGCACCCTCGCCGAGCCGAGTCGCCTGAAAATCCTGCGCGCGCTTGAGGAGGGCGGCGAACTCAACATCGGCGAGCTGGTCGAGGCGACTGGTCTTACTCAGGCGAACGTCTCGCGTCATGTTCAGACCCTCGTCGAGGCCGGCATGGTCGGGCGTCGCCGCAAGGGTCTGAGCGTCATCTGCTTCATTGCCGATCCGAGCATCACCGACCTCTGCGACAAGGTCTGCAGCAACCTGCTCAAGCGTCTGTCGCAGCAGGTCAAGAAACTCGGCGGCGCGTGACGGGAAACCCGGGTTCCAAGTGCCAAGTTTCAGGTTTCAAGGTTTTACCATGATCCTGCCCCTTGTGCTTCTCGTGGCTGTCGTGGCCGGCTGGTATCTCTTTGAAGGCCACTGGGACCGGCAGTTGTTCCAGGCGCCGCCAGGGCGGGTCTGTGCCAATCTGAAGACCGAACAGGCGCTGGCCTGGCTGCGGGCACATCCGGAGACGCAGGTGCTCGATGTGCGCTCCGCCGGTGAGTTCGCCGGGGGAGCGTTGCCCAAGGCCTTGAATGTCTCGCTGGGGGATCCGGATTTTGATCACAAGGTGGCCGCGCTCGACCGGAGACGGCCCGTTTTGGTGTACTGCGCGGGCGGCTACCGCAGTCGCAAGGCGGTGGTGCAACTCAAGCAACTCGGCTTTGAAAACATCCAGCACCTGCACCGCGGCTACCTGTCCTGGCCGGCGCAGCCCCGTCTGTAAGATCTGCACGCCGGCGCAGCGACGATCGTGTTTGAGTCGTCTCCCCTCATGTCTGCCGTGGGCTCGGCTTGCAGCTGGAGCCAGCCCGGCGCAGCCGCTTTTCCCGCTGGTCGAGGGCCGGGGAATTCGGCAGGATGTCGGCCATGAGGCAAGGGTTGCTTGGTCTTGGGGTGCTGCTCCGGCTGCTCGGTGGTTCGACCGCGCAGGCGCTGGCCTTTCGCACGGCGGTCCTGGATCCCGGGCACGGGGGCCGGGATGGCGGGGCCGTCTGTTATGGAAAGGCGGAGAAACGCCTTTGCCTGGACGTGGCCCTGCGGGTGGAGTCGATCCTCAAACGCCGCGGCCTGGAGGTTTTTTGTCTGAGTTCGCGCGGCAAAGTGCTCGGGACCTCGATCCTCCGCTCGCATCTGAAAACGACGAGCAGTCGCGGTCTGCTGCGCGGCAACCTGAAGGTGCTGCGCGAGACCGTCACGCCGGCGGTCGTGATGGAGGCGGGCTACATGAGCCATCGCGGCGACGCGGAGCGCCTGGCCTCGCCGTCGCATCGTCAAGCCATTGCCGAGGCGATTGCCGCCGGTATTCTGAAAGCCCGCGGATGAGTGCCCTGACCCTGGTCGTGCAAGTGACACCGAACGCGCGTCGCAGCGAGTTCGCAGGCTGGGGCTTCGATGAACAGAACCGGCCTCTGCTGCTTGTGCGCCTGCAGGCGCCACCGCAGGAGGGGCGCGCCAATGAGGAGCTCGTGCGGTTTTTCGCCGGGGAGCTGGGCTGCCGAAAGGCGGAGGTTCGCCTGGTGCGCGGTAGCAGTGCCCGCCGCAAGCAGCTGGAACTGCCGGCGACTTGCGCCGCACGACTGCCACCGCGGTGAAGGAGGGGATTTGCTGGATCTGCGGTGAGCGGGCCTGCCGCTGCCATGCCACGCCCGTCACTCGGGCAGCACAATCGCCAGATCCCGGGCACGGATGACGGGGATGGAGGTATACAAAAACTCCAGGTCGTCGAAGTGCCACCATTCGCCGGGCAGGGGTTTGAGGCCGGCTTCCTCCATCGCCTCGTGGAGCCGGCGCAGGTTGCTTCGCACCGTGGGGCTGGGGTGGCGGGTGTCGCTGGCGGCGGCGGCGAGGTTTTCGTCGAAGTAGGTCGGCATGGCCTGCTCCCGGCCCTTGCTATCGATCAGGGTGGCATCCACTGAAATGCCGCCGCAGTGGCGTGACCAGCCGCTGTCGGGATTCAGGAAAAGGCCCGTGCTTTGGCCATGGTCATGCAGGCGCTGGTGGGCTTCCGGGGGACGCCAGCCATCCCAGATGCGCAGTCCGTAACCCTGTGTGCGCAGCCGCGCCTGGGCCGCCGCGAGTCGCTCGGCCGTGGAGCGTCGCAGGAGGCAGGGCATATCGCTGGGGTAGAGGGGGCGACCCGTGACGTTGGCGGCGGTCCTGTAGCGCAGGTCGATGGAGACATCGGGCGCCAGGTCACGCACCTCGACCAAGCCTGCGCGCTGGGCCCGGCGCCGAATGTCGCGAGGCACCCCCGGTGCGCGGCAGTGAGGGCTGCCGCAGCCGGTGAGCAGCACGGCGGGCAGGGAAGCGAGGCAGGCGCGGCGGTTCACGCCGCTTTCCTGCCAGCGGGCGGAGCCAGGTGCAAGCGCATCCTCGCTTGCCAGTCGTTTCGGTCTGCCTCTGGTGTTGGCATGCAAAGCCTGCTGGTTCTCTTCCTTGCCCTGTCAGCGTTCGCCAACGACCGCCCGCCCAACGTGTTGGTCATCCTCGCCGACGACCAGGGTTCGGTCGATCTCGGCAGTTATGGTGCCACCGATCTGCACACCCCGCACACCGATGCACTGGCCAAGCGCGGCGTGCGGTTCACACGCTTTTACTCGGCCGCTCCGGTCTGCTCGCCTTCGCGGGCGGGCCTGCTGACGGGCCGCTGGCCGGCGCGCGCCGGGGTGCCCAACAACTGCGCCTCGCAGCCCGGTGCCCCCGGCGCCCTGCCGCCGGAGGAAGTGACCCTGGCTGAGATGTTCCGCACGGCCGGCTATGCCACCGCCCACATCGGCAAGTGGCATGTCGGCTACACACCGGAGACCTCGCCGCTGGCTCAGGGCTTTGACCAGAGCTTCGGGCACATGGGTGGCTGCATCGACAACTACTCGCACTTCTTCTACTGGAGTGGTCCGAACCGTCACGACCTCTGGCGCAACGGGCTCGAAGTCCATGCCGAGGGGCGCTACTTTCCCGACTTGATGGCCGAGGAGGCGGCCCGCTTCATGGAGACCCATCGCGAGCGGCCGTTCTTCATCTATTACGCGCTCAATTCGCCGCACTACCCCTACCAGGGCGATGCCAAGTGGCTCGAGCACTTCAAGGATCTGCCGGAGCCTCGCCGGCAATACGCGGCCTTCCTTGCGGCCCAGGACGAGCGACTTGGCCGGGTCTTTGCCAAAATCGACGAGCTTGGTTTGCGCGAACGGACGATTGTTGTGTTCCAGAGCGACAACGGTCATTCCACCGAGGAACGCGCCCATTTCGGTGGTGGCAGCAGTGGTCCGTATCGCGGTGCCAAGTTCAGCCTGCTGGAAGGCGGCATCCGCTTGCCGGCCATCATCGCCTGGCCGGGCAGCCTGCCGGAGAACGCGGTGCGCAGGCAAACAGCCCATGCCTGCGATTGGCTGCCGACCCTGGCCGAGTTGACCGGGGTGAAAGCGCCGGCGGTTCACCTTGATGGACGCAGCCTGGTGCCGGTGCTGCGCGATGCCAAGGCG
>JBIJBO010000212.1:0-5228 GCA_044345215.1 Prosthecobacter sp. | reverse complement strand
TCGTTCAGGCCGATGGCCGCATCGTGGTGTCCGGGCAGTTCAGCCAGATCGGCGGTGTCAGTCGGCCGAATCTGGCGCGGCTGCTGCCGGGTGGCGCGGTGGATTCGGGCTTTGACGCCGCGCAGATCTCCCTCTGCCGGCAGGCTGTGATGCAGCCGGATGGGCGGCTGCTGATTGCGTCCGAGGCCTCGGGCTCCGCAGCGGTGCGACGGTTGTTCAGCGGGCAGTTGGGCCTTGGCGGCGTGGTGGAATTTGCCGCAACCAGTCACCAGGCGAACGAGGGCGGGGGAGTGTCGATTCAGGTGCGGCGCGTGGGCGGCAGTCTGGGGCCGGCCGCGGTCAATTACGCGGTTCTCCCGGGCACAGCCGGCGAGGCGGATTATGTGGCGACCCGCGGCACCCTCGAATGGGCGGACGGCGACACCAACGCCAAATCGATCACCGTGCAGGTGCAGGAGGATGCCGTGGCGGAGGCCCAGGAAAATTTCACCGTCCAGCTCGGCGGTGTGACCGGAGGCGTTTCGCTCGGCGAGGAGGCCCTGGCCACGGTGACGATCCTCGATCCCGGAGCCGCCAGCCTGGGACGTGTGCGCTTCGCCGTCGACAGCAGCGAGACGCCTGAATCGGCCACCACACCCACGCTGGTGACCGTGCAAATGTCCGCGCCGCAGAGTGAGCCGGTGATCGTGCCGTTCAGCGTGGGTGGCAGTGCCACGACCGGTGTTCTCGGTGACTACGAAATCACGCCCGCCGTCTCGCCTTTGGTGTTTGCCGTGGGTGAAACCACCAAGACCTTCAGCATCCGGCCGCGTCAGGACACGATCACCGAGAATGGCGGTGAAACGGTCGTGCTCGACCTCGGGTTCCCCCAGGGGCCGGCCCTCGGGACGGCCCCCTTCCGGCATGTGCTCACGATTCTGGACGACGACACCGCGCCGAGCATCACCGGCACGCCGCTGCATCGCATGGTCGAAGTTGGTGCCATGGCGGGTCCGTTTGAGGCGACCGTTTCCGGCAGCGCCCCGCTCACGCTCGAATGGCAGCTCAATGGCAAGCGCATCGCTGGCGCCAATCAGGCCTTCCACTTGATCCGCTCCGCCAAGGTGAGCGATGGCGGTGAGTACCGACTGATGGCGAGCAACCTGGTCAGCCGCAATATCCGGGGTCAGGCCTCGCAACTGGTGGTCGTTGACACGGTGGCGCGCACGGTGGTCGTGCCCCGCAACGGCAAGGCCGTGCTGCAGGCCATGGCCGGTGGCAATGGTCTGAGTTTCGAATGGCGCAAGGCCTCGGGCGGTCTGCCCTCCGGCCGCAGCAGCAACCGCTACGACAGCAACCTGACGCTCACCAACGTCGAACTGCAGGACTCGGGCGTCTACTACTGCATGGTGCGACATCCGGTGGCAGCCACTGAGGCCGGTGACAAGTTTCTCGATGCCGGGCCCTTCTTCCTCAGGGTCGTCGACAGCGCGCCGATCATTGCCCTCGCGGAAAATGCCGCGCTGCCCGAAACCCTCGTCGGCGGTTCCTACGGTGGTGATTTTGGTTATCAGGTGCCGGTCGATCCCGAGGTGCAGAGGACGCCGATGAAATGGAGCTCCAAAGGCCTGCCGCCCGGCCTCACCCTCGACCCGGTTCGCGGCATCATCCGCGGCCGGCCGCAGGCGCCCGACAAAAACGGGCAGCCCTATGTCGTCAGCCTGACCGCCGCCAACAACGCGGGTGCGCATACCGTCCGTGTCCTGCTTTCCGTGGCACCGGCCCCTGACGGTCTGGCCGGTCAATACACCGCACGGCTCGACCGCCATGTCAGTCTGAACGGCAACCTTGGCGGCCGGGTCGACTTCACCGTCGCTCCTACGGGCGCGATTTCCGGGCAGTTGACGCTCGGCGCCGCCGTTCACCGGTTTGCCGGTCATCTTGACATCGACCTCAACGAGGCGGTGGCACCACGGGTGGATGGCCTGCTCATCCCGCGCGGCACCGCCAGTGCTCCGCAGGAGCCGATCGCCCTCAGCCTGGTCCTCACCAACAATCCCGGATTCTTTGGCCAGCTCACTGTGGGCTTTGTCAGCCAGGCCTTCACCGGCTGGCGCAATGCCTGGGGGGGCGACCGTCCCGCCGACGCCCTGGCCGGCCTGCACAATGTGGCCTTGAGCATGCCGGACACCCTTCCCGGCGTGCCACGGGGGCACGGCTACGCCAGCGTCCGCCTGCTGCCCACCGGGGTGGCCCAATACACCGGTGTCGCCGCCGATGGGGTTAAGTGGACCGGTTCCTCGGTGATCGGTGCGAACGGATCTCTGGCCGTGCACCAGGTGCTTTATGAGAAGGTCGCGCCCGGCTCGATCCATGGCACCCTGATGACCCAGGTCGGTGAGGATCCGGAGGTGCCCGCCGACAACCGCACCACAGGGTTTCTCAGCTGGCTGCGTCCCGCCCTTTCCAAGCCGCGGCTCTATGCCGACGGTTTTGGGCCGGTCGATGTCGAGGTCCAAGGCGGCTTCTACGCGCCGACGACCCGGCTGCTCGGCGTGGATGCTGCCGGTTCAGTGGACCTGCGTTTTCGCGAGGCGGGCCTGCCTGCCGTCCGCAATCCGGACATCCGTCTGGGGGTGACGGCCACCGGCAAGCTGCTGCCGCCCGCCAAGCTCGACAATCCGGCCGGCACGACCTTCAGTGTGGCCAACCCGACCGGTCTGTTCAGCGGCAAGTTTGCCCTGGAAGATCCCTCGCCCGTGACGCCGCCTGCGGTCATGAAACGCGGTGTGGCCTATCAAGGTCTGCTGGTGCCGGACGCCGCCGGGCAATTGACCGGCTACGGGTGGTTCATCCTCCAGCAGCTGCCAACCCTGATTCCGCCGACCACGGTCAAGACCTCACCCTTCCTGGGTGGCGACGTCCGTCTCGAGCGCGTGCAGCCCTGATCAGGGGTGCACCGCCGGGGCAGACGGCACTGCCGCCAGCGGTTCGACCACATGCGTCGCCCACGGGCGAAAGCGCTCAAAGATGCCCGGCGCGAGCTGCTGGCTCGACTCGTAGCCGCGCCGCAGCATTTCCAGTTTCGCATCCAGGTTGTCGACGTAGTGCAGGGCCACCGCCTCCGGAGTCTTGGGGAGCACAGGGGAACCATACTCGAGCTCACCGTGGTGGGAGGCGACCAGGTGGAGCAGGTGCAGGCGCACGAGGTCGGAGGCGGGTTCGAGCACGGCCCATTCGGCCGCCTCGGGCAGCTCCAGCAGTTCGCGCCAGAGTTTGTTCACCAGTTCCATGCCGAGCGGGATGTGGCCGACCAGCTCTCCGTGCAACTGGTAGGGCATCGCGAAGCCGACCTCGGGGTAGCTGTTCTCCCACAGCTTGCCGCAGTCATGGAACAGCACGCCGGCAATCAGGAGGTCGCGGTTGAGCTGCGGGTAGACGCCGGCGATGGCCTCCGCGCTGCGCATCATCTGCGCCACGTGCTCGACGAGGCCGCCGCGGCGGGCGTGGTGGTTTTCACGCGCGGCACCGCTGCGCCGGAAGCGCGCGCCGTATTTTTCCAGAAACAGCCGACAGAGGCCGCGCAGGCGCGGGTCCGCGAGGGCACCCGTCATGGTTTCAATGGCCGCGTAATCCTCGCGCTGGCGGGCAGCCAGCTCGGGGTCGCCACCGAGGAGTTCCTGCTTCTCGGCATCGGTGAGCAGCCGGAGCCGGGGATGTCGAGGCTCCGGGCCGTACTTCCCGGCGGCCACCCACTGGGCGGTGATTTCAATGAAGTGTCCCCTTTGCAACTGGCGCACTTCGGCAAAAACCGGATTGCCATCAAACACCCGCCAGGTTTGCGAGGCGCCGGCGTCGGCCAGGCGCAGCTCATAGTACGGGGCTCCCTGCGCGGTTTGCTTTTCCACGCACTGGTCCACCTGCGCGTGCACGCGACAGGGCACGGGATTCGAACCGGAGACCTGGCGCAGTTGGGTGAGGCTGAGACGTTCCAGATCGCTTTCAGGGGCCATCCTTCCAGTCAAGCGGTCGCCGGCCGGGGGTGCAAGAGGAATGCGAGCCGGCTCGACGTGCCTCGGAATTGACAAGGCGTCGCTGATCCACTAGCAAAACGCCGTTGGCCGGGCCGCGGCCTGCGGCCGCTTCCGATCCGATCATGGAACCCACGCGCTTTTACCGCCCGGCATCGCCGTGCTCGCCACGTGTGCTTGTGCTGCGTCCGTCCGCTCCCCAACGATGACCGGGTTCACGGCAGTCATGCTGTTTCTTGCCGGTTTGTCGGCGGGCTTCATCGACGCCATCGCCGGTGGCGGTGGCCTGATCTCCGTGCCGGCACTGCTCTGGGCCGGCCTGCCGCCGCAGCTGGCCCTCGGGACCAACAAGATGCAGAGCACCTGGGGAACGCTGATCGCCGTCCTGCGTTACCATCGCGCCGGCCTGGTGCACTGGCGCAACCTGCGCCTGGCCGTTGCCGTGACCTTCATCGCCTCCCTTTTTGGCACCTGGACGGTGACCCGCGTCAGCAACGAATGGCTCGCCCGGGTCGTGCCCTGGCTCCTGCTGGTCGTCGCCGCCTACACGCTGTTCAGTCCGCGCCTGGGGCATCGCCCGGTGCGTGCCCGCCTTGGTCCGCGGACCTTTGCCCTGCTTGGCGGCAGTGCCATCGGCTTCTACGACGGTTTTTTTGGTCCCGGCACCGGCTCATTCTGGACGATTGCCTGCCTGTCGCTCCTTGGCCTCGAACTGACGCGTGCCACGGCCTACACCAAGGTGGTCAATCTGGCCAGCAACCTCGCCTCGCTGCTGGTTTTCACCCTTGCCCTGCGCATTCGCTACGATGTGGCGGCGGTCATGATCGCCGGTCAGTTGCTGGGTGCCCGCCTGGGCTCCGGGCTGGTCATCCGCCATGGGGCGCCCTTCGTTCGCAGGGTCTTTCTTGCCGTTGTTCTTGTCCTGGTCGTCAAACTGCTCTTGGACAGTCGACTGGCAGGCTGATGGGGTTCCGTGAAAAAAAGCAGCAACCCCCGGCAGGTTGGTTCGTTTCAGGCGCAGACATTCTTTGACGCCATGAAACACCTGATGCCTTTGCTGATCCTGAAGTGCGCCCTGCTGCTGCAGACGGCCACCGCCCAGGAGTCCACCGCCCCCGATGGCAACGCCCAGTTCCGCACCTGGCGTGATCAGCAGGGCCGGACGGTCGAAGCCACCTTCCGCGGCATTGAGGACGGCAAGATCTTCCTGCAGACACG
>JBIJBO010000222.1:0-4537 GCA_044345215.1 Prosthecobacter sp. | reverse complement strand
TTCACCGTCTGCCGCTGGCCAATCTGGCCGAGGAAGACCAGAAGATTGCCGCCACCCTGAAACCCGAGGGTCTTGGCATTCCCAAGGATCCCAACGTGGCCCAGGCCGCCGCCGTCATCGACCGCGGCGTGCTGCTCGGTCTGGAAAAGGCCGGCCAGAAACCCAACGCCCTCGCCAGCGACGAACAGTTCGTCCGCCGGGTCTACCTGGACCTGGCCGGTCGCATCCCGACCCGTGAGGAGACGCTCGCCTTCCTGAACGACGGCAGCGCCTCGAAGCGCGCCAACGTGATCGACCGACTCGTTGCGGGTGAGGGATTCACTTCGCGCCTTTACAACTACCTGGCCGACATGTTGCGGATTGCAGACGACGCACAGAAGGCGAAATTTTATCAGTATGAAGAATGGTTGAAGCAGCAGATCGCCGACAACCGGCCCTGGAATTTGGTGGTTCGAGACATGCTGGCGGCGGATGGCCGTCTTCTCGACAACGGCGCTGCCGGCTACCTGCTGCGTGACCGTGGCATGCGGCTTGACAACCTCAGCCTGACGCTGTCGACCTTTTTGGGGGCGAATGTGTCTTGCGCCCAGTGTCATGACCATCCCTTTGCCGATTGGACCCAGCGCCAGTTCTATGAGATGGCCGCGTTCTTCGGGGCCGCCGAGACGTACGACCGCAGCATGGGACGCGGAGCCATGCGCGGCCTTCGCGAGGAATTGACGCCTCAGGAGTTTCAGCAGGCACGCCGGCTTTTTGATGCCAACTCACTGGCGATCCATGATGGGGAGAAAAGCGACCTGACGCTGCCGGAAGATTACAAATACAAGGATGGTAAACCCGGTGATGACGTGGCTCCAAAGCTGATCTCCTGGAGCAGCGAGGATCGCCGTCTGAAGTGCTACCAGAACGCCGAGGCGGCCCTCAAGAAGGCTGACAACGATGACACGCGTCGTGAAATCTTTGCGGACTGGATGACGGCCCCGGACAATCCGCGCTTTGCCATGACGATGGCCAACCGCATGTGGAAGATGGTCTTCGGAGTGGGGGTTGCCGAGCCGGTCAGCGATCTCGACGATCCCGGGGCATCCTCCAATCCGGCCCTGCTTCATCACCTCGGCCGCGAAATGGTGCGTCTGAAATTTGATTTGCGCGCCTTTTTGCGCCTGCTCTGCAACACCCAGACCTATCAGCGCGAGGCTTACACCGCCGAATTGGCCCTCGGCGAAGCCTACCACTTCCCCGGCCCGGTCCTGCGTCGAATGACCGCTGAACAGGCCTGGGACTCCTGCGTCACACTGGCCATCGGCGACAAAATCGATGCGTTCAAGCTGCAGCGGGCTGGCATCTACAAGCAGGCCGTCAATTTTGCAGGCGACGAGATCACGGCGGATACGGTCAAGGCCAAGCTCGCTGAAATGCAGGTTCTCCGCCGCCAGGCCGAAGGTGTCCTGGCCAAGGGCAAGGCGGCCAAGGCGCGGGCAAAAAAACGCCGGGCTGCCATGGCCTCCACGGAAGACGATGCCGAGGGCAATTCGCCGGAGACGCTGCTTGGGCTGGTTCTGGCCCGGGCCTCCGAATTGCGCCAACCCGAAAGGGAAGGGCATTTCCTGCGCATGTTTGGTCAAAGCGACCGTCAGCTGGCGGACAGCAACAGCATCGAGGGCAGCGTTCCGCAGGTGCTGATGCTCATGAACGGGGAGGCCCAGGAAGTCCTCAGCAGCCGCGAGGCGCTGGCGGTTGCCACGGCCGAGGCTCAGGAAACTGCGGAGGCTCAGGTGGAGTCACTCTACCTGAGTTTCTTCTCGCGCAAGCCAACCCCGCAGGATCTCGAGGCCGTTCAAGCCGGCATTCGTGATGGACTGACGCCGGGCGAACTGGCCTGGGTGTTGTTCAATTCACGCGAATTCGTCTTTGTGCAGTGAACCCTCCTTCTTTTTCCCGGCCATGAACTTCCCGTTTGCCTCCCTTGATCCGCTTTCCCGCCGTCGCTTTGCCGAATCCGTCGCCAAGGCCGCCCTCGGCGTCAGCCTGCTGCCGCATGTGGGTGCCGCGGCCGACACGACGCCCGGTGTCGACAACCGGTCCCTGCCAGGCTTTGGCAGGGCCAAACGCGTCATCTGGTTGCAGATGCTTGGCGGCATGTCACACATCGACACGCTGGATCCCAAGGAAGGGGACACCAAGGGGCCGGGCGATCCCATTGCCACGAAGGCCGGTTACAAGCTCGGCGGCTACCTGCCGACGCTGGCCAGGGATCATTCGGACAAGCTTGCGATCGTGCGCAGCATGAGTTCGAAGACGGGCGTTCATGCGGATGGTCAATACGTGATGCGTTCAGGCTACGATCCGCGTGGCACCATCAAGCATCCGGTGCTGGGCGCCTGGGCTCAGCAGCTGCTTGGCAAAAGCAGCTCGAGCCTGCCTTCAACGGTGTGCATCAACCGCGGCCCGGATCACGGCAACGGCTTTTTTCCCGCCGCCTTCAGCCCGCTGCCCATCCACGACCCGGACGCGGGCCTGCAGTATGCCTCGGCGGAGACCGGCAGCCTCGGCAAGCGCCTCGGCCTTCTCAACAGGCTGGATGCCGGCTTCCGCGCCAAGTTCCAGGACACCAACCTGAAGGCCTATTCCGACTTCTACGACGACACCCTCAAGCTGCTGGCCAGCGAGGACTTGAAGGCCTTTCAGCTTGAGGGCGAGGAGGAGGCCCTGCGCGAAGCTTACGGTCGCAACAAGTTTGGCCAGGGGTGTCTGCTGGCCCGTCGTCTCGTCGAGAACGGCGTGCGTTTTGTGGAAGTGGCCTACGGTGGCTGGGACATGCACAACGACATCGACGATGGCATGGCCGATCAGGGGGCCAATCTCGATGCCGGGCTCTCCGCCCTGCTGGGCGACCTGCAGTCGCGGGGGTTGCTTGCCGACACCCTCGTTGTGCTCTGCTCGGAATTCGGGCGCTCCCCCAAAATCAACAGTCGCAATGGCCGCGATCATCACCCCAAGGTCTTCAGCACCCTGCTTGCCGGCGGCCCGGTCAAGGGTGGCACGATCTATGGCGCCAGCGACAAGGATGGCGTGGCGCCTGCCGACCGGCAGGTCACCATCCAGGACTTCCACAGCACGGTCGGCCATGCCATGGGCCTCGACGTCAACGAGATCGTCATGTCGCCAAGCAACCGGCCGTTCACCGTCGGCGACAAGGGGCAGGTCATCGCCGAGCTCTTTGTCTGAGGTGTCAGCCCGGGTGGCTGCAGAATCCTGCATTTGCCGGCTGGCAAAAACGGCCGGCCTGTGCTAGGGCTTCCAGTTCCCCTGGCTTCGGGGGGACTGACGCCATGCCCGATCTTGCCCTCCAAGTCTCCCGAATTCTCGACAGCGCCGAAGCGCGCCTGCGCCAGGAGGCCGAGCGGTTGGCCGATGATGATGCCGTGCGCGGACTCGACCTCTTCGAGGACGAGATTCTCGCCGAGGTTGTGCTCGATGACCGGCGCGTCAACGTCCGCTGGGCTCCCGAGGAGGGGCGGTGGACCGAGGAGAGTGACTGCGACGACGAGGCCCTGCACCGCCTTGCCAGTCTGGCGGTGCTGGTCGCCACCCGTCGCCGGCTGGACCGACGACCCGAGGCGGTGGCGGCGGCCGCCGCGGTGGAGGAGACCTTCCAGTCGCAGATTGAACAGCGTCTGGCGCGCCGCCTGACCCCGGACGAGGAGAACTACCTCGGCAAACTGGAGAAGCGGCTCGAACGCGTGCGTGCCACCGGCGGACGCATCTACGACCAGGACATGGTCCGCCTGCAGGCGCGCTGGAGCATCCAGAGCACCGAACCCCTGGTGCTGTGGCCGGAGCCGCCCGCCAACCTGCGCGAATTCTGGGATTACGTGGCTTTGGCGCTCGACGAGAAAAAACTGCCGGCTCCGTCCTTCCTGCGCGGCTTTGCCGATTTGGAGGCCGTGCGCTCACGCCTCGGCAGCTGGCGCCAGGAGCGCACGCTGCCGCTGTGGCGCGAGCGCATCCGCGAGGTCCTGCGCACGCTCGACAGCACTCCGGCGCACGGACCCGCGCCGGTGGATCTCCGCCTGATCATCACGCCGGCGGAGGCGCGACTGCAGGTGCGCTGGGACGATGCCCCGGGTTTCCGCGCCGTCAGTCTCGCGGAACTGTCGGCCATCGCCCGCGACCAGGAGCGCGGCGCCCTGTGTCTGCCGGCCGAGGCCGAGTTGCTTCTGCTTGCCTGCCTCGGGCCGGCCAGGACCGCCAGTGGCGATCTCTGCCGTTTGGATCTCGACTCCCATGGCGGCTGGCTGGGGGCGCTGTTTCAGCAGCCGGCCCTGGCTTCCCGCCTGCTCACGCTCGACGAAGCCCCGTTCGAGCGTGTGGAAACGCCCCTGCGCTGGTGGGGGCGCGAGGATGTGGAAAGCCGCCAGCTGCGCCTGAACCTCGTCCGTGCCGACGGCACGCCGGTGCCGCCGCCGCTGCGTGTGCTGCCGGGGGCGCGCACGCTGTACCTGGGCGGCGATGCCCTGTTTGAGGGGCCCTTCTG
>JBIJBO010000001.1:0-85324 GCA_044345215.1 Prosthecobacter sp. | reverse complement strand
GAGAAAGTGGCGATTCAGCGTGAGCGTGTCGCGCAGGACGCCCTGGGCGGGGTCGTTGTTCGTGTAAATGCCGGTCTGCCAGGGCCGCAGGCCGCCCATCAGGGCCGCGCGCGAAGGATTGCAGGCGGGCGCGGCGCAGTGGCTGTTGGTGAAAGCGGTGCCGCGCGCGACCAGGCGGTCGATGTTCGGCGTGCGCGCCTGCGGATGGCCGCGCAGGTAGCCGGTCCAGTCATTGAGGTCGTCGACGGCAATGAACAGCACGTCGGGACGAGCCGCGCGGGCGGATGTCGCACAGGCGACGAGCAGGAGGAGGAAGCAGAGAAAGCGCATGGCGCGCTGAAAACGCGGTCCGCACTGGCTTCTTGCCAGACTCAGGCTGCGCCCGGCGGCCGCACCGCGATACCGAAGGCGCGCTGGATCTCGCCGAGGTGGGCCTCCGGTGAAAACAAACCGAGCGCGCGCGCCTGCAGCCTGGAGGTCAGACGGGCAAGTTCCTCGGGCTGGCGCAACAGGCGATCCATGCGATCCGCCAGTTCCGCGGGCTCGAACGCCGTGCTGACGAAATCCTGCCGGTGCGGACCGAAGATGTCCTCGGCGCCCTCGCAGGGGTACATGAAGCAGGGTCGACCGGCTTCCAGGGCCTCGATGACCGATCCGGGCAGCGCCTCGCGCAGGCTGGTGAGAAGGCAGATCTCGGCGAGATCAAAAAGCGGTCGCACATTGGCGACGTTGCCGAGGCGCAGCACGCGGTCGGCGACTCCGCATTCGGCGATGGCCGCCGTCATGTCCGCCTCGTAGTCCGGTTCAGCATCGCCCGCAAGCGCCAGGCCGAAGCCGCTGTGGCCGAGGTCGAGCAGGCGGCGCAGCACGCGCACGGCATCGGCCTGGCGCTTGCGCGGGCCAAGCTTGCCAATGACGAGCAACCAGCGGTCGACACCGGCCCGGCCGGCGAGGCGGGCGGCCAGCGCACGGGCCTCGGCCTGCGGGGCGGGCGGCGGCAGGCGGACGGAATCGAGAAAGACCTGGGTTCGCGCCTTAAGTTCCGGATCGACCCGCAAGCCCTCGGCGATCTGGATCGAGGAGGGCAGCAGCAGGTCATTGTGGTGCATGCGGTACTGACGCGCCTTGCGGGCGGTGGCGATGCCGTCGCGAATGATGACCGCCGAACGCGCGCCAAGGCTGCGGGCAAGCGCGCCGGCGTGCGGCGCCCACCACATCTCGTTGCTGACAACCCAGTTGGCGTGCCTGAAGGGCAGCGAGCGCAGGTTCACGCGCATCGCCCCGGCGAAGCGCATCCGGCCGCCGAGCTTGCGCCATTCCGGCAGCGGACCGACACTGAACGGCACGCCCATGGCGGTCAGCCGCCCGGTGAACTCGCCGGTTTCGCCGCAGAGCACGTGCAGGCGGGCGTCGCTGCCAGCCTGCAAGGCCGCAAGAGTGTCGAGCAGGCGGTTCTTGGCGCCGCCGCGCCCGGCGGTTTTTTGGAGGAAGAGGAACTGTTCGGCCATGCGCCCGGCCAGACTGGACGCGAAAGGCCGGGTCATCAAGCGCGGCGCAGGATTCGCGGTTGCCAGCGCCCCCGATCCACGCTGAATTGTCGGACTCCACCCTGCCCCCCCCATGCCGACCCCTTCCTCCCGCCGCCGCTTCCTTCAGCTCGCCGCCGCCAGCTTTGCCGCCACCGCCGCCGGCGTTCGCGCCCAGAACGCCGCGCCGCTGTTCAAGATCTCGCTCGCCGAATGGTCGCTCAACAAGGGCATGTTCAAGCGCGGCGGCGCCGAGCCGCTGGAGCACCTCGACTTCTGCAAGATCGCCCGCGGCCTTGGCATCGACGGCGTCGAGTACGTCAACCAGATGTTCGCCGACAAGGCGACCGACAACGCCTACCTGAACGAGATGAAGAAGCGCCAGGACGGCGAGGGCGTGAAGGGATTGCTGATCATGATCGACCGCGAGGGCAACCTCGGCGCGCCGGATGCGGCCGCCAAGGCAAAGACCGTCGAAAACCACCTCAAGTGGCTCGACGCCGCCGCCCGCCTCGGCTGCCACAGCATCCGTGTCAACGCCGCCAGCGATCCCAAGCTCAGCTACGAGGAGCAGATGAAGCATGCCGCCGAGGGCCTGCACAACCTCTGTGTCGAGGCCGACAAGCGCGGCCTGTTCGTCGTCGTCGAAAACCACGGCGGCCTGTCCAGCAACGGCCTCTGGCTGACCGGCGTCATGAAGCTGGCCAACCATGCCCGCGTCGGCATCCTGCCCGACTTCGGCAACTTCTACACCGACCGCAACAAGGGCGAGCTGTACAACCCCTACAAGGGCCTGCGCGAGTTCATGCCGTGGGTGAAGCAGGCGATGAGCGCCAAGGCCTACGACTGGGACACCGGTGCCGGCAAGTTCTATACCGAGGACCGCCGCGAGGGCCGCGAGATGACGCTCGACTACGAGCGCCTGATCAAGATCGTCGTCGGGGCCGGCTATCGCGGCTACATCGGCATCGAGTACGAGGGCGACAAGCACCCCGAGATCGAGGGCATCAAGCGCACCAAGCAGGCGCTTGAAGAGGTGCGCGCCCTGCTCTCCTGAGCGCGCTCACGGTGCGACCACCATCTTGAACTCGAGTTCGCTGGCGAGCTCGGAGGCCTCGCAGCGAATGCGCCGGCGCACCGCCTGCAGGCCGCCGCGCGTCAGCGCCTGAAACTGGAAGCGGCTGAGCAGGATGATTTCAAAGGCGGCTGTCAGCATCCAGTCGACATCCGCCTTGTAGCCGCAGACCGCCAGAGCCCGCGTGCGCTTGAGGAAACGCTTCAGGCGCAGCCCGTGCACCGCCATCGTGCCGCAGGAACCGAAGTGAATGATGCGCCCCTTGCAGGCTCCCTCCAGGCGCTCCTCCAGCCAGTCGAGGTCAATGCTGTGCTTGCGGCTGCCCATGTACAGCACGCCGGGGTCGCCGTGAAAGCCCAGGTAGAGGATCGGGTAATCGACATAGCGCTTCTGCACCCATTTGCCGAGGTAATATTCCAGCTCCCCGGCCGTGCCGATATCGCGCCGGATGAAGCGCACGACCGGATCGTGCGAACGCGACAGCAGGTCGAGCACCGGCTGCATCGAGGTCGGTGAACGGAGGTCGCTCTCCCAGTCGCCCTCGAGGCAGAAGATGCCTTTGTGACTGTGCGCCGGCATGCGGGAAAAACCGGATTCGACAGTGAGGTCCCTCAGAGCAGCCGGGCCGCGGCCTCGGCCAGCGGGCTGCGCTCGCCCTTGCTGAGCGGCACGTGGGCGGCGAAGGGCTGGCCGCGCATGCGCTGGCGGGTGTAGACCAGGCCGTTGCTGCGGCTGTCGACGTAGGGATTGTCAATCTGCGCGGGGTCGCCAACGAGGACCAGCTTGGAGCCGCGAGACATGCGGGTGACGATGGTCTTCGCCTCGAGCGGGGTGAGCTGCTGGGCCTCGTCGAGCACGAAATAACGATCCGGGATGGAGCGGCCGCGGATGTAGCAGAGCGCCTCGATTTCGATCACGCCCTGCTGAATGAGCGGCTCGTAGGGAGCGGCCGCCTCCTGGGGCGAGGGCTTGTCGGGCAGAAAGCGGTTCTTCTTGCGCTGGGGTCCCTGCTGGCTGTCGAGCGGGCGCATGAGCAGGTCGAGCGCGTCATAGACCGGCTGCAGCCAGGGGCGCATCTTCTCCTGCAGGGTGCCTGGCAGGAAGCCGACGGTCTGGCCCATGGCAACGATGGGGCGGCTGATCGTGACGCCGTGGTAGACGCGGGAGAAGACTTGGGAGAGACCGGCGGCGACCGCAAGCAGGGTCTTGCCGGTGCCCGCCTGGCCATAGCAGGTGACCAGGCTGATCTCGGGATCGAGCAGGGCGTCGAGCAGGCAGGTCTGGCCGAGGTTCATCGGCTTGATGGCGCGTCCCTGGCCGACCTTGATCGCCTCCGGGGTGTGATGCAGCCGGCGCAGTTCGCCCTGGGCGGTCATCTTCGCCGGCATCGAGGCCTTGTCGCCGGCCACCAGCAGAACGTAATCGTTGGCCAACAGGTCGGCGAGCCGCGCGGACGGCAGGGCCAGGCGACCACTGCTCGCGAAACGCTGCAGCTCATGACCGCTGACGGTCACACGGGCGATGTCGAAGTTGGCAACGTCGCGCGGCTCCACCTTGTCGTGAAGATAGTCCTCACACTCCAGGCCCATGGCGCGAGCCTTGAGCTGCATGTTGAGGTCCTTGCTGACCAGGATGACCGGCGTGTCGAGCTTTTCGCGCAGCCACAGGGTGCAGGCGAGAATCCGATGATCCATCTTGTCCTGGCCAGGGAAAATGCGCTGAAACTCAAGCACGCTGGCCAGGTCCGCCGCCATGACAGGGTCGTAAACAACGATGCGCAGGTTGCCGCCGCCGTCCGTGCGCACCCCCTGGGTCACCGAAGCCTCGGGCGCGGCAAAGGTCTTCATGAGCGCGCGATGCACCTCACGGGCATTGGCCCCTCGCTCGGTCATCTCATTCTTGAAGCGGTCGAGTTCGCTGAGCACATCAACCGGAATGCAGACGTGGTGTTCGGCAAAGCGGTGGATGCAGGCCGGGTCATGCAGCAGGACGTTGGTGTCGAGCACGAAGGTTTTGAAGGCGGCGGCCTGTCGGGCCTTGCCTCGGCGGGCGGAGGGGGCGGAGGGGGTTTCAAGGGGCGGGGGGGGGGCGAGTGGCGGGCGGTTGACCAAGTCCGGGTTGGCAACAAAAACGCTCGCAGCATTGCCGGGGAGCGCGTCTCGATCCATGTCAGGCAGGCAGGTTGGGGGAATCACACCCGGGGTTGGTTCCCGTGCCTGGCGCATTTGGGATGCCAGGGTTGCCGTTTCGCACTTGGAGTGGGTCGAAGCGAATCACGGATTTGACAGCAGGCTGACAGAAATCCTCGGGGGCGACAAGGCCTTTGTTGGACTTGCCGCAACCGTTGTTCCGCGCCGCCGGATGCGTCCAAAAAAAAGCCCGCCCGGCGGCGCCGGACGGGCGGAAACCACGGACTTCAGGATCCCGCAATGGCATCAGCTCCCCGCTCGCTGGTGCGGATGCGCACGGCTTCCAAAACTTCGCTCACGAAAACCTTGCCGTCGCCAATCTTGCCAGTGTTGGCGGCCTTGACAATGGCATCGACCACCGTGTCGCTGCGCGAGTCGTCGACCACGACCTCAATCTTCACCTTTGGCAGAAAGTCCACGGTGTATTCTGAACCCCGGTAGATTTCAGTGTGGCCCTTCTGGCGGCCGAAGCCCTTGACCTCGACGACGGTCATTCCTTCAACGCCCACGTCAGACAGGGCTTCCTTGACGTCTTCGAGTTTGAACGGCTTGATGATCGCTTCGATTTTTTTCATGGCTGAGGCAATTAGGTGTGTGGTTTGCAGTTTGCAACGACGAGCAATCATCATTCCTGATTTTTTGCCGCCGGGAGGTGCGATTGACAGTCTGAGCGGAAAGCGTGCCAGTTTTGCGGAAAGTTCTCGGTTCCCGGCTCACGGTTCATCGCTTGCGCCCCGGTCGCCACGGGTATAGCAGGGCGCGGCCATGTCTCCCCTGCCCTTCCTTCGCCTGTCCGGCCTGCTGATGCTGACCGCCCTGATCCTGCCGGCGGAGGAGGCCCCGGTGCTGCTGCGCCCGCACTGGCAACCGGGCGCGGCCTATGTGCTGGAAACACTGACCGAGACCGTCACCGACCTGTCGGCCCTTGGCCGCAAGCCCGAGCAGGGCATGAAGGTCAAGCAGACCACGCGACTGGGCGTTGGTCGCCTGGAGGCGGGTCGCAAGGAGGTCAGCGTCATCTTTGCGTCGCTCGGCGGCGAGGCCATCCTCGAGGGCAAACGCCAGACCTTTGATTCCGAGAAGCTCGGCGAGGCTTCGCCGGAAATTCGCAATTCGATCGGCCGCAGCCTCGGCCAGCAGTTCGTGCTGCTTTACGATGCCGACGACCGTTTCCTCGGCGCCCGTGACACATCGGACATGGTGGCGGCACGTCCGGACCGTCAGCCGAGCCTGCAGGGGGTGGCGGAAGCGGGCCAGGTGGCCGAACTGTTCCATCGCTCGCTGGTCATGGGCCTGCCCGAGCAGGCCGTGCGCCCGGGCGACACCTGGACGACGCAGGAGAGCCTGAAATTTCCGAGCGCCGGCGAGGTGACGGTCGAACTCAAGGCCAGCTACGAGGCGACCGTCGACCACCAGGGCACGCCGCATGCCAAGGTGCTCTTCACAGGCGCTCTGCAGACGCGCGAAGCCGATGTGCGAGCCCTCAGCCTGGGCGCAGGCTCCAAGGTGCTGGGCCAGGTGCTGTTCGACCTGCGCGAGCGCCGGGTCGCCTTTGGCGCCTTCCGAGCCGATCTGAAGCTGGACGTGCAGGGCAAGATCGTGCCGGTGCGCCAGCAGGTGACGACGCGCCTGACCCGCCAGCCCTGAGCGTTCCCTCAACTCAGGGATTGCACCCAGGGCAGCAGAGGCAGATCGGCGGGCGCCAAGTCAAACGCTGCGAGTTGCTCCGGCCGCACCCATTCGAGGGCTTCGTGCTCCAGGGCGACCGGGGTCGGCCCCGCGGGATCGAGACCGCAGGCAAAGGCGAACATGCGCACCGTGCACCAAGGGTAGGCATGCAGTACTTCGGGACCGTCCTGCAGATCGACGACGCGACAGCCGAGTTCCTCAAGGAGTTCGCGGTGCAGGGCCGCCGCCGGGGCTTCGCCCGACTCGAGCTTGCCGCCGGGAAACTCCCAGAGGCCGGCCAGGCGCTTGCCCTCCGGGCGACGGGCAATCAGCACCTCTGCACCGCGACGGATCACGGCACAGACAACATCGACGGGCGCTTGCATTTCCACAGTGCTGGGCGGATAAGCCGGGAATGCGCCCCGAGAAAGTGAAATTCATGCTGCTGGCGGCCGACATGCGCCGAGCCGTGCGCTTCTACACCCAGGCCCTCGGCTTTGAGGAGGTGTTCGTCAGCGAATTCTGGTCGGAGCTGCGATGCGGCGACGCCATCCTGGCCCTGCATGGCGGCCATGACGGCTCGGTCAACCCCACTGGCCTGAGCCTGCAGTTCGAGGACGTCTTCGACGCCGCCGCACGTGTCGCCCACGCCGGCGGCAAAATCCTCGACGCGCCCAACCAGCGCGAGGGTGAACCCATTCTGCTCGGCCGCTACCGCGATCCCGAGGGCAACGAGGGTTTCCTCACCCAGTATGTGGGGTGAAAGCAGAGAGCGCGGAGCTGGGAGCCACGAGACAGTCTCCACGCTCTTCGCCCTTGGCTCTGAGCCCGCTACCGCTTCGGCAGCCAGTCGGCAATCGGCTTGACCGGCGAGGCGGCGGGAGCCTCGCCAAGGGCGAAGGCAACGGCGATCGTCTGCGCGCCCTTGACCTCGCCGAGCACCACCTTGAGCACGCGAATGCCGGTGAGTTTTTTCATCTGCTCATTCTCCGGCTCGGGGGCGTCGACCACGGAAAAACTGGCACCTGCCGGTGAAAGCAGCGCGACGTGCAGGGTCTTGCCCTTGTCGGTGAGCACGGCGGTGGCGCCGTCGACACTGACCTCGGCGCGGGTATGCATCGACCAGACGAGCGGGGAGGTGTTTTTCACGCCCACCTCATCCTGGATCAGCACCTGCGGCTTGGCGCCGCGGCTGAGCTGGATGCCACGCACGGCATCCTTGGCGGCCTTGCTGTAGGCCTTGCCGAGATCAACCGCGGCCATGGCCAGTTCCGGAGACGAGTGGGTGAACAGAATCTGGGCCTTGGCATCGAGTTCCTGGTTGTCGCCCAGCCACAGGGTGTTCTGGCCGGGCGTGCCCTCGACGTAAAGGGCGTAGCGCTTGCTGCGGTCGGTCGACTCGAAGTTGGGCGCGCGGTCGCTCTCGGCGCCGAGTTCGATGCCCCAGCGCGTGCCGCCGGCCTCGAGGATCAAATCACCAAGGTCAAGCTGGTTGTGGACGAGGGTGTTGTCGCCGCCCTTGAGCGCCACGTACCATGCGTCTTTGTCCCAGCCCGAGCGCAGGGCGGCGACCAGGCCGCCCGGGGTTCCGTAGTCGAGGCTGTCCGGCATGCCATCGCCGGCGGCATGCGGGTTGAAGTAGAGGAAGTGACCGGCGAGGTTGAGGTGCGAAGTGTCGGCATTGGGGACGCCGCCGGCGCTGAGCGCCCGAGTGCCCATGTTGCCATGCACCCCGGCCAGCCAAGTGGAGACCCAGGGCCGGCTGAAGGCTGTGGCATTGCTGTCGCCGTAGTTGAAGAGCTGGTTGGTCGGACCGACCAGATGAACGCGCGCCAAGCCGGCCTGGGGAATGCCCTCGAGCAGGCTGAAGCCGAAATCCGAGCCGCCGTTGGCCTTGAGGGTCTGCAAGACCAGGATGGCATAGTCGAGCACCGTCTCGCCGGCCTCCATGCCCTCGGGCCAGATGCCGGCCGGGGCGAACATCTGCAGGCCGCGGCCGAAGATCTTGGCGGCGGCATCGACAGCCGCCTTGGCGGCGGAGGGATCCTCGTCGGCCAGGCAGATCGCCGCGAGGATGAGTGCAGAGGCGCCGGCCATGTGCTCGGCATCCGGGTCCTCGGAACCCTCGGCTTTTTTCGCGGGGGCCTTCGCCGGGGCCTTGCTCTCCGAGGTGCCGGGCGCACGGCCGCGGGCCGACTCAGGGATCGGCTCGCCCTTGAGATGGGCCACCAGGGCACCGATGCCCTTTTCCACCATGTAGGTGCGCACCGCAGTCGCCTGCTGGGCATTCAGCCCGGCACGGAAGAAGTCGTAGCCAAGCGAGGCGGCGGCGAGGAAGTCGGCCAATACACCGACCTCATCCACATACCAGTTGGTGAAGACCGAGGGATCCGTGATGGCCACCAGCTCGCGCACACCGCGCTCCTGCCAGCGCGGGTCGCCATCCACCTGATGCAGCGCGCCGAGCGTGGCCAGCCGGAAGAGCGCCTTCGAGCCGGGGGTGACCGTGCTGCGCATCTCGCCGAAGATGCGGGTCAGCTCCGGGGCCTCGAGGATTTTTTCACCGCCGGCCTTGAGGTTTTCAAGCAACTTGCCGGCCACCGGGTGCGAGGCTGCCTGGGTTTTGAGATACTGCCAGCCGGCGGCGCTGTGTACCATCCGCGGGCGCGTCTTCTGCACGCCGCGCAGATAGTCGGCAGCAGCCGGGACCTTGAAACCCTTGAGCGGAGTGATGGCAATCGGCGGCCGCGTCGGTGCCGGCTGGGCTGTCGTGACCCCCGCCTTGGGCACCGCGACGGGGCCTGCCGGCGGAGCGGACGGCGCCGATTGCATGCGCTTCCACTCCGCGGCGGCAAAGGCCTTGTCCTCATCACTGAGCATGTCGATCGGGATCGTGAACACCTGGCCGTCGGCCCGCTTGATGGTGATCGTGCGGGCGGCGACATCGACACCGGTCATCTCCGCCTCCACGACCGCGCCGGACTTGTTCTTCCATGAGCGAACGGCCGCGCCAGCAGGTGAAATGGCACAGGCAAGGAACACCAAGAGGATGGACAGGGATCGAAAGTTCATGGCGCGGTGGGGAATCGAGTCGACAGTTTGACGACGCGCCGCACGCGGCACAAGACCAAATTGCCGGCTCGGGAACGTGCCTGCCGCGCCGTTGGTCAGTCGGCCCGGCCGCGCAGCAGGGCGCGATAGTGGCCGGCGGCAGCGGCATTGTGCCGGCGCACCGCCTCGCCCAGGGCCTCGGCCTCGCCGCGGCGGAAGGCGCGCAGGATGGCGCGATGCTCGCGGTTCGCCTGCCGCGGATCGGGCGGCACGGCATCGCGAAAGGCCATGCGGTGCAGGCGCTCCCACTCGCCGAAGAGCGACTCCAGCATCTCCCGCGCACGATCGAAGCCGGCCACCCGGCAGGGCAGCAGGTGGAACTCGCGGTTGGCCGCCTCAAACGCGGCCGAGTCCCCGCGCGCCACCACCGCCTCCAGGTCGTCGACCAGGTCCGCGAGCGCACGCAAATCCACGGACTTCAGTTTCGGCAACGCAGCCAGGGCGCTGGTTGTCTCGAGGGCGCCGAGCAGGGCAAAAATCTCGTCAAGGGCTTCGATCTCCACAGGCGCCACACACACGCCGGTGTGCGGGCGGATCTCGACAAGTCGCTCGGCCTGCAACTGGCGCAGCGCCTCGCGCACCGGGATGATGCTGACCGCAAAGCGTTTGGCGAGCGCGTCGATGACCAGCACCTGCCCCGGTGCCAGCGCCCCGCCGACGATGTCGGCGCGCAGGGCATCATAAACCTGGCGCTGCTTGGTGGGGGCGGGAGCGTTGGACATGGGAGGCGTGCAGGCGGCCGGAAATTCCGCTTGTCATATATCATATATGATTTACAGAATCCTGCAAGTCAAACCCGCCATCTCCTCATGACCACGCAACGCATCGGCATCATCCTCAACGGCGTCACCGGCCGCATGGGCACCAACCAGCACCTCGTTCGTTCGATCCTCGCCATCATCCGCCAGGGCGGCATTCGCGTCTCCGACGACCTTGTGCTCATGCCCGACCCCATTCTCACGGGCCGCAGCGCCTCGAAACTGCAGGCCCTGGCGACCAAGTATTCCTGCGAGAAGACCGGCCCGCTGAAGACCAGCACCGACCTCGCCGCCGTGCTCGGCGATCCCGCCTATCCGGTTTTCTTCGACGCCTCCGGCACGCTCCACCGCGCCCGCTTCGTCGAGATGGCCGCCGCCGCCGGCAAGGCGATCTACTGTGAAAAGCCCACCGCGGTCGAAACGTCCGAGGCCCTGCGGCTGGCCGGCGTGTGCGAAAAAGCCGGGGTGAAGAACGGCGTCGTCCAGGACAAGCTCTGGCTGCCCGGCCTGCGCAAGCTGGCCCTGCTCAAGCGCCAGGGCTTCTTCGGTCGCATCCTCAGCGTGCGCGGCGAGTTCGGCTACTGGGTCTTCACCGGCGAGCACGAGGGCCAGCCGGCCCAGCGGCCATCCTGGAACTACCGCAAGGGCGACGGCGGCGGCATCATCGTCGACATGCTCTGCCACTGGCGCTACGTCATCGACAACCTCTTTGGCGAGGTGCGCAACGTCAGCTGCCTGGGCGCCACCCACATCCCGACGCGCGTCGATGAGAAGGGCGCGGCCTACGACTGCGACACCGACGACGCCTGCTACGCGACCTTTGAGACCGCCGACAACGTGGTCTGCCAGTTCAACTCCTCCTGGTGCGTACGCGTGCGCCGCGACGACCTCTTCACCATGCAGGTCGACGGCACCCACGGCTCGGCCCTGGTCGGCTTGCGCAAGTGCTGGTTCCAGTCGCTGGCCGGCACGCCCAAGCCGGTGTGGAATCCCGATGTCGACAGCCCGATCAACCACTACGCCCACTGGCAGGAGGTGCCCGACACCGCCGAATACGACAACGCCTTCAAGGTGCAGTGGGAGCTGTTCCTGCGCCATGTCGCCCTCGACGAGCCCTTCCCGTGGACGCTGCGCGAGGGCGCCAAGGGCGTGCAGCTCGCCGAACTCGGTCTGCAGAGCTGGGTCGAGCGCCGCTGGCTTGAGGTGCCGGCGCTGTGAGTCGACGCGCTCAGGCGAGCGTCTCGCGCACGACCGCCGCCGCGCGTGCGTAGGCGCCGCCGGCGCCGAGACCGGCCACCACTTCCGCCAACTCGCCCTCGAGGCGGGCACGGCGGTCACTGTCGGTCAGCAGCGAAAGCATTTCCGCGGCCAGGTTGCCGGAACTGAGGCCACCCTGAACCAACTCGCGCACGACCTCGCGGCCGGCAAGCACGTTCACAATGCCGATGTGACGGATGCGCACCAGGGTTTTGGCGGCGAGATAGGTCGCCGGACTGACCCGGTAGACAAGCGTGTAGGGCAGGCCGAAGCAAGCCGCCTCGAGGGTCGCCGTGCCGCTGGCAACCGCACCCGCGCTGGCCCGCTGCATGAGGTCGTACACCGTGCCGGTCTCGATCCACTGGCGCGCCTCGGGCATGCCGGCGGCATCGGCCATGAGGCGCAGCCGACCCGCGATTGCCTCGTTGGCGGCGGCGACGGCGAAGCGCGCCTGCGGCAGCGCCAGGCGGATCGCGCGGGCGGCCTCAAGCATCACCGGGAACAACCGTTTCACCTCGTTGAAGCGGCTGCCGGGAAACCAGCCAACAAGATTCGGTTCACGCTTCCAGCCGCTGCGCAGGGCGGCGGCTCGATCGACGAGCGGGTGCCCGCAAAATTCCGTGCGCAGGCCGCTGAGTTCATAAAACTCCTTCTCGAAGGGGAAGATGCAGATCATCAAGTCAAGCACCTTCGCCATCGTCTTCACCCGGCCCTTCTTCCAGGCCCAGACCTGCGGGCTGATGTAGTAAATCAGCTTGCCGGCATAACCACCGCGACGCAGAGCGGCGGCCAGTCGCAGGTTGAACCCGGGGTAATCGACCAGAATCACCGCCTCCGGCTTTTCCGCCAGGATGCGCGCGGTCTCGTCAACGAGCCGGCGCTTGAAGTAGCCGTACATCTTCAGCACCTCCCAAAGCCCCACCACCCCGGCGGTCTCGACCCAGTCCTCGACCCCCTGCCCGGCCGCATCACGCAGGCGCGGACCGCCCAGGCCGGTGAAGCGCAGACCGGGATCGGCGACGCGCAGTTCACGCAGCAGTCCGGCGGCATGGGCGTCGCCGCTGACCTCGCCGGCGATGAAGTGAAGGTGGGCGGACATGCCGTTGGGATCAGGCCGTGGCGAGCGCGGCGTTTTTCTCGATCTGGTCGGTGATCTCGAGCGCGATGCGCACGGCTTCCGCACCCTCCTGGCCGCTGACCACCGGCCGCTTGCCCTGGCGCGCGCACTCGACGAAAGCGGCGATCTCGAGCTTGAGCGGCTCGTCCTTCTCGACCTCGACGGCGTCGCGGACGATCTGCATGCCGTCGCGGCGGTAAATCCAGCCGCTCTGCTCCTGATAATCCAGACTCAGGTAGCTGTCGGGCTGGAAGACGCGGATCTTGCGCATCTTCTCCGGGCTGATGCGGCTGGCGGTGAGGTTGGCGATGCAGCCGTTGGCGAACTTCAGGCGCGCGTTGGCGATGTCCTCGCGCTTGGTCAGCACGGGAATGCCGACGGCATCAACCTGAACCAAGGGTGACTTCACCAGATGCAGGACGATCTCGATGTCATGGATCATGACGTCGAGAACAACCCCGATGTCCATGCTGCGGTTCGGGAAGGGCGAGAGGCGGTGCGCCTCGATGAAGCGCGGCTGGTTCATGCGTTCCTCGAGTTGGCGCAGCACGGGGTTGAATCGCTCGATGTGACCGACCTGCAGAATGACGTTCTTTTCCTGGGCCAGGCCGATCATGGCCTGAGCCTCGGCGTAGGACTCGGAGATCGGCTTCTCAACCATGACGTGCACGCCTGCATCGATGAGCGGCTCGGCGACGCGGCGGTGATACATGGTCGGCACGGCGACCGTGGCGGCGTCGACGCGCCTGGCAAAATCCGCGAGGTCGGCGGCGGCATGGGTCTGATACTGGGCGGCGAACTCGGCCGCGCGGGCGGCATCGGCATCGTAGACGGCGGCGAAAACGACCGCGCCTTCACTGCGCGCGGCGATCTCGGCCATCAGTCGGGCGTGGTTGCGGCCGATGGCACCGACGCCAGCGACGCCGATGCGGAAAACGGGAGGGGATGAGGCCATGTGCCGGGGAGCGTTAGAGAAGCACGGGCGGGTGGCAAGGAAAACTGCGAATCACTCCTTGACCCGCTCCAGTTCGGCGCCGAGCGAGGCAAGCTTGTCGTCCAGGTGCTCATAACCGCGGTCGATGTGGTAGAGGCGGTTGACCTCGGTGCGCCCCTTGGCGAGCAGGCCGGCGAGCACGAGGGCGGCCGAGGCCCGCAGGTCGCTGGCCATGACCGGCGCTCCCTTGAGCGGCGCGCCTCCGCGGATGCGGGCGGTGGCACCCTGGAGGTCGATGTTGGCCCCCATGCGCTTCATTTCGGCGACGTGCATGAAACGCTGTGGGAAGATGGTCTCGGTGATCGTGCTGGTGTCGTCGATCGCGCAGGCCAGAGCGCAGAACTGCGCCTGCATGTCGGTCGGGAAACCGGGGTAGCAGAGCGTCGTCAGGTCGAAGCCGCGCGCCTTTGGGTTCGGCGCGATGCTGATGCTGTCGCGGGTCGTCTCGACGGGAAAACCGCACTTGCGCAGGACCTCGAGCACGGCGGTGAGATGCTCCGGCATGACCCGGCGCAGGGTGATGCCACCACCGATCATGGCGCCGGCACAGAGGAAGGTGCCGGCCTCGATGCGGTCGGGAATGACCGTATGCTCGGCGCCATGCAGTTCCTTGACACCCTGGATGACAATGCGGTTCGTCCCAGCGCCCTCGATCCTGGCGCCCATCCGGATCATGAAGTTCGCCAGATCCTCAACCTCCGGCTCGGCGGCCGCTCCCTCGATGATCGTCGTGCCCTTGGCGAGCACAGCGGCCATCATGACGTTGTCCGTGCCAAGCACGGTCGAGCCGTGCTTGCCCATGAGGTTCATCGGCCCGCCCTTGAAGCCCTTGCGGGCATTGACGCGGATGTCGCCGCCCTCGACCTCGACCTGCGCCCCCAGGGCCTCCAGGCCCTTGAGATGGAGATCGACCGGACGATCGCCGATGACGCAGCCGCCCGGCAGCGAGACCGTGCACTTCTTCAGGCGACCGGTCAGCGGGCCAAGCACGCAGATGCTGGCGCGCATTTTGCGGACGAGGTCGTAGGGAGCGACCGATTTGATCTTCTCGGCCTTGACCACGACGACGCCGCTGGCGCGCTCGACCTCGGCCCCGAGTTCGCCCAGGATGCGCACCATGTAGTTCGTGTCGCTCAGGTCCGGCACCCGCCGGATCGTGCAGGTGTCGCGGGTGAGCAACGTCGCGGCAAGGATGGGCAGCGAGGAGTTCTTCGAGCCGCTGATGGTGACGCGACCCTTCAGCGGCACGCCGCCGTGGACGATGAGTTTTTCCATGTCCGGTTTGAAGTGCGCCGCACGCACCGGCCTGCAAGCGGAATTTCGCAAGTCAGACCGCCGCCGGCCGGGAAAGTCCCGCCTCAGGGCTGACCTCGAACGGGCGCAGCGGGGCACGGGCGAAAACAAAGCGCTCGATGCCCGCCAGATCGGGCCGTGTGCGCGCCTCGCGCCAGCCCTGGGCGGTGGCGAGGGCGGCGACGACCGCGCCCTGGTCGTGACCGACCTCGAGGGCGATCTCCCCCTCCGGCGCCAGGTGCGCAGGCGCCTCCTGAAGAAAGCGCCGGACCAGGTCGAGGCCGTCGGGACCGCCATCGAGGGCAAGCACGGGATCGCGACGCACCTCGCGACTGAGCTCGGCCAACTCGCCGCGCGGGATGTAAGGCAGGTTGCTGACGATCAGGTCGTGCTCGCCGCTGATCTTTTCAAAGAGATCGCTGCGCACGATGCGCAACCGCCCGAGACCGAGCCGCCCGGCATTGAGGCGGGCGAGGTCAAGCGCCTCCTCCGAAACATCGGCCAGCGTCACCTGACTGTCCGGCCAGCCGGCCGCCAGGGTCAGGCCAATGCAGCCGGAGCCGGTCGCCATGTCGAGCACCCGCACCGGCGGCGCCGCACGGTGGGCCTTGAGCAGCAGGTCGCAGAGATACTCCGTCTCAGGCCGCGGGATGAGGGCGCGCTGGTCGCTGACCAGCTCATGCCCGAGGAAATCCACCGTGCCCAGCAGGTGCTGCAGCGGCTCGCCGGCCGCCCGGCGCTTGGTCAACTCGCGCAACCGCACCAGATCCTCCTCGTGCAGGATCTCGCCATGGCGCAGGTAAAGATCGAGACGGCGGCAGCCCAGCACGTGGGCCAGCAGGTGCTCCATGTTGAGACGGGCCTCGTCGACGCCGTTTTTGTCCAGGTAGCCGGCGCCGGCGGTGAGGGTTTCGAGCAGGGACTTCATGAAGCGTAGGCGCGCACTGCTCCCGCCGGCCGGCCGGGAAAGCAAGCCCGGATGGCGGCCGGCCGGAAAATCCCGCCGTCGCCGACCGCGTGCTGGCAGTTGCAATGCCGCCCGCCTTCCCCATACTCGCCCCACCCACTCCACCATGCTGTCCCTGCTCAAAATCCGCCATCTGGCCCTCGTCGAAGACGTTGCCTGGGAACTGCGGGCGGGACTCGCCGGCGTCACCGGTGAAACCGGCGCGGGCAAGTCGATCATTGTCGGCGCCCTCAAGCTCCTTCTCGGTGAACGCGCCGACCGCTCACTGATCCGCAACGGCGAGGACACCTGCACCGTCGAGGCCTGCTTTCATCTGAAGGACACGCGCGCCATCGATGCCGTGCTCGCCGAGGCCGGGCTCGAGCCCTGCAGCGACGGCGAACTGCTCATCAAACGCAGCATCAGCACCGGCGGCGCCAACAAGCAGTTCGTCAACTGCTCGCCGGTCACCCTCCAGGTCCTGAAAAACCTCGGCGAACTGCTCGTCGACCTGCACGGCCCGCACGACCACCAGTCGCTGCACTCGCGCGAGCGCCAGCTCGACATGCTCGACCGCTACGCCGGCCTCGAGGCCGCGCTCGACAGCTATGCCGTTGCCTGGCGCGGCTGGCGCGACGCCGCCGCCGAACTCGAGGAACTCGAAACCAGCGAGCGGACGGGTCAGCAGCAGCTTGAACTGCTGCGCCATCAGGCCGGCGAGATCGCCGCCGCCGGCCTCAAGCCCGGCGAGGAAGAGGAGATCGAGGCGCGCCACCGGGTCGCCGCCAACGGCGCCCGCCTCGCCGAACTCTGCGGCATCATCACCGCCCGCCTCGGCGGCGAGGGCGGCGTTGTCGACGCCCTGCGCGAGATCGGCCGCGCCAGCCATGAACTGGAGAAGATCGATCCCTCCACCACCGCCCTGTTTGAGGGCTTCAAGTCGGCGCAGATCGAGCTGGCCGAACTGGAAAGTTCCGTGCAGGACTACGCCGACGATCTGGAAACCGACCCCGGTGAACTGGAGCGCCTCGACCAGCGCATCCACACGATCCAGACCCTCAAGCGCAAGTACGGCGCCAGCGTCGAGGCCGTGCTCGAGTTCCAGCGCGAGGCGGAACAGAAGCTGCACCGCATCGAGAACCGCGGCGAGGAGATCGAACGCCTGCAGCAACTCGTCGCCAGCCGCCGCCGGGAGGTTGACAAACTCGCCGCCCAGATCGGCAAAAAACGCGCGGCCGCCGCGCCCAAACTCGCCGCCGAAATCGCCAGCCACCTCGCCGACCTCGGCTTCAAGCGCAGCGTCTTCGAGGTCGCCCTCAGCCCGCTTGCCGAACCCGGCCCGCGCGGCGGCGAGGAGATCGATTTCCAGTTTGCCCCCAACCCCGGCGAGCCGCTCAAGCCCCTGCGTCTCACCGCCAGCAGCGGCGAGATGTCGCGCGTGCTGCTCGCGGTGAAAAGCGCGCTCGCCCGCCAGGATGCCGTGCCGCTGCTCGTGTTTGACGAGATCGACGCCAACGTCGGCGGCAACATCGCCGAGGCGGTCGGCCGCAAGATGGCCTCGCTCGGCGCCACCCACCAGGTCATCGCCATCACCCATTTTCCGCAGGTCGCCTCGCTCGCCGCCAGCCACTACGTCGTCACCAAAGACATTGAGGGAGACCGCACCCGCTCGCACATCCGCGAGGTCGCCGGCGAGGACCGCGTCGAGGAACTGACACGCATGCTCGGCGGCAAGGCCGAGTCTGCCCGCGAGCACGCCCGCAACCTGCTCGCCGACCGCGCCTGACATGCACTATTTCATCACCGGCACCGACACCGACGCGGGCAAGACCTACGTCACCTGCCTGCTGCTCGAAGCCCTGCGCCGGGCCGGCCAGGATGCGGTCGGCTACAAACCCTTCGCCTGTGGCGACCGCCTCGATGCCCACGCCCTGCGTCAGGCCGGCGGCGAGGTGCTGAGCCTCGACGACACCAATCCGGTCCACTTCAAGGCACCGGCCGCGCCCTACACCGCCGGCCTGCTGGAAAACAAGGCGGTCGATGTCGAAACCGCCCGCCTCGGCTTTTTGTCGCTCGCCGCCCGGCACCGGCACGTCCTTGTCGAGGGCGCCGGCGGCTGGGAAGTCCCCCTGTCGCCCGGACGAACCATGGCCGACTTCGCGACCGACCTCGGCCTGCCCGTGCTGCTGGTTGTCGCCAACCGCCTCGGCTGCCTCAACCACAGCCTGCTCACCCTTGCCGCCATCCGCGCCCGCGGTCTGCACTGCGCAGGGATCATCCTCAATCACACCCGCGACGAACGCGACCTCGCCAGCATCTCCAACCGCGCGATCCTTCAGCAGTTCACCGACGTGCCAGTCCTGGTCGAAATCATGCACGGGGAATCCCAGATCGACTTGCCGGCAGAACTGGCCGGCTGAGCCCCCGCGAACAAGCTCCGCCTCGTGGCAGTGGTCTTTTCCCTTTTCCCTTTTCCTTTTTCCCTCTAGCCTGCGTCCGTGATCGCGATCGCAACGGCCAGCCAAAAGGGGGGCGTCGGCAAGACGACGCTGTGCGTCAATCTCGCCTACAGCCTCGCCAAGCGCGGCTGGTCGGTGCTCCTGGTCGACACCGATCCTCAGGGAGGCGTCGGCCTGTCGCTGTCGCGGTCGAGTCGCACCAAGCACGGCTTCCACGACTTCCTGTGCGAAGCCAAGGCCTACGCGCCGACCGTGCTGCGCACCCGTCTGCCGGGGCTGAGCCTCATGCCGACCGGCCAGTTCGACACCTGCTCGCAGCGCGGCTGGACCGCCGCACGCGTGCCGGGTCGACTGCAGGACCTGCTGCGCGAGGCGGAGCTGGACGGGATCGACTGCCTGATCTTCGACACCGCCGCCGGTCTCAATGGCATGACCGAGAGCGTGCTGAAGGCCAGCGACTACGCCATCCTGCCCCAGCAGGCGGAACCGCTGGCGGTGCGCAGCGTGCCACACCTGCTCGAAACCCTGGCACGCTACCGCTCCGAAGGCGCCCGTGTCACGGTCGCCGGCCTGCTGCTGACCCTGGTCATGGAAGAGGCAGCGGTGAGTCGCCAGGTCGTCGCCGAACTGCGCGGCCTGCTGCCCGCCAGCCTGTTCTTCCCCGAGGACATTCCGCGCCGGCCGATCTTTCTCGAAGCCAGCGCCCACGGTGTGCCGGTCGCCCTCTGCACCCGCATGCCCACCCCGGAAGCCGAGCTGTTCGACCGCCTCGCCGCCGAGGTCGAGGAACGCACCGGCCTGCGCCTTCTGCGCGATGCCCCGCCCCGCCATGCAAGTCTCCTGGATTGATCCCGAATCGCTCGGCCCGCACCTCGCCGCGCTCCAGAAACCTCTTCCGCAGGGAGGCAACCTCTCGCACCTGACCCCGGGCCCGGCCCTGGAGGCCCTGGTTGCCGGACTAACCTCGCCGCCGCCAGCCACAGCTGCACCGCCGGCCCCAGCCAAGCAACCCGCACCCACAACGGCCGAGCCAGGCACAGTGCCACAGGAGGTGCTGGCCTCGCTGCGCGCGAAACTCGACCAACTCAAGTCGGCCGGCGCACCCGCGCCGTTGTCGATCGATCCGCATGCACCGCTCGGCCGCCGGCTCGGCGATTTTGCTGCCTGGGTCCGGCGTCTGCCGGCGGTGGAGGAAGTGCTGGTGCTCGATGCCGAGGGTCACCTGCTCTGGGGTCCGCCGCAGCCCGCGGAACTCGTGCTCGCCGCCCTGATGGCAATGAACGCCGGACGGCGCAACAGCGCCCGCGACGTCTTTGCGCCACCGCAGCGCCGGACCACATCGCTCGGCGGCGGTCGCGAACTCAGCCTGCTCCCCTGCGCCAGCCGCGCCGGCTGTGTGCAGCTGGCCCTCGTCCAGCGCACACCGCTGTCGGCCGGGACCGAGGCGGCGCTGACCGCGGGCCTCGTGGCCACCATCGATGCCGCGCCCTGAGGCGCCGTCACAAAAACACTCAAGCCCGGCACATCCGCGCTCGCATCCCGCCGTCGCGCGATGCTAGGCTGCACCATGATGAAACCCCTGGATCTTCAGGTGAACGGCTACGCCGGCACCGACTTCAACCGCGAGGGCCTGACCGCCGAGGCTTTGCACCACGCCTGCACCTGCCTGGTCGAGGACGGTTGCGACGCCATTCTCGCCACCTTCATCACCGACAGCCTTGACGCGATGAGTGCGCGCATGGCCCGTCTTGTCGAACTGCGCGAGCAGGACGCCCTCGCCCGCCAGGTCATCGCCGGCATTCACATCGAGGGTCCCTTCACCAACCCCGAAAAGGGCTACGTCGGCGCCCACCCGCCCCAGCACGTCAAGCCCGCCAGCATCGAGGCCGCCAAGCGCCTGCTCGACGCCGCCGGCGGCCTGACCCGCATCGTCACCCTCGCCCCCGAGTTCGACGAGCACTTCCGCACCACCGAATTCCTCGCCGGCAACGGCATCACCGTCTCCGCCGGCCACTGCAATCCGTCGCTCGACGTCCTGCGCGCCGCCACCGAGCACGGCCTGTCGATGTTCACCCACGTCGGCAACGGCTGCCCGATGCTGATGCACCGCCACGACAACATCATCCAGCGCGCGCTCAGCCTGCACGACCGCCTCTGGCTCTGCTTCATCCCCGACGGCGTGCACATCGAGTTCTTCGCCCTGCAGAACTACCTGCGCGCCGCCGGCCTGGAGAAGGCGATCTTTGTCACCGACGCCATCTCGGCTTCGCGCCTCGGCCCCGGCACCTACAGCCTGGCCGGGTGGGACATCGTCATCGGCGAGGACCTCGTGGCGCGCAGCCCGGACGGTTCGCACTTCGTCGGCAGCACGGTCACGGTGCCACGCATCCTCAGCAACGGCCAGCAGCAGCTCGGCCTGAGCAAGGCGGAGCTCACCCGGCTGCTCGACACCAACCCGCGCAAGGCGGTGGGCCTGGCCTGAACCTCAACGCATCGCCGGCCATTCCAGCACCTGACCGTCGGCCAGCAGGCGCGCGCGCAGTTCGGCGTAATCGACGTCCTGCACCGCGCGACCATCGGCCAGCGACAGCACTGCCGCCGCCGCGGCGCTCTGGCTGGTGATCATCAGCACCGGCTCCATGCGCAGGCTGGCAAAGGCGCTGTGGCTGGCGCTGAGGGCAAAGGTGACGAGCAGATTGTCGCACTCGCCGCGCCGCGGCACGAGGGCGTCGTAACCGATCGCATAGGGCGGTGCGCCGCCGCGGCCGCCGCCGACCTTGCCCTCGCGGGTGACCACACCGTCCTTCACGAGGCGACGAATCTCGTGGATGTCGGTGCCGTAGCTGCCCAGCCCGACCGATTTTGGTGCCACCTTGCGGCCGAAGGTGTGGTGCTCGGTGAGCACGAGTGAGGAAACCATGCGCCGGGCCTCGCGCACGTAGATCTGGTGCGGCCAGCCGCCGGTGTCGGTGAATTCGTCCCTGGGCAAGCCGAAGCGGGCCATGTCGGCACGCACCTTTGCCGGCACCCGCGGATCGGTGGCGAGGAAGTGCAGCAGGCCGCGGTGGTAGTGCTCGTGGTCGCGCGCGATCTTTTCGCGCTGCGCGTAGGTCGCCTCCGCCCAGGCATGGCTGGCGCCCGGCAGGTTGCCGCCGAAGGTGGCGGTGTTGAAATCCCACTTCTGGTTCGGCAGCGGGTCGTGCTTGGAGAACCATCGCAGGTCCATGGCGTCGCCATTCACCCCACAGGCCTCGATGAAGCGCACCACCAGCTCATAGCGCGCCGGGTCATAATCCGGTGGCGCCGGGATCGGCAGGGAGTTCGCCGGATCCGTGGTCAGGCAGAGCCGGTAGCAGTAGGCCTGAACGCCCGGCGCCGGATCACCCGGCACGCCGGGTTCGCCGGCCTCGACCAGGGGCAGCAGGCCGCTCGCGGGATCGCCCTTGATGCGGTAGGGATCGAGCGGAAAATCGCGATCCCAGACCCCCTGCCCGCCGGGCACTCGACCGTTCGGGCCGGGCATGAGGTGGCCGGTGCGCGGCTGATACTTCTCGGAGTAATGGATTCCGTTGTAGCTCTCGCCATATTTGGCATTGCCTTCGCGCTCGAGCGTGTAGGCGACTCCGGCCTTCGCCATCAGGTCGCCCTCATAGGTCGTGTCGACAAACATACGCGCGCGCAGAATGTCGCCGTTCTCCAGCACCAGTTCGGTCAGACTCGCTCCGTCCTTTTTCACGCCCGCCAGCCGCGCCCCAAAAAGCACGCGCACACCGGCCTCGCGCGCCATGTGGTCGAACACCTGTTCCGCCCGGTGCGGCTCAATTGCATAAGCGCCGCCGGTGGCCGGACCGCCGGCCTTGCTGGTGAAGGGCTTGTCCCAGGCCAGGGTGGTGCCGACCGTGGCGGCAAGGCGGGTGAAGTACTCGCGCGCGATGCCGCCAACCGAACGCGGATCGCCGATGTCGACCGCACTCAGACCGCCGCTGGTCATGCCGCCGAGGTGGCGGCCCGGTTCGGCCAGCAGGACCGAGCGCCCCAGGCGCGCCGCCTGCACCGCGGCGGCGACACCGCCCGAGGTGCCGCCGAAGACACAGACCTCGGCTTCATGCTCGACGGCGGACGCTGCGAAGGGCAGAAGGGCGGAAAGAAGGGGGAGTGATCGGTTCATGGCTGCGGGGCCTCACAGGAACACGGGTGCGGGGCACCCGGCTTTACTGGTCAATCATGTGGACCAGTGGGTGCGTCCGCACGCCGGCGCCAGAGCGTGAAGGGCAGGTGCAGCAGCGTGTAAAAGGTCACGGCGATCAGAACGAGCGCGCCGATGTACCAGGGCCAGGGACCGAGATGGTCCATCAGGCTGGCCTGCTCGGGCTTGTGGCAAAGGAAAGCGTAGTTGGTGCCGAGCACGGCGTTGATCAGCCCGGTGGCGAGCGCGTAGCCCATGGTGAAGACCAGCATGCGCCGCAGCGCGTCGGGTCGAGGTACGAGGCCCATGGCTGTGACCACGTGCACGGCGGCGACCACCACCCCACCGTGCAGCATGAAGAAGACAAAAAAGCGCGGATCAGGGAAGTCAAACTTCAGGTTGGGCGTGAGCAGGCCCTGCAGGGTGCCGGCCAGACCGAAGAAGTAGACGATTTCGCAGGCGGTCTGCCGTCGTGTCAGCAGCGCGACACCACCCGCCAGGCCGGCGATGTCACAAAAGTGCAGCGGCAGGGCATTGCCAAGCTCAAGCGCCCCCTTCTGCCAGTAGGCGAGCACGGTGGCGGGCCAGACCAGCAGCAGCAGCACCCCCAGCGCCTTTTCCGCGCGCTCGGCAAGGCGGGGGCGCAGCCGGCGCAGGTAGGCGAGACCCACAAGCAGGGCCAGGCAGACGGCGAGCACCGCCAGGTGGCTGCGACTGAAGGCGTGGAAGGAATACGGCGACACTACGCACCAGCCATACCGCAAAGCATGGCCGCCATGCACGCAGAAAATGTGTGCGAACCGCCCGCGCGCGCAGTTGCAAACCGCAGTGGACAGCAGCGACAAACGCAGGCTAGATCGCCCCATGAAGGAGCCCGCCAACGTCGTTGAACTCTGCCAGGCCCTGGTGCGCATTCCCTCGGTCAATCCCGATGGCGACCCCGGCACCCCCCACACCGGCGAGGCGGCCTGCGCGCGCTATGTGGCCGACTTCCTGGAGCGGGCCGGTGCGGAAACCTTTCTCGACGAGGTGGAACGGGAAAGACCCAACGTCATCGGTCGCTTCCCAACCCTGCCCGCGGCGGATTGCCGTCCCAAGCCGCGCCTGCTGTTCGCGCCTCACACCGATACCGTCAGCGTCGGCGGCATGACGATCAATCCCTTCGGCGGCGAACTCCGCGAGGGCCGGGTCTGGGGTCGCGGCGCCAGCGACACCAAGGGGCCGATGGCGTCCATGCTCTGGGCGTTGTTCGCGCTGCGTGAACGCATCCCCGCCCTGCCGGTCGAGGTGCACTTTGCCGGTTTCATGTCGGAGGAATCCTCCCAACTCGGCTCCCGCCACTTCGCCCGCCACCACGGCACCTACGACCTCGCCCTAGTCGGTGAACCCACCGGCATGAAAACCGTCTTCCGCCACAAGGGCTGCCTGTGGGCCGATGTCGTCACGCACGGGGTCGCCGTGCACGGCGCCACGCCGGAACTCGGCGTCAATGCCATCGTCAAGATGGCCCGGCTCGTCGCCGCGCTCGACGGCGAATTCCGCGACCTGCTCGCCGAGGCCGGAGGCGCCGACGAGTGGCTTGGCACCAGCACGATCAACCTCGGCATGATTCGCGGCGGCACACGCAGCAACATCGTCGCCGACCGCTGCAGCCTGCGGGTCGATCTTCGCACCACACCCGGCCTGAACCGCGCCGGCGGCGCGCTGGCGCTGCTCACCGACTTCGTCCGCCGCCACGACGCCGAGGCAGAGGTGCTGCCCCTGCCGGAGACCTTCCCGCTCGACACCGACCCCGCCAATCCTCTGATCCAGGCGCTTGTGCAAAACGGCGCCAGCCTCACGGGCGCACCCTGGTTCTGCGACGCTGCCTTCCTCGCCTCCGCCGGCATTCCCTCCATCGCCATCGGTCCGGGCAGCATCGGCCAGGCGCATACCAAGGACGAATTCATCGCGGTCGACGACCTCGAGGCCGGCGCCGCCTTCTTCATCCGCTACCTGGAAAGCCTGGCCGGCTGAAGGAGGCGCGGTCTCAGCCCCTGGCTCGGTGCTCCAGCCAGTCGATCAACCCCGCGGGATCGGGCCGGGTCTGCAGCCGTCGTGCACAGGCCAGGGCGGCCTCGCGCAGGGTCCGGTCGTCGCGGCAGGCGCGCAGGGCGTTGGCGAGTCGCTCCGGCGTGAAGCGGCGTGGCGGCAGACTGATGCCCGCGCCGAGCCGGACCAGGCGATGGGCGTTGTCGGGCTGGTCATGCGCCATCGGCATGACGATCTGCGGCATTCCGGCGGCAAACCCCTGGGAGAGCGTGCCCACGCCGCCGTGATGCACAAAGGCGCCGGCCCGGCGGAGCAGCGGTGAAAAAGGCACGTACGCGGCCGCATGCACGGTCTCCGGCAGATCTGCAGGCAACTGCTCCAGGGCGCGCGTGACGAAAACCGCGCGCACGCCGGTCTGTCGCACCGCCGCCAGCGCCACCTCAAAGAACCGGCGCGCCTGGATGTTGGCACTGCCCGGGGTGAACACGACCGGCGCTTCACCGGCGTCGAGAAAGGCCTCCAGCGCCGGATCCAGCGGTCGCTCCGCAGCCAGATCCTCGAGCGGAAAATCCCACTGGCAGAGCGGTTGCGGCCAGTCGGGCTGGGGTCGCGCGAACCACTCGGGAAACAGGGCCAGCACGCCGTCGGGCGAGTGCCCCCAGTCCCACCACAGGCTGCGCGGCGGCGTCACCCCGCGTTGCCGGCACAGCGCCGCCACCTCGGGGCCGGCATAACGGTCGGCCGGGTTCGGCACGCGCAGCAGCAGCTTTCGCAGCGCGAGCGGCAGGCGATTGAGCAGCTGCATCCCTGGCACCAGCACCGGCAGGTCGTGGGCGCTGATGAAGACCGCCGGCTGCAGGTGGACGGTGATCAACGGGATGCCGAGCGACTCCCGCGCCAGCCGCGCCCCAAAGGCCGTGCAGGGCGCCAGCAGCAGGTCGGGGCGACGCCCGGAGGCCGCCAGGGTTTCGATCGCCCCGGCATAGACACCGGCCGCCGCACCGGCGAATTGGAAGACCTTCTTGGTGCCGGCCCCGAGTTTCCAGATCTGCGGGTCGGCGATGAAACCTTCGAAATCCTCGGGTCGGCCCAGGGGCACAAACTCGAACCCGGCCGCTACGGCCGCCTCGGCGAAGACGCAGGCGCTGACGACCGTCACCTGATGGCCGCGGGCGCGCAGTTGCCGGCCGAGCCAGAGAAAGGGCAGGACGTCGCCGGCGCTGCCAAAGGGGAGGAGGGTGACGTGCATGGCGACAGGATTACGCGCCGCGCGCGAGCCGGTCCGCCACCGTCAGCAGGGCGAGCACGCTGACCGCGTCGCGGAGGCGGCCGTCGCGCGCCATCGCCACCGCTTCGGCGAGAGGCAGGCGACGCACCTGCAGTTGCTCGGTCTCTTCGGGGCAGGCCTGCGCCTGGGTCAGGCCGCGGGCGATGAAAAGGTCGCAGACCTCGTTGGTCGTCGAGTTGGAAAGCTGCAGGCCGCGCAGCAGCGGCTCGATCACCGCCGCCTCCAGGCCGGTTTCCTCAAGCAGTTCACGGCGCGCGCATTCGGCGGTGGATTCGCCGGGCGGGCAGCCACCCTCGGGGATCTCCCACTCGTAGCGCCCGTGGCAATAGCGCCACTGGCCGACCAGCCAGGTGTGGCCCTCGTCATCGACCGGCACCACGCCGACAGCATGGTTGCGGTATTCCACCACCCCATAGATGCCCGGTGTGCCGGCGGGAGTCAGGACCTCGTCGTGGCGCACGCGGATCCAGGGGTTGGCATAGGCCTCGCGCGAGTGCAGCGTGGTCCATGGGTTTGCCTCGGGATCGGTCATGGAGGCATGAACCACAGACGCGCCTGCCTTGCCAGCGGGATTTGCCAGGGCGCAGGAAAGCCGTTGACGCTTCCGCCCTCCGCATTCTTGATGGAGTCGTGACTCCGCCCACCGAACGCCTGCGCACCCTGCTCGACGCCGCCGGTGTGGCGCGTTGCCTCGACGCGATCGCCGGCGCCATCCACGAACGCTGGGCCGACGAGCCGCGCCTGGCCCTGGTGGGCGTTTACCAGCGCGGCGTGCCCTTTGCCCGCGCCCTGCTCGAGCGCCTGCGCGCACGCGGCCTGCAGCCCGAATTCGGCCGCATCGACATCACCCAGTATCGCGACGACCTGCAGACGATGACCGTGCTGCCCAAGCTGGAGGGATCGGACATCACCTTTGATCTTGATGACACAGTCGTCATCCTCTGCGACGAGGTCATTCACACCGCCCGCACCACCCGCGCCGCGCTCGAGGAACTGCTCGGCTTCGGCCGCCCGCGCTGCGTGCAGATCGCCGCGCTCATCGACCGCGAAGGCCGCGAGCTGCCGCTCTACCCTCGCTACACCGGCCTGCAGGCCGAGCTGCCGCCCGAAGAACGGGTGTGCGTGCGTTTCGCCGACGGAGACGGCATCGACGAAGTTTTCACCTGCCTCTGGGACAAACACACCGCATGAGCCTGACCCCGCGCAAAGACCTGCTCGACATCGCCTCGCTGACCGACGCGGAGATCGAGTTCGTGCTCGCCAACGCCGTGCCCTTCAAGGACCTGTTCAAGCGCAGCGTCAAGAAGGTGCCGACCCTCAAGGGCCGCACGGTGCTGACTCTCTTCTACGAGCCGAGCACGCGCACCCGCTCCTCCTTCGAGGTCGCCGCCAACCGTCTCTCGGCCGACGTCACCCACTTCGACATCGAATCCTCCAGCGTCGTCAAGGGCGAGTCGGTGCTCGACACCGTCGAGACCCTGGAATCGATGCGGGTCGACTACATCATCGTCCGCCACAAGCAGTCGGGCACGCCGAACCTGATCGCCCGCAACACCCGCGCCAGCGTCATCAACGCCGGCGACGGCTGGCATGCGCACCCGACCCAGGCCCTGCTCGACGCCTTCACCCTGCGGGAAAAGCTCAAGGACCTGCGCGGCGGCCGCACCCTCATTGTCGGCGACATCCAGCACTCGCGCGTCGCCCGCAGCACCAGCCTGATCCTGCGCAGACTCGGCATGACCGTCGCCTACCTGGGCCCCGGCTCGATGATGCCGCGCGAAACGCCGCCCGAGGTGCCAGTCTTCGGCAACTGGGACGACGCCCTCGCCTGGCGGCCCGACGTGATTTACCTGCTGCGCGTGCAGAGCGAGCGCCTCGACGAGCCCTTCTTTCCCAGTGCGGCCGAATATCACAAGCATTATGGCCTGACCGACGCCCGCGTCGGCATTCTGCGCGAGCGCGGCCTCTGGCTGATGCACCCCGGCCCGGTCAACCGCGGCGTCGAAATCACTGATGCCGGCATGAACTACGAGCGCAGCCTGATCAACGCGCAGGTCGAGAACGGCATCGCCGTGCGGATGAGCGTGCTCTACTGGCTGAAGCCGGGGGCGGTCGAGGAGGCTCGTTCGCCAGAACGAGGGCACGGGTAAGAACGGTGCGCGAAACGCCCAAGCCCCGCCTTTTGGCAAAGGCGCCTGCGCAAGCTCGTTTTCCGCAAAAAACCACTGGCGGCGCGGCGGGCTCAATGTATCTTTTTTGCTCGACTGACGCGCGCTTAGCTCAGTGGTAGAGCACTGCCTTCACACGGCAGGTGTCGCAGGTTCGAACCCTGCAGCGCGCACCATCCCTCCTGGCAAAGCGCCGGCACGACCGGGATTTTCTCAGCAAGCGGCTCGGATTCGGGGCTCTGCAAAAATAAAAGGCGGCTTCCCGTGGAAAGCCGCCTTCGTGTGAATGGGAGTCACGGGGAACTCAGCGCATCACCTCAAGGCGCTTGCGCAGAATCTCCTTTTGGCCGAGCCCGGTCAGCTTGGCCTGAGTGCTGTCGATCCACTTCTGCTCGAGCTCGTTCTTGGTGGGGCGATTCACCTCATAGAAGACTCCAAACTTGCCCGGCGAAGGCAGGTCGGCAAGCTTGAAGGCGGCGACGTCGTCCTTCACGTCGTGCTCGGTCTCGTCAATGAGGTCATAGACTCCGCCCTTGCGCGGCGTGCTGTCGTCAAAGGAACCGGCGTAGAACATGACGCACTCGCTCAGGCACTCGACCACCGAGAAACCGTCGTGCAGGATGGCGCGCTCAAAGGTGTCCATCATGTGCTTGACCTGCGCGGCGTGGGTGCGGGCGATGAAGGTGGCGCCGCTGGCAAGCAGCTGCTTCATCGGGTTGATCGGGCGGTCGATGCTGCCGGTCGGGTCGGTCTTCGACTTGAAGCCCTGCGGGCTGGTCGGGCTGGTCTGCTTCTTGGTCAGGCCATAGACGAAGTTGTCCATGATGACATAGGTCAGCTTGATGTTCTTGCGCGCGGCATGGTTGAGGTGGTTGCCGCCGATCGAAAAGCCGTCGCCGTCACCGCCAAACACGAACACATGCACGTCGGGCCGGCTCAGCGAGATGCCGGTGGCCAGCGGCAGCGCGCGGCCGTGGATGAAGTGGATACCGTGGCTGTTGACGAAGTAGGGGAAGCGCGAGGAGCAGCCGATGCCCGCCACGCAGACGATCTTTTCGTGCGGGTACTGCAGCTTTTCCAGCACCTTGTAGAAGGCGGCGAGAACGGCAAAGTCACCGCAGCCTGGGCACCAAGTCGGATGGTCGGCGGTGAGGATCTTCTTGGTGAGCTTTTCAGCAGCGGGTGCGGCGGAGGCTTCGGCCTCCTGGGTGGCGGCGGACATGGGGTGGTGGATTGGTGGAGTAGCTAAACGGGTTCCCCGTCGGCGGTCAATCACGAAGCGGGCGAATTTTACCGGCCGGATCAGACGAAATCGGTGATCGAGCCGAAACCTGCGTCGAACAGGCGGCGGTAGGTGCGGAAGGCAAAGCTGTCGGTCATGCTGGCGATCCAGTCGCAGACGATGCGGGCCCGGCCGGCGGCGTCCTCGGCCCGGGCCACCGCCGCCTCGATCGCCGGCGGCATGAGGTGCAAACCATTCCCCTGCCCCTCGATGTAGCGGTCGCGCAGCACCTCAAACAACCGTGCCAGGATGACATCGGCCTTGTAGTCAAGCTGCTGAAGCTGGGGCGCGCGGAAAACCAAATCGAAGGCCAGGCGCTTGTTGAGACGCGACTGGGCCTTGACTGCGGGATCCACCACGAGACGCCAGGCATGGCGATGGGTCAGGTCGCTCAGGAAGCCCGTCTGCGGCTCCAGCCGGGCGGCGCGAATGTGATCGCCGATGCAGCGGTTCAACCGCGCCTCAACACGCCCGTCACGAATGGCCTCGCAGAGGAACTCGATGTGCGCGGCACCGACGGTGTCGAGGCCGGCGGCAGCGGCCCAGGCCTCGAGGCGGGCGATGTCGATGAAACCGGCATGGATGCCGTCGGCAATGTCATTCAGGGAGTAGGCCGTATCATCCGCCCAGTCCATGACCTGGCATTCAACGCTCTTGAAGCTGTTGCGCGCGGGGCCGGGCGCGAGCTCCGCCGGGAAGGCGCGGCCTTCGAACACGAACTCCAGCCAGGGCGACTGATCATCGTACAGGTAGTGATTCTTCGCCCCGCCCGCCTCGCCGTGCAGGGTCTTGTATTTGAGCACCGCGTCGAGCAGGGCGCGGGTCGGGTTGATGCCTTCGCGACCGTCGTTGAAGAGGGTGCGGGTGAGCAGGCGGAGGGTCTGGGCGTTGCCCTCAAAGCCGCCGTAGGGCGCCATCAGGCGGTGCAGGGTGCGCTCGCCGGCATGACCGAACGGCGGATGGCCGAGGTCATGGGCGAGGCAGGCGCTTTCGACGAGGTCGGCGTCAATCGCGAGCTCGTGCCGGCGGTTGAGCCAGGCGCAGATCGAGCGGCCGATCTGGGCCACCTCGATGCTGTGGGTCAGGCGGGTGCGGTAAAAGTCATACTCCCCGGAGAGAAAAACCTGAGTCTTGTTCTGCAGGCGACGGAAGGCACTGCTGTGGATGATGCGGTCACGGTCGATCTGGAAGACGTTGCGGTACTCGTCCGGATGCGCGCGCCGCGGCTCCAGCGTGGCGGCATCAAAGGCGTTGTAAAAGGCGGGGTCCGGCGGGTTCATGGAAAGTCAGGCGGCGGCGGATTTGGGGTCGAGAGCGTCGCGCAGAGCGTCGCCGAGCAGGTTGAGGGCGAGCAGGGTGGAGCTGAAGCAGAGGCCGGGGCCGGCAAGCAGCCAGGGATGGGTTTCCATGGCGTCGGCCCCCTCCCGGATAAGCACGCCCCAGCTGGCATCCGGAGGCTGGATGCCGAGGCCAAGGAAACTGAGCGTGGCTTCCAGCAGCATCACACCGGGCACGGTCAGGCTGGCGTAGACCACCACCGGGCCAAGCACGTTCGGGAGCAGGTGGCGCAGCAGCAGGTGCGGCAGGCGGGCGCCGGCGGCGCGGGCGGCAGTGACGAATTCAAGGTCGCGCAGCGCCAGCACCTGCCCGCGCACGACACGCGCCAGGGTCAGCCATTCGACCGCGCCGATGGCGGCGAAGATGAGCCAGAGCTCGCGACCAAAGACGACGACCAGCAGGATCACGAAGGTGATGAAGGGGAAGGCGTAGAGGATGTCGACCACACGCATCAGGAAGGCGTCGAGCCCGCGTCCGGCCAGGCCGGCAATGAGGCCGTAGCCGACGCCAATGACGGTGGCAACCAGGGTGGCGACCGCACCGACGAGCAGGGAGATGCGCCCGCCGTGCAGCACGCGCGTGGCGAGGTCGCGCCCGAGCGGGTCGGTGCCCAGCCAGTGGACGGTCGAGGGGGCGGTGGCCTTGAGGGCGAGGTCCTGGTCGTTGGGACCGTAGGGCGAGAGCAGCGGCCCGAGGGTGCAGGCGAGGAGGAGCAGGGTGAGGAAGCCGAGGGCGACGAGGGCCGACCGGCGACGGCAAAGCCGCCGCCAGGCGGCACGCCAGGGACCGGGATGGGCGGACGCGTTCATGCCCGTTGCCAGCCGATGCGGGGGTTGAGCAGGGCCTGAAGGAAATCGACCAGCAGGTTGAAGACAACGATCAGCAGGGCGTAAAAGGCGGCGCAGGCCATGGCCAGCTCGTAGTCGCGATTGACCGCCGAAGCGACAAAGTGACGGCCCAGGCCGGGCAGTTGGAAAACCACCTCGGTGACGATCGAGCCGCTGAGCAGGCCGGCGGCAGCCGGGCCGAGAAAGTTTAGCACCGGCAGGCAGGCGAGCTTGAAGGCGTGGCGGAAGACGACCGCCGCCTCGGAGGCGCCCTTGGCGCGGGCGGTGCGGATGAATTCCTGGGCCAGCGTCTCACGCAGGCCGGCCCGGGTCAGGCGGGCGATCGAGGCGCTGTAGATGAAGCCGAGGGTCAGGGCCGGCAGCACCCAGTCGTCGGCGTCGTACCAGCCGGAGGCATTGAACCAGCGCAGTTGCAGGCCGAAGCCGAGCGCCATGAGCGGACCGAGCACGAGGCTGGGCGTGCACAGCCCGGCGGTGGCGACCAGCATGCAGGCGCGGTCCTCGAGGGTGTCGGGGCGCAGCGCCGCCATGGCGCCCAGGGGGACGCCCAGGCCGAGGGCGAGGATCAGGGCGGCGGCGCCGACCTGCGCGCTGACCGGGAAGGCTTCGCGGATGATTTCATCCACCGTGCGGCCGCCGTTTTTCTCCGAGATGGGAAACTGGAAGGATGCGAAGGCGCGGATGTGGCGCCAGAGCTGCACGTGCTCGGGCTGGTCCAGGCCGAGCTGGGCGAGCTTCTGGGCGCGGATGTGCTCGGGGATGTTGCGCTCGCTCTCCAGGGGGCTGCCCGGCGCGCGCTTGAGCAGCACAAAGGTGATGCATAGCACCGCCATCAGCACGAGGGCGGCCTGGACCAGTCGGCTGGCGAGGAAGCGTAGCATCGGAAGGGCGGGTTCGCCCTCCGTGCATAGCCGGAACCAGACGGCCTTGCAAGCCATGGATGCCTCAGGCCGCCGGACGGGCGTGATCGTCGAGCAGGCGGCGGACGTTGCGCTCGGTGCCAAACAGCAGGAGCAGGTCGTCGGGCTCAAAGACTCGGCCCGGCTCGGGCACACCGATGATTTTGTCGATCTGCGGGGCCGCCGAGCTGAGCGAGGTGGCGGCCTTGCGCCGCATCACAGTCACCAGGTTGAGGTCGTAGCGGCCGCGCAGGTCCATCTCGCGCAGGCTGCGGCCGACCATGCCGGGCGGCAGGGTCACCTCGACGATTTCATGGCCCTGCCCGACCGCAAAACTGTTGAGAACGTCGGGCGCCTTGAGCGACCGCGCCAGCCAGGCCGCGGCCATGGCCTCGGGGATGAGCAACTCGTCAATCTTCAGCAGCTTGAGCAGGCGCGCATGCAGCGGGTTGATGACGCGGCAGATGATGCGTTTGGCGCCGACCTGCTGGACGTTGGAGGCAATCGAGAGCGCCGCCTCAAAGTCCTTGCCGATGGCGACGATAACCGCATCGCAATCCGCCACCGGGATGTCGCCAAACGCGGTGATGTCCGCGCAGTCGGCGGTGACAAGGAATTCGATCTCCTCCTTCATCGCGTCGGTGTGCAGGGGATCGTTGTCGACGCCGAGCACCTCGTGACCGTCGCGGGCGAGCTGGCGGGCGAGATGAGTTCCAAAGGAGCCGAGGCCGATGATGCAGAAGCGCATGGGAATGGAAAGCGGGGTTCAGGACAGCAGCACCTCTTCGGCCGGCGGTCGGGCGGCGCGGCCTGCAGCGGGAGGGATGAGGGTGGAGGCCAGCATCATCAGGCCGATCCTGCCAACGAACATGTTGACGATGATGACCGCCTTGGCGCCGGCCGTCAATTCCGGCGTGACGTTCATGCTCAGGCCGACGGTGGCAAAGGCGCTGACGAGTTCAAAAACGAGGTGGGTGTCGTCAAAGCCGGGCTGCAACTGGCGCAGCACGCCGAAGTTGGCAAACAGCCAGCCCATCGTCAGGACCAGCACGGCGAGAGCGCGCGGGCCGAGCTCCGGAGGCAGCCGGCGGCGAAACATGACCAGGTCCGCACGCTGGCGGAGTTGCGCCCACAGGTGCAGGGCCGCCACGGCAAACACGGTGGTGCGCACACCGCCGGCAGTGCCACCCGGCGAACCGCCGATGAGCATGAGCAGGACGATGACGTGAACGGTGACCGCACCGATGGCACCCATGTCCACCGTGTTGAAGCCGGCGGTGCGCGCCGTCATCGCGTGAAACGCCGACGTCAGCAGCGCACCGCCGTTGGCCTCGCCCGTGTGCAGCAGGAATTCACTCACATAAATCATCAGGGAGCCTCCCACCAGCAGGGCGGCGGTCATCGCCAGCACCAGACGGCTGTGCACACGAAGCCGGGCGCGCGGCCCGCCGGACCGGCAGGCCCGCCAGCGGGCACGAACCCAGGCCAGCAGGTCACGCAGGACCATGGCGCCGAGCCCCCCGGCGATGACGAGGCCGCCGACCACGACCTGCAACGCACTGTTGCCGCGCACCCAGCTGTCGGCGAGGCCGTCAGGCAGGGTCGAAAAACCGGCATTGCAGAAGGCCGAGACCGCGTGGAAGACCGATTGAAAAACGCGTTCCCCGAGGTCGCGGTCGGTCGGCAGCGCGAGGAAGATGAGCAGGGCGCCCAGCGCCTCGGCGACAAAGGTGAAGACGATGATGAAGCGCACCGAGTCGGCGACTTGGGCGAGGTGCTTTTCCGAAATCATCTCGCCGAGCACCTGGCGATCGTGCAGGCTCATGCCGCGAAAGAGCAGGCTGGAGAGGTAAAAGGTCAGCGTCATGATGCCGAGGCCGCCGACCTGGATCAGACCGAGCAGGATCACCTGCCCGGTGGGGGAAAAGAAGTGCGCGGTGTTTTCCACCGCCAGGCCGGTGACACAGACCGCGCTGGTGCTGGTGAAAAGGGCGTCTAGCCAGGAAAGGTGGGCATCCCCGACGACGGCGCGCGGCAACTTGAGCAGCAGGGCGCCGAGGGCGATGATGAGGGCAAAGCTGCCCATGAACAGCCAGCCCGGGCGCAGGTTCAGGCGTGTGATCTGGGCCTGGTGCCGCAGGGCGCGCAGGCCGAGGGCGGCCAGCATCGCCCCCTGGGCGGTGCCAAGCATGAGCAGATCCAGCTTTGTGTTGGCGGATCCACCGGCCAGGGCAGCCAGCACAAGGGCGAGTGCCAGCACGGCGATAGCGAGGTGCACGGTCCAGTCGCGGACATACTCACTTCGCCGGCGGCTGCGCCACAGGCCAGCGGCATGCTCACCGGCAAACAGCAGGGCCAGCACAGCGGTGGCCAGTGTCTCGGACCGGGTGACCACGCCGGTGAAACCGACTTCACCGATCACCAGCGCGATCAGCGCCAGCGCCAGCAGGCGCGAATACAAGCGCGGCAGCCTGGGGTGCAGACCGGTGTTGGGAGTGGGGGAATCGGACACGGCGAAGCCGGTTCAGAAGCCCGCCTGCATGAGGGCGCGGTCCAGTTGCTGCTGGAAGACGGGCACGTCACCGGCGGGCGGCTGGTAGCCCTGTGGCGCGCCACTGAGGCCAAGCCGGCCCATCTGATCGACATACCAGGTGGCGGCAACGCCGTCGCTGAAGGTGACCTTGCCGCTGGCGAGCGCGCCAGGCACGGTGATGGCGTCGACACTCAGCTGCACCGTGCCAGTAGGCCCGGCCGCCGCCGCATCCTCGGCGGGTTCGGCCTTGGCGGGCACGGGCTCCGGTTCGGCGGTTTTCTCGACGGGGCGTTCCTTGTCCTTGAGGCGAACACCGACCTCGGCCACGAGCAGGCGGGCTTCGAGGTAGGTGAGGACGAGGGCGAACTCCGTCTTCAGGCGGTCCTGGATTTGATTGAGGTTGGCGCCTTCGGCGGCCCAGGCTTCGACGCGGGCCAGTTGATCGGGGGTCAGTTGGGACATGGGAAACGGGTCAGCTCTTCATGGCGCCGGTGACGATGCCGGACAGGGTTGAGGCGCGGCGGAACAGTTCCTCGACTTCCTCCAGCGTCAGGGTGTGGCCGGCGGGCTTTTCCATGAGCGGCACCAGCGCCTTCAGACCCTCGCGGATCTTGACCAAGGCCTCGTGCTCCTGCAGGCGCGGATTCAGGTACTCAAGGCTGTTTTGATAATACTGCGCAATCTCGGCGCGCAGAAGCCGCGTCGTCTTCTCCGGCGTGTAGCGGTCAGCGACACTGCGCGTGGCGATCTCAAAGGCGCGCAGCCAGCCCCCCAGACTGACCAAATGAGCGATGTCGACGTCGCGCAGCTGCACCATTTCCGCTTCAACATCGGCCTGCGTGAGCGCCAGCTCGTCGCGCAGCTTGTTCCATTCGCCATCGATGCTGTGCTCGAACAGGCTCTGGGTGTGGCGGTTCATGCGAGCGCCGGCGCCGAGCACCTTGGCGTACTTGATCAGGGCGCGGCCGACGTCCTCCATGGCCTCGACCTTCTCGCACTGGACGATCAGGAAGCCGTCGGCGATCAACGTGCCCAGCCCCATCGACACGAGCACGCGGTCAGACGGCGTCGTCCGGCTGACCGGACGCTTGAGGGCGTCATAAGAAAGCTTGCCGAGACCGTCGAACATCTCGAACAGCTTGCGGATGCTGGGCGTGGTGAAGTCGTTGACACCGAACTCCTCGCGAACGTGTTCATCGCCCAGAAGATCCTCCGGGATGACCGGCCTCTCAGCCTCCGCGACGGGCGGCGGCGGCACCGGGGGTGGCAGTGCGGGCGCCTGGGCCCCGGCCGGCAGCTGCAAACAGAGCAGGCAGCTCAACAGACCAGCCTGGAGGGCCGGACAGCGGGAGAAACGGGCGGGAGGCATGACGAGTGCGTGATATTACGCGGTCCGGCGGCGAATTTCCAGCGATTGCTGGCACAGAACTCATTCTCCATTCCCGCAAATTTGCCCCATTGCAAAAAACCAAAAGCCCTCTAGCCTCAAAAGCGAGTCTTGGGGAATCGCTGATTTCCACAGGCCCACCAACACAGAAAACACAACATCATCATGAAAGCCACCATCCTCGCCCTGCTCGCCATGGCCGCCGTGTCCACCCTTGTCTCCTGCGCCTCGAAGGCTCCGCCGCCCCCGCCGCCAGCCCCGGTTCAGGTCAGCAAGTAAATTTTAACCCAGCTCACATTCAAATCCATCCTCATCATGATCCGCATCCTCTCGCTCGCCCTTGTTTCCGCCTCGCTGGTGCTCGCTTCCTGCGCCACCAAGAAAGACTGCTCCTCCTGCACCAGCGGCAAAGCCGCCGCTTCGTGCTGCCCGAAGAGCAAGACGGAGTGCTGCTCCAAGAAGAAGTAAGACCGTCGGCGGTCCCTGCCGCCTTCACCAACCGTCCGCCGGCCCCCGGCGGACGGTTTTTTTTGCCCCCGACCTTCGACCGCCCCGGGTTGACCACCCACCGAGGCTGGCTTAACTCAAACCCATGTCTTTCCCTCTCCGCTCCCCCCGCGACACCGTCGGCGGCATCATGGTTTTTGGGCGTATTCTCGACAAGATTCGCCTGCACGCCCGCGGCGCACTGCCGGAAGGCTACCACCTCGGCATCATTGCCGGCAAAAGGACCTTTGACGACCGCGTCTGCCGCCTTCTTGGGGTCGGCTTCGAGTCGCTCAGCCGCCGGGTGGCCGAGGGAGGAAGCGATGAGGAAATCCTCGAGTGGTGCTTCCAGCACGGTCGCCGGCCAGACGCCGAGCAGATCGAACTCTTCAACGGGTTCATGATGAAGCGCGGCTGGCGCGACGCCGCCAGCGAGGGCCTGGCGCAACAGCGCCGCGAGGCCGGCCTCGGTCACCGGGAGGACCTGGTGACTTTCTTTGACCTCATGGACACCGAGGAAGGCCGCGCACCCTGACCGCCGCCGGCACGGATCGCCACGCCCCATGGAAGCCTACATCGTCATCGGCCTGCTGGCCTGTGCACTGGCCCTGTTCGCGTCGGAAAAAATCTCCGTCGACCTGGTCACGCTCGGCCTTTTGTCGACCCTGGTGATGACTGGCATCCTGAGCGTCGACGAGGCGTTCGCCGGCTACGGTCGCGAAGTCATCATCATGCTGGGTTCGATCTTCGTGGTCGGCGCCGCGCTGCGCGAGACCGGCGTGCTTGACACGCTCGGCCAACTGCTCGCCCGCTACAGCGGCGGCAGTGTTGGCCGCCTGCAGGCAGGCCTGCTCTTCGGCGCCGGCGGCATCTCCGCCTTCATGAACAACACGACCGTCGTGGCCATGTTCCTCGGCCCGGTCATCAGCCTGGCGCGGCGCCTGAACGTTTCGCCATCGCGCCTCCTGATGCCGCTGGCCTACGCCTCGATCCTCGGCGGCACCTGCACCCTCATCGGCACCTCCACCAACGTCGCCGTCAGCGGCGCCTTCAAGAAAGCCGGCCTTGAGGAGCTGGGCATGTTCGAAACCACGCTTGTTGGCCTGCCAATCTGCCTGGTCGGCTTCGCCTACCTGCTGCTCTTTGGCCGACACCTGATCCCGGTGCGCGACCGCGGTGGCGTGGAGGATGGCGCGGCCAACTTCCGCGAATACTTCTCCGAGGTGGTTATCCTGCCGGAATCGCCCATGATCGGCCAGGAGGTCTTTCAGTCCGACTTCTCCGTGCTCGGCTTCATGGTTCTCCAGCTGATGCGCCGCAACGAGGAGATCGATGTCGGCGCCCACACCCGCTTCGAGGAAGGCGACATCGTCCGCGTGGCCGGCAAGGTCGAAAACCTGATCCGCATCAAGAAGATCGAGGGCCTCGACATCCTCGAGGACGTGTCCCTGCGCAACTCGGGCATCGACATGAGCGGCGCCAGCGTCGCCGAAGTTGTTCTGACCCCTCGCTCGAGCCTGATCGGCCGCACACTGCGCAACAGCAATTTCCGGCGCCGGTCCGGCCTTTCCGTGCTCGCCCTGCGCCGCGGCGACCAGTCGATCCGCGACCACCTCGGGGACGTCACCCTCGAGCCCGGCGACCTTCTGCTCGTGCAAGGCCCCCTCGACCGCCTGCGCGGTTTCGAGGAAAATTCGGAGATGGTGGTGATTGGCGAGCACGCCTCCACCTCCGGAGCCCGCAAGCGCGGCATCGCCCTGCTCGCCGGTTTCGTGGCGGCCGTCGTCGCCAGCTCCTTTGAGCTGCTGCCACCGGCCATCGCCTTCCTGCTGGTTGCCCTGCTGGCGCTGGCCACCCGCTGCCTGACCCTGGAGGCCGCCTACGAAAACATCGACTGGCGTCTGCTCATCCTCATCGGTGGCATGACCGCCTTCGGCACCGCCCTGACCAATTCCGGAGCCGCGCGCCTGCTGGCCGAACTGCTCACCGGGCAACTCGCCAGTTTCGGGCCGCACGCGGTGCTTGCGGGTTTCTGTGTCCTGACCGTCTTCCTCACCCAGGGCCTGTCCAACGCGGCCGCTGCGCTGGTCGTCCTGCCCATCGCCCTGGAATCGGCGGAGACGCTCCAGGTCGATCCGCGCGCCTTCGGCATGGGCATCATGCTCAGCGCCAGCATCTCGGTCCTCACCCCGTTCGAGCCCAGCTGCATCCTTGTCTACGGCCCTGGCAAGTACCGTTTCAGCGACTTCATGAAAGTGGGCAGCGGCGTGGTGGCCTGCTCGCTCGTGCTGATTGTGATGCTGGTGCCGGTCTTCTGGCCACTGCGCTGAGCCATCAGGTGCGCTTCTTGAGCAGGATGCGCTTGAAACGCGCCTCGCCATCGAGACTGACGCTCATCACCTGTGGATCCTCGGCGAAGACCTGGTGCACGAGCCGGCGATAGTAGCTGTTCATCGGCTCCGTCGTCTGCGACTGACCGCTGGTGCGCACCCGTTCGCCCAGCTCGCGGGCGTGATCGACCAGGCGGTCCTCCTTCATGCTGCGAAAGTGCTCGATGTCGACCCGAATCCGCGGCGCGCCCGGCAGGTGTTTCTGCAGGATGCGGTTCACCAGGTACTGGATGTCCTCAAGGGTGGCACCGCGCTTGCCGATGAGCCGGTCGGCATCCTCGGTGTGCAGCTGCAAGGTCGGGCCTTCGGGACCGTCGATCTCCTCGATCCGGACCGCAAAGCCCAGGTAGCCGAGCATGGTGTCAACGATGTGGCGGGCGTGGGTCAGGGGGGTCATGGCACGTGCGGAAGGAGCCATGTTAAAAAGGCACGATCGCAATCTCAACGAAAACCATGCCGGCGAAGGCGAAGATTGGCCGTGCCACGGGCAACTCAGCCCCGGCGATTGGGGGGCACCCCTCCGGAGAGCAGGCGAAAGCCAAGCGCGCGCCCCGGTCTGGAGGCGCGAAGGCGGAACCCGGACTAGCCCCCGAGCTTCGGCGGCTTGTGGCCCTTCTTCTTGTCCTTGTTGCCCGGATTCATCGGGTTGAAGAAAGGGTTCTGCGGCGCGGGCCCCTTGGGCAAGCGCTCCACCTTCTCCAGCACCGGGTCCTTCATGTACATGCGCATGATCCAGCTCTGGAAGATCGCGTAGACGTTCTGGGTCGACCAGTAGAGCGACAGCGCCGCGGCGAAGTTGTAGCAGATGAACAGGAAGAAGAAGGGCATGATGGCGAACATCATCTTCTGGGTCTTGTCGACCGTCGCCGGCTGCGGGGTCAGCTTCATCTGCAGGATCATGGTCAGGCCCATGATCAGTGGCAGCGGGTTGATGTCGAAATCGTTGCCCATCAGCGGCAACTGGAAGGGGAAGACCAGAGTGTGGATCGTGTCGGCGATCGACAGGTCCTTGACCCAGAGGAAGGGCTGGCCACGCAGTTCGGCGGCGTTCTGCAGGACGCTGTAGAAGGCAAAGAAGATGGGGATCTGCAGCAGCATCGGCAGGCAGCCGCCGAGCGGGTTGACGCCATAGTCCTTGTACAGCTTCATCACCTCCATCTGCTGCTTCTGCGGCTCGTCCTTGTACTTCTCCTGCAGCTCCTTCATCTTCGGCGCCAGCAGCGCCATTCGCTTCATCGAGAACTGGGCCTTCGATTGCAGCGGCCAGAGCAGCGTGCGGATGACGATGGTCAGCAGGATGATGGCAATACCCCAGTTGCCGCTCAGGTCGTGCATCCAGCGCATGACGTTGGTCAGACCCTTGCTGATCATCCCGAACATGCCGTAGAACATGATGAACTCACGCTGTCCGCCGAGTTCCTTGAGCCGGTGATATTCCTTCGGCCCCATGTAGATCTCATACTCCTCCGCCTGGCTGGCACCGGGGGCCAATTCGACGGGCGGCAGGCTGATCGCCGCCTGCATGGCCCAGTCAGTGCGGGCTGCCTCCTCGTTCCTGTACTTGTCGTTGGAGTGGTCAACGAGGAAGCGCGAGGCCCAGATCTTGCCCGTCTTTTCAGGTCGGCCCTCGCGACTGACGATGGTGGCGTAGAATCGGCTCATGACGCCGGCGTAGCGCAGGCGTGCGTGGCTGGCCCGGTACTCGGTCTTCTCGTCCGAAAACATGCCGCCGCCGAACCAGTTGGCATCCTTGTGCTCGGCGTCACCGGCGTCATTCCAAAACACACTCGGCTTCAGCGGTTCATCGGGAGCCATCGAGGCGGCCGTGCCAGCAAAGAGGTGGTATTCCTCCGAGCGATGCGCCGCGCTGCCGGTGTTGATGAGAGTGACGGTCAGGCGCAGCAGATGCGGGTCGGCCACCTTGTCGGTTTCGAAGCTGTAGGCCTTGCGCACCGCAATGCCCTCGGGTGTGACCCCCTCGAAGGTGATGCCATCGGCGCTCTTTTCGACGACGCGGTAAGCAACACCATCAAGTCCGGCGGCCTCACGGCGCAGGGCGCCGACCGGCTCCTTGCCATGGCCATTGAGGGTGATCTGGTCGCTGCCGCCGAGCACGGCCTTCTCCACGCCGCCGCCGCGGGTGGTGAAGTGCCAGGCCACACTGCCCTTCTCGATGACGTGGCGCTCCTCCGGAGTGGCGGCGGCAGGAGCCGCAGCCTGGGAGGGGTTGGCGGTTGCAACCGCCGGCTGCGCGGGCTTGACCGGCACCAGGGCGGCCGGCTTGGGCGCGGCAGCCTGCTGGGCGGCGAGCGCCTGCTGATTCTGCACGGCGAACCAGTAGTTCACGGCCATGCCAACGGCGCAGAGGGTGATGACAAACCAGGCTTTGCGGTCCATGATGGAAAGAGTCAAAAATTAGTGCGGGTGACACCCCGGGCAGCCGGGAACTGGATCATGCCCCTGTCCGCCCCAGGGGTTGCAGCGGGCAAGGCGGCGCAGGCCGAGCCAGCCGCCGCGCAGGACACCGTGGGTTTCGACCGCCTGAAGGAAGTACTCGGAGCAGGTCGGCGTGAAACGACATCCGGCCGCCGGGCCGGCCACAAAGTGCAAGACCGGGGAGATCAGCAGCTGATAGCCCCGGATGAAAAAGCGCACGAGAAGTTTCATGGCCGCGGCGCGGGAGCGAGCAAACCCGCGCGGCGGGCGAGGCGCAACCAGTCCTGCTCAAGCTCGGCATAGGGCGCTGCGGATGCCCGCCAGCGGGCGATGGTGACAAAGGCATGGCCAGGGAGAATCCGCGGTCTGGCCGCGCGAATGATCTCGCGCATCTGGCGGCGGAGACGATTGCGTTGCACAGCATTGCCAAGCTTTTTGCCTGTGACCAGGCCAAAGCGGAAGTCGGCAAGGCTGTCATCACGCAGCAGGCCCAGAACAAAAAAGCGGCCCGCCTGACTTCTGCCCTCCCTTTTGATCCGCGAAAAATCGCGCGATTCCTTCAGACGAAGGCGGGAGGGCAGGCGCATGGCGGGCCTCGGCGCACTCAGGCGTGCTGTTGCACGTGGCGCTTGTAGTGAATCTCCACGCCCACCGGCATGAGGCGCTTGCGCCCACGGGCGCGGCGGCGACGGATAATATCGCGACCGTTCGGGGTCTTCATGCGGGCACGGAAACCAAATTGGCGCTTCCGGGTGCGTTTCGATGGCTGGTAAGTCCTCTTGGGCATAAAAGGTGGAGTGGGTGATGGCTTGCGTCACATCCCCGGGCGAAGCGGCCACAAGGACCATTCCGGCAAGGGGGCTGGCAGACTACCCGCACCCGGGGCTTTGTCAAATGCAGTTCTGCAAAGCGCGGAGGGGAGTCCCGGGGGGCGCGGAATCTGGGGAAATCTGACCTGTCTGACGTCATCCACGCTGCGCGGAATGTCGTGCCATTCGAAGCCGGGCGGAGAAGATCAGCCCGTCCTTCGCTCGTTGAGCTACGGAGGGCATTCTTCGCCGCTGAGACGGCGAAGAATGGCGGACAGAGAGGGATTCGAACCCTCGGTGCCTTTGACAGCACACACGCTTTCCAGGCGTGCCCGATCGACCACTCTGGCATCTGTCCTTGTTCCAACTGTTTGAAAACAGCGAGTCTGCACCATGCCTCCGGTCGAGCACACCCGCAAGTTGATTTTGTGCGAGTTTGCCGGGCCGCCGCCCTCTCAGTGACAACCACAGCCCGTGCCGCAGGAACCCCCGCTCGGCCGGGTCGAAGCTGAAGCGGAACCGCCGCCCATGAGGCCGGTACCGCCGAGGATGACCCGGCGCACCGGCCGGCCGGTCTCGGGATCGGTCGTCAGAGGCGCGTCCTTCATGCTCTGGCGCACCTCAAAGCGGCGCGGCGTCTCGGTTTCGGACTCGGGAATGACTTCGTAAAGGTAGGTGGGCATGGGGTGTCAGATTTCAAATTGCAGATCTCAGATTTCAGATTTCCGAGAGACTGGCGGAAAAGGCAAACGGCGTCCCCCGGGGTGGAGGACGCCGCTGCGGAAGGGTGCGTTGAATCAGGCGGCCTGTTCGTCGATGCGGACGGCGCGGTAGCCGCCGATGCCCTTGAAGTAGAGCAGCAGGAGCAGGTAGATGATCGCCATGGTTGCCGGGATGTAGGCGTCAGCCTTGAGAGTGGCGCGGTCACCGCGCTGGTCAGCTTCCACGACCTTCAGCTGATCTGGCGTGCGCTCCTTGGCTTCCTTGGCCTCGGCGAGCTTCTTGCCGTCCAGACCAAAGACTTCCGTGGACTTCAAGTTGAGGAAAGTACTCGGCGTCTCGGACTTGTAGGTCTGGTAGAGGGCCGCATCGACCTTCTGCAATTCCTGACCGGCAAAGCGGTCCTTGCCATAGCCAAGGCCAGGGCCGCCGATCAGGCCGGCGGAAAGCATGCCGATGCCACCCATGATGGACATGGCCACCGCACCGGTCTGCGGGTAGCGATCGCCAATGACGGCAAGCATGGTCGGCCAGAAGAAGGTCTTGCCGACCGCGTAGATGCCGAGGGCGATCAGGGCCATGCCGAAGGACTGCATGGTGCTGGCCAGATTCAGGCCAACGAAGGCGATGACGGAACAGGCGAGCAGCAGGCCAATCGGCGAGAGCTTGAGCTTCGTCTCAATCCAGTGGGCGCAGAAGCGCAGGCCGAACATGATGGCGGAGGTCCAGATGAAGAGATACTTGCCCTGCTCCGAGGTGAACAGGTTGCCGGTGATGTTCTGAATCCAGCCGTCAGTGCCGAGTTCAACCGCGCCGACCAAGGCATGGGTGACAAACAGCACAAAAAGGAGGAAGGAACCGAACGAGAAGCCGGTGATCACCGCGACGGCGATGAGCAGGACACCGCCAACGCCGTAACCAATCGCCTTGGCATTGTCCGGCGACAGACCTTTCACGATGTCACCAAAGAAAAGGGCGAGCAGGTAGCAGGCAACCAGAGCGCCGAGGATGCCGACCGGCTTGAACATCTGCACAAAGCTCGCGCCTTTCTCGGCCGCCTCGGATTTCGGGAACTTCTGACCCAGGAACATGACCGCGTAGATCACTGTCGGAACGAGGTACAGCGCGAGCTGCAGCTTCCAGCTGAGCTGCATCTTGTCGTCCAAAACCCAGCCAATGGCGGCACCGATGACCATGCCCGCCGGCCAGGACGCGTGCAGGATGTTCAGGTAGTGGGTGCGGTTTTGCGGGTAAAGCGTCGCCACGAGCGGGTTGGCCACCGCCTCCAGGGTGCCATTGGCGTAAGCAAAGAGGAACATGCCCCAAAATAGGAACTGGTAGGCGTTTTCCGGCGTGCTGGCGGCAAAGGTCACGAATGCCGAGAGGATGTGGCCGAGCAGGGCCACCGCCACCAGCTTTCCGTAACCGATCTTGTCGACGATGACGCCGCCAATGATGATGCCGAAGCAGAAGCCGCTGAAGCCGGCACCGCCGATGGCCCCTAGCTGGGCGGCTGTGAAGCCATACTCCTTGCCCCAGTTGTCAAAGATACCGCCGCGGATGGCGAAGCCGACGCCGGCGGCGAGGATGGCCATGAAACCGGCCCAGAGCAGGCGGCTGGCGTTGGGTGCGATGCCTTCAGTTTTTGCGGACATGATGGTAGGTTTGGGTTGGATGAGAGCGCAGCCGTGGGCGGCGCGAAGCGACGTTAACGGCAATGGCGGGCCTTTTTAGGCGGGTGAATCGCAATGAACAAGAAAAAAATGTGCATCCTCAATGCCCCCCTGCCCCGAGCACGACCGGCTTGTAGCCGCCGCGGGCGCGGAAGTGAAGGAACAGGCCGATGTAGCAGGCCAGCAGGAAGGCCGGCAGCAGGGCGGTGCGGGCAAAGGTCTTTTTCTTGAACTCGTTCTGCACGGTTTCGACCGTCCGGCGGTCAGCCTCGGGCAGGGCGGCGACCTTCTGGGCGTCGACCGACGGCGCGGTGCCAACCAGGTTGACGGCCTCCGGTCCCTTGACCTGCAGGTGGATCGCCGGGTGCTTGTCGCGAAGGGCGCGGTCGATGTCGGCATCCTGCCAGATGCCCATGAGCGGCGCGCCGATGACACCCATGCCGAGCACACCGATCGCCGAAACGCCGTTGAGGGAGAGCGCGCCGCCGCGCGGGAACTGCTCGGAGACCAGACCGAGGGTGGTCGACCAGAGAAAAGTCTTGCCAAAGGCGTACAGGGTGGCCACGGCGACGATGCTCCATCCGGTGGCCCCCTGGAGCAGCAGCAGGCCAATGACCGCGACAAAGGCGCTGACCACCATCAGGCCGATTGGCGACAGCCGGTGCACAACCGGGCCGGCGAAGCTGCGCAGGATCGTCATGATGATGGAGGTGTACACCAGCACCCAGGCGGCGGCCTTGCCAAGCTCGAGGCTGAACAGGTCGGGCATCCAAGTGTCGGTGCCCAACTCGGTGGTGGCCAGGAAGGGCATGGTCACCAGGATGACGATGAACATCGGCCGGCCGAGGGAGCGGGTATAGGCCCCGGCGGAAAGGGCGACCGCGGCGCCGGCGCCGAAGACCAGGCCCCAGTTGGCAGCCGCGCCGAGCGCCTGATAGATCGCCATGACCAGGAGGACGGTGAACATGAAGAAGCCGAAGGCGCCGAACTCGGCGAGCATTTCGCGAAAGCTGACGCCGGCAGCGACGCGCTCGTTGACCGGGAAACGGCGCGGCAGGATGAGCAGGGTGTAGAGCACGACCGGAACAAAGCAGACGCCGAACTTGACCTGCCAGGAGACGCCCTCGCCGAGCAGCATCGTGAAGATGCTGCCAAGGGCAATGCCCGCCGGCCAGCCGGCATGCAGGATGTTCAGCCACTTCGCCTTGTTCTTCTGGAAGAGGGTCGCCACCACCGGGTTGATGAGCGCCTCGACCGTGCCGTTGGCCAGGGCGACCGTGAAGGTGCCCCAGTAGAGCAGGTCATTGTCGGGCTCGGCCATCAGGGTCAGGCCGATGGCAAGGAAGTGACAGCTGATGGCGAACAACGCCGCCGCCTTGTAACCGATGCGGTCGATGATCAGGCTGAAAACAATGATGCTCAGCGCGAAAGGCCAAAGGCCCACGCCAAGGATGCGACCGACCTGCCCCTGGGACAGCTGGAACTCGCGAGCAATGTCGCCAATGAGGGTCGAGCGGACGCCGAAGACAAAGGAGGTGGCAACAAGGGCGATGAAGCAGGCCCAGAACAGCTTCATGTCCGGGGCCGGTGCGGTGGGAGTCTCGTTTTTCATGCGAAGTGCCGGCGATTCCAGCGGAAAGGCCACGGCGGGGCAAATTCTTTTTTGCCGGCCGCCGGCCCTGAAAGAATCCCGGCCGCCTGCCCGACTCCCTCCTCCCACCATGATGAAAGCATCTCTTCTGCTCCCCCTTCTCGCCGTCGCCGCGGCCCCCGCCCTGGCGGCGGATCACAACGCGCCGCCGCCCGGCTTCACCGCCCTCTTCAACGGCAAGGATCTCTCCGGCTGGTACGGCTGGGGCACCCAGGATCCGGCCGACCTGTGGAAGATGACCGACGCCGAGCGCGCCGCTTACAAAAAGAAGTCGGTCGAAGGAGGCCTGCTCGACGCCAAGGGCAACGACAAGGGCGACCACGTCAACGCCCACTGGAAGGTCGAAAACGGTGAACTCGTCAACGACGGCAAGGGCCTTTACCTGACCACCGACAAGGACTACGGCGACTTCGAATTGTGGGTCGACTACAAGATGCTTCCCAAGGGTGACAGCGGCATCTACCTGCGCGCCACCCCGCAGGTGCAGATCTGGGACTTCACCGAGAACGACGAGAAGGCCGTGTCGCTCGGCAAACCCAAGGGCTCCGGCGGTCTCTGGAACAACAAGAGCCCGGAGGGCAAGGACCCGCTCAAACTCATGGACAAGCCACTGGGCGAGTGGAACCGCTTTTACATCCGCATGATCGGCGAGCGTGTGCTGATCAAGCTGAACGGCGAGGTCGTGGTCAACAACGCCGTGCTGGAAAACTTCTTCGCCAACCGCAAGGCCGGTTACCTGGCCTACGGCAAGAAGGACGCCAAGGCCCAGGCCGGTGAAAAGCCGCCGGCGGGCTGGATGCAGGACCCGGTCTACGCCAAGGGCCCGATCCAGCTGCAGACCCACGGCAGCGAGATCCGCTGGCGCAACGTCTTCGTCCGCGAAATCCCCTCCGAGGAAGCCAACCGGCTGCTCGCCGACGGTGAGGCTGGCTTCACCCGCCTCGACAACGGCAAGGACCTGTCCAACTGGCAGGGCGCGGTCGAGAACTACGAAGTGGTCGACGGCAACATCGTCTGCAAACAGGGCAAGGGCGGCGACCTGCTGAGCAAGGAGGAGTATGGCGACATGGTCCTGCGCTTTGAATTCAAGCTGCCGCCCGCCGGCAACAACGGCATCGCCCTGCGCACCCCTCTCGGCGGCCACAGTGCCAAGGATGGCCTGGAAATCCAAGTCATCGACACCGATGGCTATGAGGCGAAGACCGGCAAGGCCCTGCAACCGTACCAGGTGCACGGCTCGCTCTACCACCTTGTCGGCGCCAAGCGCGGTTACCTGCGCCCGGTCGGCGAATGGAACACCGAGGAGATCGAGGTGCGCGGCAACCGCATCCAGGTCACCCTCAACGGCACGAAGATCCTCGACGCCAACCTCGATGAACTCGACTACAGCGGCGTCAAGACCAAGCCCGCCGGCGTCACCCGCAAAACCGGCTTCATCGGCTTCGCCGGCCACAGCGACCCGGTGGCCTTCCGCAACTTCCGCGTGAAGCGGCTCTGAGGGTTCTTGTCTGAATCAGCGCAGCGCGGCCCGCCGAAAGCGGGCCGCGTTTTTTTATGCGGAGAGATGGAGCATGGACAGAATGGACTTGATGGACGGAATGGACCTATTAGGCAGCCGCGGGAGAGATTCAATCCGTCGAGTCAGTCAAGCCCCCTGTCCATCCCGCCCTCAATACACCGCCTTGCGGTGAAACAGCCAGCTCTCCAGTAGCAGGATTCCCAACACGGCCCAGATCAGCAGCTGCGGCAGGCCAGTCGCGGCCAGACCTGTCGCCGCGGGCGGTGACGCCGCCTCGGTCGCCGGAGTCGCCGCACGCGCCGGCAGGTCGCTGACCGCCGCGGACACCAGGGCACTGACCCCGGTGCGACCCTCGGCCGTCTCCCAGGCGCCCAGCCGGCTGAGCCGACGCACCCCGCCCTCAAGCACCTCGGTCGTTTCGATGAACCGGCGGCCTTCCCACTCCAACCAGCGACGCAATCCTTCTTCCTCGACAAGATCGCCCGGCCGCTGGGTTGCCACCCCGGCGAGCGCTGCGGAACCTTCCGCGCACCAGTACAAAGCGTTGCCGAGAAGCAGCGGGAAAGCCGGCAGCAGGGCGAGTTGTTCGGAGCGCGACGGTGAAAAGGCGGCGACGACCAGGCGCTGACCGTCGCGTTCCCCCGCGGCCAGTACCGGCTCACCCCCCGCCATCCACAGCGGCTCCAGGGTACCGCCGAGTTCCAGCACAAGCGTCTGGGTCAGTGCCACCCGGCCGGCGGCGACCCGGAACAGCACCGGGTGGTCCGGCGCGGCGGCGCGCACACCGGCATGCGGCAGACCCGCCCCGGCCAGCCGTCGCAGCGGCAGCGGCTTCGTCGCCGCGGGCGGATCGAGCAGGAGGGCGGGTCGGTCCGCCACCCACTCCTTCGGCAGCCACTGGTCGAACACATAAACATCCGGCTTGTCCGGCAGAGGCCAGGCGGTCGGCGCGGCCTTGAGCAGTTCGATGCGCCCCGCCTCGACGAGCGAGGCCAGCGCCAGTTCCGTGAAGGGATCGGGCGTCGCCGACACACGCGCCACCACCAGCGGCCGCGTCTTCGGCAGCACCGCCGCCACCGCATCATCCCAGCCCAGGGCATCACCCTCGGCGCGCAGCTGGATTTCCAGTCGCTGGCCGCGCACCCCTTCCAAAGGCAGCACCAGGGCGGCCTCCGCGCCGGGGGCCAGCTCCAACTCGCGCAACTGCGCCAACCGACCCGCCACACGCACCTCCAGCGTGACCGCCAGCGGTCGGGCATTGGCCCGGGCCGCCTGCACCTTGACGAAGGCCTCGTGCCGGTCATGGGCAAGCGGTGCGGGTCGCAGTTGAAAAGCCGTGATGCCAGCGTTGAGCGGCGCCTCCAGAGCGGCGGAAACAAACTCCAGCGCGAGATCTGCGGGCGCCTCGAAGGGGCGGTCGCTGAAGTGCCAGATGCGCGCGCCCTCCTCCAGTTCAGCGAGACGCCGCGCCGCCGTTAGCGCCGCCTCGGGGTTGGGCGGCACCGGCAGCGCTTGCAGGGCGTCGAGCAGGCGCAGGCATTCGCGCCGGTTGCGACTGCGCGAGAGCGGCACCTGGGCGCCGCCATCGGCGACCACGAGCGACAGCACCGCCTGGTCGGGCAGGGCGCGCAGGCGGGCGCGGGCAAGGTCGCGGGCCACGTCAAGGCGACTGCGCCCCTCTCCATCGCGCGCCGCCATGGCGGCCGTGACATCGACCACCAGCACGACCGCCGGCGGTGTGTCGAGACCGGTGTCGGCCGCCGGCCGCGCGAGGGCGAGAATGGCGAGCAGCAGGACCAGCAGGGTGAGCAGGAGTGACAACCAGCGCTTGAGCCGGCGCAGCCAGGCCGATTCCTGGTGCTCGCGGGCGAGCGAGCGGAAAAACAGCAGGGTCGAGACTGGCAAACGGCGCGCCTTCTTCTTGAACAGGTAGAGCGCCAGCGGAATGAGCGCCAGCCAGGCCAGGTGCAGGAAATGAGGGGCGAGGAAGCGCATGTTCAGACGCCGCCGGCCAGGGCGGAACCGCGGTTCAACAGGTCGAGGAAACGATCCTCAAAGGGTTCGTCGGCACCGCACTGCATGAAGTCGATGCGCTGCGCCGCGCAGGCGCGCCCGAGGTGATCGCAGAAGGCGTCAAAGGTCTCGGCATACCGCGCCACCTCGCGACGCGTGATCCAGAAGCGCCGGCGCTCGCCGGTCTCCACCTCGTCGAGTTCGACTTCACCCTCGATCTTCGGCTCGCGCTCCTCGGGATGCAGGATCTGCACGAAGTGGGTCTCGCCCGGCCAGGCGGCGGCCCGCTTCACCGCCTGCGCCGCCGCATCCAGATCGCGACCAAAGAAATCGGAGAGCACGAAGATGACGCCGAAGCGCTGGCGGGCCGGCCGGAAGTCGGTGAAGGCGCGCTCGAGATCGGTGAGACCGCCGAATTCAAGGCGTGCGGCCGTCTGCAGAATCTTTTCGATGTGGCCCTGGCCGCGCAGTGGCGGCAGTTCCTGGCGGACACTGGCACCGAGCGAGTAAAGGCTGACGCGCTGCTGGCTCGCCAGGCCTAGATAAGCGAGGGCGACCGCGAAACGCAGGGCCTGGCGGCGCTTGTCGGCGAAGGGCCGCGCCATCGAGGCGCTGGTGTCGACAATGACATGCAGGTTGAGCTCCTGGGTCTCCTCGTAAAGGCGCACGAAGAGCTTGTCGAGGCGGGCATACAGGCGCCAGTCGATCGCCCGGTAATCCTCCCGCGGCGTGTAGTGGCGGTAGTCCTTGAACTCGCGGGTGAAGCCGGTGGCCGGGGTCGACTGCGCGCCGCGCCGGGTCAGCGCCCGGCGCTTGCGCAGACGCACGGCGAGCGTACGCAGCCGGTCCAAGAAGGCGGCGTCGAACAGCTCCTCGCGGGCGATGGCGGCCTCGCTCATGGCGCGACGGTCAGGCCGCCTCCCGGGCCGGGGTTTGCACCTGGTCGAGCAGCTTGGCGATGAGGTCGTCCACCTTCACCTGCTGGGCCTCGCCCTCGAAGTTGAGGATGATGCGGTGGCGCAGCGCAACGCGAGCGAGCGCGCGCACGTCGTCGGTCGACACCGCCGAGGCTCCGTGCACCGCCGCCCAGACACGGGCGCCGCGGATGAGGGCCTGCAGGCCGCGCGGACTGCTGCCGTAAGACACGTAGCGCTTCACCTCGGGCAGGGCATCGGGCTGCTCCGGGTGGGTGGCCAGCACGAGTCGGGAGGCGTACCGCGCCACCGGCTCCGCCACCGGCACGGCGGAGAGTTCCTGCTGCAGGGCAATGAGTTCCGGCCCGTGCAGCACCGTCTCCAGGCGCGGCTCCTCAAAGCCGGTCGTGCGTCGGGAGATCTCGACGAGCGAGTCGAGGTCCGGGAACGGCACCTTGATCTTGAACATGAAGCGGTCGAGCTGGGCCTCGGGCAGCGGGTAGGTGCCCTCCATCTCCATCGGGTTCTGGGTGGCGAGCACGAAGAAGGGCTCGGGCAGCGGGTGGCGCTCGCCGCCCGTGGTGACGTTTCGCTCCTGCATCACCTCCAGCAAAGCCGCCTGGGTCTTCGGCGTGGCACGGTTGATCTCGTCGACCAGCAGCAGGTTCTTGAACACCGGCCCCTTCTCAAAGTGCATCATGCGCCGGCCGTGCTCGTTTTCGTTGACGATGTGGGTGCCGAGGATGTCGGCCGGCATGAGGTCGGGTGTGCATTGGACGCGGCCCGGCTCCAGGCCAATCACCTGCGAAAGCGTGCGCACGAGGAAGGTCTTGCCGAGGCCGGGCACGCCCTCGAGCAGGACATGGCCGCCGGCGAAAACGGCGACGAGGACATCGGTGAGCAACTCGTCATACCCCACGATGGATTTCTGCAGCTCACCCTTGAGCCGGTGGAAGAGGGTCTGGAAGGAGGTCATGTGCCATCAGGCCAGCAGGAAACGGCGGCCGCGTCCAGTCGAAACGTGTGGGCCAGCGCCTTCTATGCCACAAACCTGCCGGGAACCCTCGGAACGACGCCCGATGCCGCCGCGTTACGGCGGCGGAGGCCTGGTCGAGCCCTCACTTGGCCCCGGAAACCTGCAGGCCCGGGCGGGCGGCGGCGAGCTGCTTGAGCCCGGCCGGCGTGGCCTTGGTCTGGAACAGGTAGACCTGCTTGAGCGACGGCAGTTCGGCGAGCTGCTTGAGGCCGGCATCGGTGATGCCCGTACCAAACAGGTTGAGCGTCTGCAACCGCGGCAGGTCCTTGAGCGCGGCCAGGCCGGCATCGGTGACCGCGGTCTGGCGCAGGTCGAGGGCGATCAGTCGCGGGAACCCTGCCAGGCTTTTCAGCGCCGCATCGGTGATGACCGTGCGACCGAGGTCGAGCCGGACCAACTGCTCCTTGAGGCCGGCCAGCGCGGCGACGTTCTCGTCGTTGCAGCGGGAGACACCGGTGAGGAAATCCACGCGCAGAAGGGCGCCATCGACCTTGAGCGGACTGACCTGGGCGCCAACCGCCTTGGCGAGCTCGATTGTCTCCGCGGGTGCCGGCTTCAGGTCCTTTTCCAACTCGGCAAAGAGCAGATCGTGCTCGCGCACCTTCGGCGCGGCGGGCTTGGACGGTACGCCCGACTCCGGCGGCGCGCCCTCCAGATTGCCCTTCCAGCCCCCGAAATCGGCACCGCCGGCAATCCACTCCTTCAACAGCTGGATTTCATCAACCGTCAGCGGGTCGCCCTTGGGCGGCATGAACATGTCGTCGTCCTTCGGCAGGCTGACCACCTCAAGCAAGTAACTCTTGGCGACATCCCCCGGCACCAGAGCCGGGCCGGTCTCGCCGCCCTTGAGCATGGCCCAGGCGGCGTCCAGACGCAGGCCGCCCTTGGGTTTCTTGACGCGGCCATCCTCTTCGTGGGGCGCCTTGTGGCAGTCGAGGCACTTCTTTTCCAGCACCGGCAGGATCTGCTTGGCAAAATCCACGGCTGTCAGGTCCCGAGCGCCAAGAAAGGCGATGGCAAGAACAAGCATGGGCAGGTGATTCCGGGAAGATGGCATGGCTGGGCGGAGTAGTTTGGCAGGCAAGTTGCTTGGCCGGTGAGAACAGGCGATGGAAACGCTTGCCTCGAGTCTTTGTTTCAGGCAAAACTGGTTGCTCAAACACCTCCTCCATCATGCCGAACCGCATTCAAACCGGCGCCGTTCTCAGGAACTCAACCCTCGCGATCATCATGGGAGGAGGTGCCGGCACCCGGCTGTTTCCGCTCACCAAGGACCGCGCCAAACCGGCCGTGCCGCTCGCCGGCAAATATCGCCTCGTCGACATCCCGATCAGCAACTGCATCAACTCCGGCGTCCGTCAGGTTTTCGTGCTGACCCAGTTCAACAGCGCCTCGCTCAACCGCCACATCTCGCGCACCTACAAGTTCGACGCCTTCGGCCGCGGCTTCGTCGAGGTGCTCGCCGCCCAGCAGACGCCCGAGGGCGAGCGCTGGTATCAGGGCACCGCCGACGCCGTGCGCAAGAACCTGCGCTACTTCCTGGAGGGCGATCACCAATACTTTCTGATTCTCAGCGGCGACCAGCTTTACCGCATGGACTTCCGCCAGGTCATGAGCCAGCACCTGAACTCGGGAGCCGACCTGACCATCGCCACCCTGCCCGTCAATGCTCAGGACGCCACCAGCCTTGGCATCATGAAAGCCGATGCCAGCGGCCGCATCCATGAGTTCGTCGAAAAACCCAAGGACCCCACCATCCTGCAGTCGCTGCAGATGCCGGAGGAAACCCTGAATGATCTCGGCCTGCCCACCACCGAGCCGCGTTACCAAGCCTCCATGGGCATCTACGTGTTCAATCGCAAGGCGCTGATCGAAAGCCTCGACAACGACCGCATGGACTTCGGCAAGAACATCATTCCCGAGGCCCTGAAGAAGTACCACGTCAATGCCTACAACTTCCAGGGCTACTGGGAAGACATCGGCACCATCCGCTCCTTCTTCAACGCCAACCTCGATCTCTGCAAGCTGGTGCCGCAGTACGATTTCTTCGACTCGGGCGCGCCGATCTTCACCAACGCACGCTTCCTGCCCGCCACGAAGATCAACGGCGCCACGATCCGCGAGGCCCTCATCTCAGACGGCTGCATCATCACCGATGCCCATGTGGAAACCACCGTCGTCGGTCTCCGCTCGATCATCGAACGCGGCACGACCATCCGCGAGACCATTCTGATGGGCGCCGACTTCTACTCCGGCGCCGCCGGCACCGATCCCAACCGCCCGGCACCGGGCATCGGCCGCAACTGCCGGATCGAGCGCGCCATCATCGACAAGAACGTTCACATCGGTGACAACGTGGTCATCACTCCCGAGGGCAAGCCGGACCACATGGACCACGAGAACTTCTACATCCGCGACGGCATCGTCATCATCCCGAAGGACGCGGTCATTCCCGCCAACACTTGGATCTGATTTACTGCCCCAGGCCCAACTCGCGCAGACGCTTGCGCAGCGTCGCACGGTTCATGCCAAGCGCTGCTGCCAGATGCGTAGGCCGGCCCTCGTGCCGGCGCAGCAACTCGCCCAGCAGACGCCGTTCCACATCGGCCAGCAGGGTGTCATACTCCGGGATGTCCACCGCCGCGAGCCGGTAGTCGAGCCAGCCAAGCATCGCACGATCCAGCGCCGCATCCAGCGCCTGTCCCGCAGGCACCCGCGCCTCGGCGAGCTCCGCCGGCAAATGGTGCGGCAGCACGACCGGTGCCGCGCACACCGCGGCGGCATGCCTCATCGCCGCCGCCAACTCGCGCACGTTGCCCGGCCAGTCATGGCCCTTGAGTACCGCCAGCGTGGCCGCATCCAAGGCCAGCTCGCGCCCCGGCGCGACGCGCTTGAGCAGGTGCGCCGCCAACTCGGGAATGTCCTCCGTGCGAGCCGCCAGGGCCGGCAGGCGCAACTGCAGGACACCGAGCTGGTAGTACAGATCCTCGCGAAACCGCCCCGCAGCGATGACTTCCGGCAGGTCGGCCGACGTCGTTGCCAGCAGTCGCACCCCGCCCTCGCGCAGCAGTGCCTGCGCCAGATCCGCCTGCAGGGGCAACGGCAGCCGCGACACCTCCTCGATCAACAAACTGCCACCCGCCGCCTGCAGCAGACGCCGCAGCTCGGCGCGCGCCTCGGCCTCGGGCCATTCGTCGCAGCGGAAATACCGCGCCTCGCCCCCTCCGGGTCCATGTCGGGCGAGGATCTCGGCCGCCAGGGTCTTGCCCGAGCCGGCCGGCCCGGTGATCAAAACAGGCTCACGGGTGGCACAGGCCTGGGCCAGCCCGGCAAAAGCCCGCTGCATCTCCGGCGTGGCGCCGATCATCAGGCCCGCTCCAACCGCGGGCGCGGCACTCGCCGCCGGCGCCGCCAGCAGGGCTCGCAGACAGCCTTGCAGATCGGGCAGGCTGACCGGCTTGAGAAAGTACTCATGCGCTCCCAGGCGACGCGCTTCCAAGGCGTGCTCCAGGGTGCCATGGGCGGTCAGGACCACCACCGGCGGCGATGATTCCCCGGCACGCAGGGTCTCCAGGACCTTCAGGCCGCTGAGGTCCGGCAGACCGATGTCGAGCAGCACGGCATCAAAGCCGCCGCGGCGCGCCTTGTCGAGTCCGCCCTGGCCGGAGGCCGCCGCCACCGGCTCGCCCCCCAGACGACGCACCACCACCGCCAGCGCGGCGGCAAGCGCGTGATCGTCCTCAATGATGAGCACCCGTGGCATGAGTTTTATGAATCGGCAAGTTCGACACAGGGCAAGACCATTTCCACCACGGCCCCGCCCTGGGGATGATTTTTGACCACGAGACCACCGCCGTGGGCGGAAAAAATCTCGCTGGCGACACTCAATCCCACGCCCATGCCGCCCTCTTTTTCAGAATAGAACAAGCCCGTGGCCTGGTCCAGCGCCGCGGCACTGAAGCCCGGCCCATGATCGCACACGACCATCCGGACGCGGCCATCGCAGACTTCCAGATCGACCTCGACCACGCCCCCGCCCGGCATGGCCTGGATGGCGTTGAGCAGGACGTTGCGCAGCGCCTGGCGCAGGCGGGAGCGATCCACACGCACCGGCGCGGCCCGCAAGGCCTCAAGTTTCAGTCGCACGCCTGCATGCCGTGCCTGCGCCTCCAGGGTGTCGAGTGTCTCGGCCACCAGGCCACGCAAGTCCAGCGGCGCTGTCTGCGGGGGCGCGGGGCGGGCCAGGAACAGCCACTGGTTGACCAGGCCCTCGATGACCTCGGTCTCCGCGCGCACATGGCCGAGAGAGCGCGCCGAATCGGCATCGAGCGCGGCTGTGTCGATCAACTGGGCGTGCAGTTGGATCGAGGCAAGCGGGTTCTTGATCTCATGGGCCAGACCGGTGGCCACCCGGCCGAGCAACGCGAGGCGCTCCGATTGCTCGCGCAGGCGCCGCTCCTCGTGCAGATCCGTGCGCGCCTCGGTCAGGGCCCGCGCCAGTTGCCCCACTTCATCCGCGCGCGCCACCTCCGGCGGCGGCTCCCCTTCCCGACCGAAAAACCCCGGCAACACCCTCGTCAGCGCTGTCACCGGTCGCACCACCTGGCGCGCGCCCAGCCAGGCGAGCGCGGCCGACAGACCCCAGAATGCGAACAATGCGTGGCGGGTCGCCGGCCGGCGCAGGCTCAGGGTCAGCGGCGGCTCATCACGCAGGAACACCATGTCGTGGGCGGAATCAAGGCCGAGCACCACCGCTTCGCGACCGCCCGCCAGACGCACCGGCTCCACCGCCTGGGAGGGCAACCCCTCCGGCAGCGCGACACCGGAGGTGGCGCCGTCACGAGCACGGAAGGCAATGTCCAAACCCAGCAGGGCACTCAGGTCGACCGCCAGTTTGGGACTGCGGGGCAGGTTCAGCCGCCGGACAAAGTCGGCATGGCGCTGCGCCAAAGCTGCAAACTCGCGACGTGATTCCGCCCGCTGCTGATGCGCCAGCCAGGCCAGCAGCAGCAAAGAACCCGCCGTCACGAAGATGAGAATGGCCAGGCCGTGCCGGGCCGCCAAACTGCGATGCCAGGGCGAGGCACTCATGCCTGCGCCCCCTTCAGGCGGTCGAGGATCTCGGCGGCAATGGCCTCCGGCTCGCGGTCGATGGCCACCGTCCACAGGTCCGGCGTCTCCTCCAGGATGGCGAGCTGGCTGTCGAGCAGCGACACCGGCATGTAATGCCCCTGGCGCGCCGACATGCGCCCGAAGATCAGCTCGCGCGAACCCTTCAGGTGCAGGAAAACCAGGTCGCCGGAGCCGTCGCCCGCGCGCAGGCGCTCACGGTAGACCGCCTTCAGGGCCGAACAGGCCAGCACATACACCGGCGTCTGCTCGCGCATCGCCTCGATGCGCGCACGCAGGCGCTCAAACCACGGCCAGCGGTCGTCGTCGGTCAGTGGCGAACCGGCGCGCATCTTCGCCTTGCTGGCATCGGTGTGAAAATCGTCGGCATCCTCGAACACCCCGCCGAGAGCCGCGGCCAGGCGCGCGCCGATGAGCGATTTGCCGCAGCCGCAGACGCCCATGACGATGAGGGTGCGCGGCGAAAGGGAAGCGGGAGCGGTCATGGGTCGGAGAGAGGCAGCGGAGTGCCCTCAAGGAGACGCGTCCGCGGTAAAAGTCAAAACCCTGTGCGACCGCCCCCCGCGCTTTCCTTTGACCCCTCGCGCTTTCCCCCTATCCGTCAGGTTCCATGCCCGCCGACACCGCCACCCTGCTCATCCACTGCCCCGACCGCCCGGGCCTGGTCCATGATGTCACCGGCTTCATCTTCGCCCACCAGGGCAACATCATCGACCTGCAGCAGCACATCGATCCCGATCAGGGCGCCTTCTTCATGCGCCTGGAGTGGAGCCTGGAAAACTTCACCCTCGAGGCCGCCGAGATCGAGCCGCGCCTGCAGCCCCTCGCCCGCCGCCACGACATGCGCCTGCAACTCCACTTCGCCAGCCGGCGCAAGCGGGTCGCCCTCTTCGTCAGCAAGGACAGCCACTGCCTCTACGACCTGCTCGCCCGCCACGAGGCCGGCGACCTGCCGGTCGACCTCCCGCTCATCGTCTCCAACCACGAGCACCTGCGCCCGGCCGCCGAGCGCTTCGGCATCCCCTTTCATCACCTGCCCGTCACCCCGGAGACCAAGGCCGCCCAGGAAGCCCGCCAGATCCAGCTCCTGCACGATGCCGGCGTCGACACCATCGTGCTCGCCCGCTACATGCAGATCCTCAGCCCGGCGATGATCGAGGCCTTCCCGAATCAGATCCTCAACATCCACCACAGCTTCCTGCCCGCCTTCGTCGGCGCCAAGCCCTATCACCAGGCCTACGAACGCGGCGTGAAGATCATCGGCGCCACCAGCCACTACGTCACCGCCGACCTCGACCAGGGCCCGATCATCCATCAGGACGTCATGCGCGTCAGCCACGAGGACAGCGTCCAGGACCTCGTCCGCCTCGGCCGCGACCTGGAAAAAACCGTTCTCGCCAAAGCCCTCTGGTGGCACGTCCGCGACCGCGTCCTCGTCTTCCGCAACAAGACCGTCGTGTTCGAGTGAGACACGCGCCCGGCCAGCCCCTCAGCCGAGGCGCGCCGCTTCATTCATCGAGGTTGGAGATCTCTCGCGATGACCGAGGTGTAGCCTTCCGACTCCCGTTCCCTTCCCACGGATAGCCCGGAGAGTTTGGCCACAAAGGAACCCAAAGAACACAAAGGCTCTCTGCCAGCCTTTTTGCGCTCCTTGCGCTCTTTTGCGGCCTAAAAGAATTCCCCTTCTGCCTTCGTGAAATTCGTGCCCTTCGTGGTTCAAACCTGATCGAGCCGCCACGCGTCCGTCCGCGCCCCCACACCGAAGCGGTTTCGCACGGAGGTCACGGAGCCCACGGAGGCGAAATCTCCGGAGCATCCATTGCCCCTCCGTGTCCTCCGCGTCCTCCGTGCGAGCCATGGCTTGAGTCCCTTGGCCGAACGGACTGTGCAGAGCCGGCCGCTCCAGGACTTCATCTGAGCACCTTGTCGAGGAAGTTGCGGGTGATCTTCTGCACGCGTTCGTCCGGGCCGTGCGGGCGCGACCAGTGCGACCACGGCAGGGTGTGGCCGGGCGGGTGGCTGAGGGCCTGGCACCAGAAGATGGTGGCGGCGTTGAAGACCCAGTTGCCCTTCGGACCGGGATAGACCGTGGCGGTGTAGTTCGACAGCTTTTCGCCGCTGACCCACACGGGCCCCTCGGCAATGACCTCCAGACCGGGGATCTCCGTCGCCGGCAGGTTGTGGTACTCCCAGCCGACCAGGCCGGGGATGCGGTCGCCCTTCTTCATGCCCGTGCCCTCAAAGATCCAGTGCTCGGGCCGGGTCACAATCCAGTCGCCGCCGCCGTTGATCGGCCGGCCATTGCGCGCGCCCATCAGCAGGCCCTCGTCGGGGCCGCTCTCCGGGAAGGGGCCGTTGTTCTGGTGGCGCTCCTTCACGTACTCCTGGTTGCCGCCGTAGGGGCCGCCACGGAACATGATGCGGTTTTCGCGACCATCGAAGCCCGCGCGCATTGGCGTCACCCAGCACACCGAGTTGCCGGAGAGGAACATCAGGTTCACGCCCGCGTCGCGCATCTTCTCGACACTGCGGAACTGGCGGATGTCCCAGTACTCGTCGTGGCCGACGCTGAGGAAGACCTTGCACTTCAGCCCGCGCTCCGGCGTCAGCAGGTCGCTGTTCGAGCAGTAGGTCACGTCGTAGCCCTGCTCCTCGAGCCAGTAGGAGAGCGGCTGCTCAAAGGAGGTGAACTCGCCGGAGCCGACCGAGAGCGGATCATTGACGATGCCGGTGAACTGCGACTGCCGACCGTAGGGCCGATCGAAACTCACATCGGCCCACGGCCCCTGGTTGCCCTTCGGATGCGTGTAGACCGAGTAATGCGTCGGCCAGCGGTTGTAGGCCTGCCAGGTGTTGTCGGAGCACTGGAACAGCAGGTCCGCGGGGCGATCATCGCGCACGATGAAGATGACATAGCTCTGCCAGTACGGCCGGTCCGGCTGATCCGGCAGCGTCGTCAACCGGCCCAGATAGACACCGCTGACCCAGTCCTCGGGAATGGTCAGCGTCGTCGCCGGTTCCCAGCGGCACTCGTGCAGGTCCTTGGCGCCGGGCTTCGGCACCGGTTGCGCCTTGCCCTCGAACGGCCCGAGCACCTGCATCAGGCGCGCGCCCTTGCCGCCGTAGTAGCCCGTGCGGAAGATCTCCAGGGTGAACTTCGCCGCCGGCTCGGTCGAGACCCTGATGTCAATCGTCTCGCCCGCCTTGACGCTCTGCTTCGAACAATAGCCCTCGATCCAGGACGAACGAAAGCCGGTGGAACTATCGAGCCGCACACGGGTGAGCTGCCAGTCGAGCGTGCCCTCCTTGGCATTCTCCCGCGCAATGATGTTGCTGCGCGAAGCCGCCTCCGCCGCACGCAGCGGCACCGAGGCCCCCGCCAGGAGGCCACCGCCGAGCGCGGTCGAGGCCGTGGTTTTCAGGAAGGAACGGCGGCTGAGTTCAACATCCGTGGAGGGGTCGGTCTTCATGAGTCGGGAGGTAGGGTTGAGTTTTGAAGGGAGCGCGGCGCACCGAACTCCAAAAAAACGGCGCCATAAGCCCTAAATGTACACAGCATCCGCCATGCGCACGGCTTTCCCTCACCCACGTGCCCTAAACGCAGAGTCTTCGCATGCAGAGCCCGCGGTGAACCCGGGGCTCCCCTTCCCTGCTCCGCGCCGAGGCGACAGCCCAGATTTTGGACTGCGTGCCGCCTCCTTTGGGTCAGGGTGGGCGGCGGTGCCGGAAGACAACGCCAGCAGGGCTGCGCGCATTCCAAGCCCTCGAGAAAAGCCTTGGATTTCGATTGGGACCGTGAAAGCCTACGTTTTGCATGTCCTCCCCTTCTCCTGATGCGCGCGCCCGGATCGGTCTGTTGCTGGGTTCGCTGAGCCTGCTCAGTGCCTTTCTGCTCTTCCAGGTGCAGCCGGTGATCAGCAAGTTCATCCTGCCCTGGTTCGGCGGCAGTCCGGGGGTGTGGACGACCTGCATGGTGTTTTTCCAGGCGCTGCTCTTCGCCGGTTATGCCTACGCCCACCTGCTGACCCGGCTGGCGCCGCGCACGCAGATGATCGTGCACGGTCTGCTGCTGCTCGGGGCGGCGGCCTGCCTGCCGATCGCTCCCGACGCGTCCTGGAAGCCGTCCGGCGGCGAGGATCCCTCGGGCCGCATCCTGCTGCTGCTGCTGGGCACGGTCGGTCTGCCCTACTTTGTGCTCTCCAGCACCAGCCCGCTGGCCCAGGTCTGGTTCACCCGCGCGGTGCCCGGCGGTCTGCCCTGGCGACTCTACGCTCTGTCGAACATCGGTTCGCTGGCCGCGCTGCTGAGTTATCCCTTCCTCATCGAACCGCGGCTGGAGGTCGTCACCCAGACCTGGATCTGGTCGGCCGCCTTTGTCCTGTTCGCCGCCCTGTCCTTCGTGCTGGCGCGGCGCAACGGCCGCATCCCTGACGCGGTCGCCGCGGAATCCACCGATGCCGCCACGGACGCGGCCGAGGCCCCTGCCCCCGGTCCGCTGCGGCGCTGGGGTCGGCTGCTCTGGGAACAGCTCGGCCGGCGCCTGCTCTGGCTGCTGCTGCCGGCGGTGGCGAGCGTGCTGCTGCTGGCCGCGACCAACCACGTCTGCCAGGACGTGGCGGTGGTGCCCTTCATGTGGGTGGTGCCGCTCAGCCTGTACCTGCTGACCTTCATCCTCTGCTTTGAGCATGAGCGCTGGTACCTGCGGCCGGTCTGGGCCGGCCTGGCGCTGGCGGCCCTGGCGGCGGCGGCGGGTTACGATCACCTGCCCGACACGTGGACCTGGGCGCCGCTGCGCGACCACGGCTGGAACGAGGCGGTGAAGGCCTGGACCGTCAGCCTGCCGTTTGGCGACTGGCAGAATTACCGGGTGGAGCTGTTCGTCAGCTTCGGCGCGCTCTTCCTCGCCTGCATGGTCTGCCATGGCGAACTCGCCCGCCTCAAGCCCGAGCCGGCGCGGCTGACGGAGTTTTACCTGTTCATGTCCGCCGGCGGTGCGCTCGGCGGTCTGCTGGTCAGCCTGGCGGCGCCGCGCTACTTCGACACCTACCTCGAGTGGCCGCTGGGCCTGCTCGTCGGGCTCGGCATCGCCAGCCTGGCGCTCGCCGGTGCCTTCCTCGGCCTGCGCTGGAAGTGGCTGGGCGTGCCGCTGGCGCTGGCGATGCTCGCCGGCGGCGGCTGGAGCATCCATGAGCTGTCCGGCACCACCCTGCAGGTCGATCCACGGGTCGAGCGCGTGCGCAACTTTTACGGCACGCTCTACGTCGACAAGGATTACGACAGCGGTTTGGAGAACGATTACGTCACCCTCGTGCACGGCGGCATTGTCCACGGCATGCAGAACCTCGGCGCGACCTTCCGCGAGGAACCGGTGACCTACTACGGCCATCACACCGGCATCGGCCGCGCGCTCGACAGCATCCGCACCAAGGACGGCGCGCGCGTGGGCATCGTCGGTCTCGGCGCCGGCACGGCCGCCTGCTACGCGCGTGGCGGCCAGCACTGGCGCTTTTATGAGATCAACCCGGAGATCGTCCGGCTGGCGGAGAAGCACTTCACCTACCTGGCCGACGCCCGGGCGCGTGGCGCGCAGGTCAGTGTCCACATCGGCGACGCCCGCCTGACCCTCGAGCGCGAGCCGGAGCAGAAGTTCGACGTGCTGCTGCTCGACGCCTTCAGCGGCGACGCCATCCCGATGCACCTGCTGACGCGCGAGGCCTTCGAGATCTACCACCGGCACCTGGCGCCCGACGGCATCCTCGCCGTGCATGTCACCAACACCTACCTGACGCTGGCGCCGGTGGTGCAGAAGCAGGCTGAGGCCCTGGGCTGGAAGTGGACGCGCATCCTCACCGAGGCCGAGGGCGACCACGACAGCACCGATTACGTCCTGCTGACCAACAACGCCCCCTTCCTCGCCGACACCCCGGCCGACTCGCCCGACGAACCCGAGCCGACCGACGTGCCGCTGTGGACCGATCGCTACCACAACCTCTTCCAGATCCTCGTCAAAGAATGACCGCCATGAAACCCCTTCTTGTCTGCCTGCTGCTGCCGCTCGCCCTCTCCGCCGCCGATGCCCCCACGCCGCTGCCGCTCTGGCCCAACGGCGCCCCGGGCTCGGAGAAGCGCGCGGGTGAACCCGAGAAACTCGAGGGCGAAAACGTCAGCAACGTTCACAACCCGAGCCTGACGCCCTACCTGCCCGAGCCCGGCAAGGCCACCGGCACGGCAGTCATTCTCTGCCCCGGCGGCGGTCACCGCAAACTCTGCCTCGGTCACGAGGGCGGCGCCCTGGCCGAGTGGTTTCGCGAGCGCGGCATCGCCGCCTTTGTGCTGAAGTACCGGCTCGCCCGCGAACCGGACAGCACCTACACGATCCAGGACCATGCCATGGCCGACACGCGGCGCGCCCTGCGACTGGTGCGCAGCCGCGCTGGCGAGTGGCAGATCCGGCCGGACCGCATCGGCATTCTCGGTTTCTCCGCCGGCGGTGAGCTCGCCGCCTTTGCCGCCATGGACAGCGACCCCGGCCAGCCGGACGCCGCCGATCCGGTTGAGCGCGCGGGCTCTCGCCCGGATTTCCAGGCGCTCATCTACCCGGGCACCTCGCATCTGTTCGAGGCGCGCAAGGGCATGCCGCCGGTCTTCATCGCCTGCGGCTACAGCGACCGCCCGGACATCGCCGAGGGCATGGCAGGGTTGTATCTGAAATACAAGGCCGCCGGCGTGAAAGCCGAACTGCACATCTACAGCGAGGCCGGCCACGGCTTTGGCTATCGCCCGGGCAAGACGGGGGCCGCGGCCAAGTGGCCCGAGCGCTTCACGGAATGGCTGAGCGACAGCGGCCTGCTGAAATAGTGGGTGCCGGCGCATCGTGTCATGGCCTGCCATGACCCTGCGCCTCTTTTGCCTCCTCCTGCTCGCCGGCTCCGCGCTGGCCGACGTCCGTCTGCCCGCGATCTTCTCCGATCACCTGGTCCTGCAGGCCGGGGTGAACGTGCCGATCTGGGGCTGGGCTGACGCCGGCGAGGAAGTCACCTTGTCGCTCGCCGGCCAGCGCGTGGTCGCACGCACCGGCGCCGAGGGTCGCTGGAAGACGAACTTCCCGCCAATGAAGGAGCAGGCGGAAAGCCTGACCCTGACGGTCGAGGGCAAGAACAAGATCGTCGTGCAGGACGTGCTCGTCGGCGAGGTCTGGCTCGCCTCGGGCCAGTCGAACATGGCCTTCCTGTTCAAGCGCGGCGAATACACGCCGGCCGAAACCCAAGCCGCGAGCGTGCCGCAGATCCGCATGTTCACCGTGCGCGGCCAGACCGCGCAACAGCCGCAGGCCGACTGCCAGGGCCAGTGGGTGGTGGCCTCGCCGGCCAGCGTGCCGGACTTCTCCGCGGTCGCCTGGTTCTTTGGCCGCGACCTGCAGCGCAGCCTCGGCGCGCCGGTCGGTTTGATCAACGCCTCCTGGGGTGGCACCGACATCGCCGCGTGGACGAGCGAACCCGTGCAGCGCGAGGTGCCGGCGCTGCAGGCGCAGATCGGGGCCTGGGAGCGCAAGGCGCAGACCTTTGACGAGGCCGCCGCCAAGGCCGCGCACGCCAAGCGTCTGGCCGCCTGGAAACAGAAGGCCGCGACAGCGAAGGCGACAGGCAAAGCCGTGTCCCGCGCGCCGCGCGCCGAGCTGCCTCCCGAGCGCGACCCGAACCGGCCAGCCAACCTCTTCAACGGCATGATCGCCCCGCTCGTGCCCTTTGCCCTGCGCGGTGTCATTTGGTATCAGGGCGAGCACAACTGCGGCAGTGTCGAGAAGGCCAGCCTGTATGCGACCCAGCTGCCACTGCTGGTGAAGGACTGGCGCGCGCAGTGGGAGCGCGAGCTCGCCTTTGCCTGGGTGCAGCTGCCGAACTTCGCGCAGACCGCGCCGCGCCCGCTGGTGCGCGAGGCCATGCTGAAGGGCCTGAGCCTGCCGAACACCGGCATGGCGGTGACGATCGATGTCGGCGAGGCGAACGACAACCATCCCAAGGACAAGAAAACCGTCGGCGAACGGCTGGCGCTCTGGGCCAAGGCGCGGGTCTATGGACTCGACCTGCCCTCGTGGTCCGGTCCCCTGCCCGCCGGACATGAGGTCCGCGGCGGCGAGGTCGCGCTGAAGTTCGACCACGCCGATGGCGGGCTCGCGGCCCGCGGCGGTGGCGCGCTGCGCGGTTTTGTCATCGCCGGCGCCGACCAGCAGTGGCGACCCGCGCAGGCGCGGATCGAAGGCGACACGGTGGTCGTCGCGCATCCCGAGGTCGCCGCGCCGGTGGCGGTGCGTTATGCCTGGGCGGCCAATCCCGACGCCAACCTCGTCAACGGCGCCGGCCTGCCGGCCTCGCCCTTCCGCACCGACAGCTGGCCGATCGCCGCGCCCTGAGCCGGCTTACGGTGCCAGCGGCCGCACCTCGCCGTTGCTGCGGATGCGCTGCAGTTCGGCGCGCAGCTCGGCGACCTTGTCCGGCAGCTCGGCGAAGCGATTGCGCTTCTGGCCGGGATCCTCGCGCAGGTGGTAGAGTTCACCGGGCTGATCGTTTTTCGTGTAGCCATTGGCCTCGTCCACCCACGGCGGCACGCGGGTGACGCCCCCGGTGGGCGCATCGATCAGCACCCAGTCGCCCTGGCGCACGGCATAGCCCTTCTCATTCGTGTTGTGCACCAGGCTGGCGCGCGCGCTGGTCTCGCCGCCGCGCAGCAGGGCCAGCTGATCGTGGCTGTCTTCGGCCGAACCGGCCGGGATATCGGCGGCGACCGCGGCGGCGATCGTGGCAAAAAGGTCGATCTGGCTGAGCAGGGCATCGCTCACCCGCCCGGCCGGCACCACGCCCGGCCAGCGCACCAGGAAGGGCACACGATGGCCGCCCTCCCAGAGGTCGCGCTTCACCCCGCGAAAAGGCCCGGAACTGCGATGCCCGAAGGCGCGCACGCGCTCATAGGCATAGCTCTCGGCGCCGTTGTCGGCACTGAAGATGATCAGGGTGTTGTCGGCCACGCCGATCTCTTCCAAGGCGCGCAGGATGCGCCCGGCGGCGGCATCGGTCTGACTCATGAAATCGCCAAAGCCGCCGGCCTTGGAGGTGCCGGTGAATTCCGGCGACGGCACGATGGGCGCGTGCGGTGAGTTGAAGGGCGCGTAAAGGAAGAACGGGCCCTCGCGACCCCGCTGCGCGCGCACCCATTCCTCCGCGCGCTCGGCGAGACGGGGCACGACGGCATAAAAATCCCAGCCGGCGACCATCGGACCCGGTCGCGCCTCCCAGGACCCCTCGGCGGTCTTCGGTGTGATGTTGAGCGGCTCAGTCGGCGCCGCCAGCAGGCGGTCGTTTTCGATCCAGGCGTAGGGCGGGAAGTTCGGCACGTCGTCGCCAAAGTAGAAATCAAAACCGTGGTCGAGCGGTCCGCCCGGCACCGGCTTCGACCAGTCGAAGGCATCGGGCGCATACACCCGGGTGCGGCCTTTTTTGTCCAGCACCGGCGTCGCCCCCGGCCGACGGATGGCCTGCCAGTCCCAGCCGAGGTGCCACTTGCCGATGCAGGCGGTGCGATAGCCCTTGCCCTTGAGCAACTCCGCCAGGGTCAGGCGCTGCGGATCGAGGATGGGCGGGTCGAAGGCATTGACGATGCCGTGGAATTTGCGCCAGTGGTAGCGACCCTGCAGCAGGGCGTAGCGGCTCGGCGTGCAGACGCCCGAGGAACTGTGCGCATTGGTGAAGCGCGTGCCCTCGGCGGCGAGCCGGTCGAGGTTCGGCGTCGGAATTTTCGAGTCCGGATTCTGCGCCCCGAGGTCACCCCAGCCCATGTCATCGGCATAGAGGATCACCACGTTGGGCAGAGGCTTGTCGGCAGCGGTGGCGGTGAGGGCCAGCAGGGCCAGCAGGAGGAGCGGTTTCATGGGAAGAACATCAGTCGGCACGCTTGAGCACGCGGTGCAGCACCTCGCCGTGGTCATCGCGGAATTCGATCTCAAGTTTGGCGCGACCCTGCGTGCCGGTGCTGGTGCGCACGTGCAGGAAACCGCCGGTGGGTTTCGGATAAAGGTAGGGCTGGTGGATGAGGCCCCCGGGATCGGTGGTGTTTTTGCCACCGGGCTTTTCGCCGCGGATGGCGTTTTCATCGTTGAGAGCCCCCACGGAAAACTCCTCGACGCCGAGCGGATGCAGGCTGTGATACTGCCAGTGGCGGTCGCCGCAGAAGCTCAGGACGTTGGGGATGTCCTCGGAGCGCAGCCAGGCGAAGAAGGCATCGGCCTCATGGCGATAGCCGCGCAGGTTGGCGTGGTTGTCGTTCTTGCTGTTGCGGTCCGGCCCGACCATCGGCGTCGGCGTGATGAGGATTTTCCACGGTGCATCACTGGCCTTCAGCGTGCGCTGCAGCCACTCGCGCTGTTCGCGCCCCCACAGCGTCTTGTCGGGTCCGTCGGGCTGGGCGTTGGGCGAGCGGTGGTCGCGGCCTTCGAGGAACCAGAGCTGGACGTGGCGATGGATGCGGTGGGTGCGGTAGCTCTGCGAGCTGAGGTCGCCCGCCGGATGCACGGGCATCTGCTCGCGAAACAGGCCGATGCCGGTGACCGCATCCGGCGCGCGCGCACCGCCGAGGTCGGCGTCATTGAAGCGGAAGTCGTGGTCGTCCTTGGACCAGAAGGCCGGGGTGACGGCAAAGAACTCGACGAGGCGCGGGAAGCGAAACTGTTCGTGCCACTTGCGGCGCAGTTCCGGCAGGGTCGTCGCCGCGGTCGCCGCGGGATGATCGTAATAGACGATGTCGCCGGTGCCGATGAAGAAGTCCGGCTGCAGGGCCGCCATGGCGGCAAAGGCGGGATAACCGAGGCGCTTGTCCTCCGCGGTGGCGGTGACCGGACCGCCGCCGTTGGCCTTGCCATGCATGAACGCGTGGTAGTTCATGCAACTGCCCATGACAAAGTGCAGCGGCGCGTCGGAGCCGGCCCCGGGCAGGGTCTTGAAGCGACCGCTGCGCAGCGGCTTCGCCGAGGCTTCATCCGTGCCGGCCAGCACGCGATAGTGATAGGTCGTCGCCGGCTGCAGACCGGTCACCTGAGAGCGCACGAGGAAATCGCTCGCTGCCTCGGCCTTCAGCCACGCGGTGCGGCGGGCATCGGCGAAGGCGGGATCGGTGCCGTATTCGAAGCAGGCGACACCCGCCGCGCCGGGCAGGTCGCCATCGGCATCCAGCTCGGGTCCAGGCTGCGCGGTCAGACGCGTTTGCAACAGAACGCTGTCGGTCGTCACCTCGCCGGCGAACACCCCTTGGGCGGTGTGGATCTCGGCCTGCGCCAGGGCGGGCAGGGCCAGCAGCAGCAGGGCGGCGAGGCGGGCGGGCATGACGGGTCAACGTCGGCGCGGCGCCGACCTTGCCGCATTCCGTCTTGCCCTCGGCCCGGCCTTTTGGCATGCATCGTTCATGCCCCTGCCTCCGCCCCCCGATCCCGCCGAACTGCCCGACCTGGCGCGCGCCACGATGAAGGCGGCGAAGTTTCCCGTGCTCGCCACTGACGACGCCGGCCAGCCGCGTGTGCGCCCGGTCTCGCCGGTGCGCACCGATGGCTTCACGGTCTATGTCGCCAACCTGCGTCGCTACGGCAAGACCGCCGAGCTGGCGGCGAACCCGCGCGCCGAGCTGTGCTATGTCGACGACGGCCACAACCAGGTGCGCATCACCGCGACCGCCGAACTGGTGACTGACCCGGAACTGCGCCGCGAGATCTGGGACGCGAATCCACTGCTGCGCGCCTACCTGCGCGACATCGACAATCCCGAGCTGATCCTGTACCGCTTCGTGCCGCAGCGAGTGCGCTACATGAAGGAGTGGGCGCTCGAGTATTACGAAGTGCCGCTCACTTGAGCTCACGCAGGCGACCGCCGGTGCGCCTCGCCAGCCGTTCCCAGGCGTCCTTGTCCTCCTCGCGCATCTGGAAGCCGATGAAGTGCAGCGGCACCTTGCTGGCACGCCCCTGCTGCAGCTCCTTCACCCGGGCCTCGAGTTCCTCATGCGGGATGCGCCGGTCGCGCGGGTAGGTCTGCCAGAAATCGCCATCGGAGATCAGGAACACCACGTCCGGATTGAGGGCGAAGGCGGCATCAAGCACGCAGACGAGACCGTTCGGGTCAGGGCTGATCACGCCGCGACCGCCGCGCGGCATCTGGCCGCTTTCCTGCCACTGCGTCTCCATCCACTCGCGGGCCTGGGCGCGCATGGCGGGCGTGACCGGCGCGAGCTCCTTCTGGAAGGGCTTGTAGTTGCGCACGAACTGGATCAGACCGAAGCACGAGCCGGCGGGCAGGCTGTCGATCAGCTTGAGCGTCTCCTCCTTGATGCGGGCGAGCGGCATGCCGCTGGCGGCGGCCTTGTTGACGACGCTGCCGGAAACATCAAAGAGCAGGACGAGGCGACGCCCCTCGGCCTTGAGACCCAGGAAGCTGAAGGCGGCCGCCTTGCCGCTGCCGCCGAGGCCGCCGAGCGCACCGCCCAGGCCGGTGCCGAGACCAGCGCTGCCAGTGAGGCTGGCGAGCTGGTCGCTGACCAGTTCCGAGGGATCCAGCGGCAGCATCTTCTGAGCATCGAAGCGCGGCAGTGCCGGCAGATCGATCAAAGCCGGGCGGGTGCTGACGATCTTGTCCATGAGCGCCGGTTTCGGTGCCGCCGCCTCGTGCGCGGCCAGGCTGAGTCGGTGCTCACGCGTTTCCGCCAGCGGAATCTTGAGGGTCTCGCGCACCTCAAAGACCGCCTCGGGTTTGGCAAAGCGCCGCGCCACGACCCAGAGTCCAAACAGCGCCAGCCCGGCCAGATGTGCGGCCAGGCTGATGAGCAGGATCGACACGATCACGCCGCGCCGGTTGCCGCGCGCGGGATTGACGACCGGCGCGGCCGGCGCCTCGACCGACGGCATCATGGCGCCCCCTCCTCCCCGCCGGGATCGTCGAAGGTGACCCCCTGGATGCCAGCACGCGCGCAGGTGTTGAGCACATCCACGAGACGCTGGTGCCGCGCCGCATCCTCGGGGGCCAGGGTGACCAGCATCTCGCTGCCCGCCAACCGCGCCGCCTCGCGCAGGCGGAACAGGCTGCGATGCAGGCCGTCGAGCGCGGTGTCGCCGGCCTCCGCCGCGGGCGCCTCATTGAGCAGGATGGCCCCATTGGCGCGGATCCGAATCGTGTGTTCATCGGGCACATCGAGCGGCTGATCCTGGGCGGCCGCTCCTGGCAGACCGATGGGGATGTCGGCCTCGGGCTTGAGCGGCCGGGCGCTGACCATGAAGAAGACCAGCAGCAGGAAGACCATGTCGATCATCGGGCCCATCGGCACCTCGACTGCAGCGTCGGGCATGCGGCGCTGGCGTTTCATGGCGGGCGGGTGCCGAAGATGACGCTGACCGCGCCGGCCTCGCCGGCCAGCTTCATGAACTCGCGGATGCGCTTGCCCGGCGTCTCGCGATCGGCGCGCAGGTAGATCTTCAGAGGCGGACTGGCGCGGAAGCGGTCGCGCAGATGCTCGCGCATCTGTTCGTCGCTCAGCGGGCGGTCGCCCACATGCAGCAACCCCTGCGGGTCGAGGTTGATGATGTCGCGGTTCGACAGGTCCTCGGCCCGGACCGCACTGGCGGCGAGCGGCAGGGCGATGTCCATCTTCTTCTGCTCCTTGCTCAGCTTCGAGGTGACCATGAAGAAGATGAGCAGCAGGAAGGTGAGATCGATCATCGGGGTGATGTTGAATCCCACCTCCTCGGACTGCGATCGACGCCGGCGCATGACGTCGCCATCCTCGACACAGGCAGCCCTTCAATCAAGACATTCTTCTAGAAATTTTCCTAGTCTCTGGCCGCCGCCGGTTCGACCTCGACCTTCAGCCAGTGCACCGCCTCCATGCCCGAAGCCAGTTCACGCACCCGAATTTCCCAGGCACCCGGGGTCTCGTTGGGCGCGAGATCGAGCGGCAGGCTCAAACGGCCGTTTTCGAGCGCATAAAAGCCATCGCCTTCCGCGGCACTCCCACTGGCGTCCCGCAGTCGCACCTCGACCGGCACGACGCCGCTGAAAGGCGCCTCGCCGGTTGTGGTGAGGTGCACGACCACCTCCGCGCGCTGGCCAACGCGCGCGGTGGCAGGGGCCTCGATGCGCAGTTGCAGCAGCGGTTTCGGCGACACCAGATAGATCCGACCATCGCTGGGACCGAGTGCGCACTTCCAGCTCACCCCACCGTCCGCCTCATGGCGCGGAATCACCTGGCGGGCGCGAGTGAGATCGTAGACGTGCACGCCGTCGCGACCCAACCGCAGGGTGGCCTCTGTGGGCAGGCCGTTCTCAAGCACCAGGCCGTGCTGACCCACGTAGGTCCCGGCCTCGCGCCGGTCGTTGATGGCAAAGACATACTGGCTGTCGCCGGCGCGACGGGTGCGCAGGATGACCTCCGGGCTGTCGGCCCGCACCGCCGGAACGACGCCGAGTTCCGTCAGCTTGGACGCCAGGGTCGCGGCGATCCCGAGCACCTTCGCCTTGTCCTCGGCCGCCTTCTTGACCCGCCGGAAGCTGGGCACGACGACATCCGCCTTCAGGGCCGGACAGAGGAACTCATCGGCGATGATGCGCCCGCCGCGCGCCTGCCAGGCGCGGATCTTGTCGACGACCGACTTGCTCAGCACATCGCACTCCGGCATGACCAGCAGCTTGCGGCCGCTGAGACCGTCCTTGAGCAGGGTCTCTTCGAAGATCACATCGGCCGGCGCGTGCGCGTGCTGCAGGGCGAGCCAGAGATCGGCCGACCAGGTGGCGTTGTAGCCGTGGCCGCCGCGGCGGGCGAAGATCTGGGAGGTGAAACTTTCCAGGAAGGCGATCTCACGGCGTTCATCGGGGATTTTTAACAAGGCCGGCCCCAGTGGTTCCACCACCTCGCGCACGAGTTCGCGCAGGACGTGCTGGGTGTCCGGGTTCGTGAAGCGATAGCCGCTGCTGCTGTTCGCCGTCGGCACGAGCGACTGCCAGCCGTGATACATGAGGCCCTGCACCGGCCGCGCGATCTTGGTCCAGAAGGCCTCGCGCAGGTGCATGGGCGCGATCGTGATGTAGGCGGCGTCGGGATCGTGATCCTCCCAGGCCACCGGATTTTCCGGCCGGGTCTTGCCAATCGGCGCGGTCTGGCTGCGATACCAGATGAGCTGGGTCATTTTCATGACCTTCTGGCGACGCCCCGAGGTGGCACTCATGGCAAACAGCTGGTCGGTGGCCAGACCGATGCGCTGCGGATCGGGGTAGGTGTAGGTCCAGTGCGACAACACATCGACCGTGCCGCCGGCGCCGCTGACCGAGGGCTGGCGCACCGCCGGATCGAAGAAGGTCCACTGCCGGCCGCCGGCCGACTTGACGCCCTTGTGCAGGGCACTGTGCAGGCCGTTCCAGCCATCGCCGACCGTCCAGAACCAGCGGTAGTACTTCAGGATCGGATGATCGTCGGCGACGACACGATCGGCGGGAAAGTCCGCCAGTTTCATCCAGTCGACACCGGTGCGCAGGTCGACCTCGGCCGGGATGTCGGCGCCGGCGAAGGCGCGGTAGTTGGCGACATCGACCGGATTGAAGGAGGGCCGCGAGGCATCGCGCACCTCGGTGTCGATGAGCACCGTGGTGAAGGCCGGATGGCTGCCGTAGGTCCTTGCCAGGCTGCGGCCGACGTTTTCGAAGAAGGGCGGAAACTCCGGCAGCGAGGCGCAGATGTCGTGGCGGGCGAAGGGTTTGCCGTCGCGGCCGAGGCGGTGGAACTCGGGCCGGTTCTCGAACAACCGCGAGGGCGCGACGCTGGCGATGACCCCCAGCCCGGCGGCCAGGGCCTCGTCGAGGCCGGCGCGCTGGCGGGCGATGAACTCGGCATCGCCGGGCGGCACGTCCTTCTTCTGTGTCCAGATCTCGCCGACTTGGGTGCCGAGGCCGATGAAATGGGTGAAACCGAGGTCCTTGAGGCGCGGGATCTCCTCGGCATTGGCGCCCCACATCAGCACCGGCATGCGAACGGCGGGCAGGCGGGCGACCAGGCGAAACTCGCGCGTGCGCTCGCTGGTGGCACCGCCGGCGCTCAGCGTCGCTCGCAAGGGGTAGCTGCCGGGCTTGAGCGCGGTGTTGACCGTGTAGCGCGCCGTGTGCGTCGCGCCGGGCGCGAGGTCGGGCAGCAGGAAGGTCTCGGCCTTGCCGCCGAACTCGACGATCAGCTGCGCGTCTTTCAGGGGTTCGCGGCGCAGGTTGGTGCAGAGGATCGCCACCGCCTCCGCGCGCTCCAGGCGTTGCCAAACGGCGCGCGCCGATTCGATCGCCAGCTCGACCGGCTCGAATTTCAAGGCGCCCTCGCAGAGGCGCACCTCGTCGATGCGGCCGGGAAAGCCGGCGTAGCTGCTGCCGATGCGGTCGCCAAGAACCAGGCCGCGCCGGCCGGGCACGACCGCCCCCAGGCCCGGCTTGGTGACGCGCGTGTGGGTGGAGCCATCGAGGTAAAAGGTCAGCGTGCCGGCGGCATCGTAGGTGAAGGCGAGGTGATGCCATTCGCCGGCCGGCAGGCGCAGCGGCTCGGAAAAGAACGACTCCGAATGACTGCCAAAACCAAGCGTCACCAGCAGGCGGCGCAGGCCGGCCTTGTCGGCCTCGGTGAGCTGCCAGGCATAGTCCGTATGATTGTCGGGCACATACTTTTTGTCGGCCAGGTAACAGCGTGCGCCCTTGTCGAATTCAGCCTTGGGCTGCACCCACATTTCAAGGGTGAAGGCGCTCGTGGGGGAAAGCCGGCCGGCGGCGGTGACCCGGGCCTGATGCGGCTTGTCGGCGACCGGCAGGCCTTCAAACGACTCGAGGGCGCCGCCGAAGCGGCCTTCCGCGGCGGTGACCGCGCCATTGAGGGTCAGGTGATTGCCCTTGCCGGAGCGATCCTGCAGTTCCTTGCCCGAATCAAAACTCCAGAAGCCAAGCACATGCGGCCCGGAGGCATCGGAGCCGGTGTAGCCGGTCTGCCAGCTTTCCTGGAGGGGGGCGGCGGCGAGGGCGGGAGCGAGCAGCAGGCAGGGGAGAAGGCGCATGATCGGGAAGGCATATACCCCGCCGGCGGCGCCGATGTTGCGCCGGGACCGCGCGGCCCGCCTTGCAACCCGGGCCGGACTGGGCACGTTACCCTCCCCAGCCATGTCGACCCCCAAGCACACGAATGCCCTCGCGAAGGAGAAATCGCCCTACCTCCTGCAGCACGCGCACAACCCGGTGAACTGGCTGCCCTGGGGCGACGAGGCGGTGGCCAAGGCCAAGGCCGAGGACAAGCCGATCTTCCTGTCGAGCGGCTACTCGACCTGCCACTGGTGCCACGTCATGGAGCGCGAATCCTTCGAGAACGAGGAGATCGCCGCCTTCATCAACGCCCACTTCGTGCCGGTGAAGGTCGACCGCGAGGAGCGACCGGACGTCGATCTCACCTACATGACCTACGTGCAGGCCGCGAGCGGCGGTGGCGGCTGGCCCATGAGTGTCTTCCTGACGCCCGAATTGAAACCCTTCTTCGGCGGCACCTACTTCCCTCCGGAAAACACCCAGGGTCGCATCGGCTTTCTCAACCTGCTCAAGGAACTGCACAAGGCCTGGACCGAGGATCGTGAGAAGGTGCTCGCCGGTGCCGAGCGATCAGTAAGCAAGCTGCAGGAATTCCTTGACGGCGAAAATACGGGCCAGGAGGTGAAGACCGATACCGTCGTGCAAAAGGCCTACGACGATCTCGCCAGCAGCTACGACTATCACGAGGGCGGCTTCAGCGGCGCACCCAAGTTCCCGCGCTCGACCTCGATCAACCTGCTGCTGCGCGTGCACCTCGCCTGGGCCAAGGACGAGAAGCGGCGCAGCGAGTCCGAGTGGGCTGGCGAGATGTGCGCGCGCACCCTGCGCGCCATGGCCAACGGCGGCATCTGGGACCATGTCGGCGGCGGCTTCCACCGCTACAGCGTCGACGGCTACTGGCACATCCCGCACTACGAAAAGATGCTGTACGACCAAGGCCAGCTGCTCTGGGCCTACGCCGAGGGCCACCTGGTCACCGGCTCGGCCTTCCTGGCCGGCGTGGCCCGGGAAATCGCCGCCTACTCCGCGCGCGACCTGCGCCATGCCGACGGCGGCTTTTATTCCGCGGAGGACGCCGACAGCCTGCGCGCCGAGGGCGATGCACACAAGCACGAGGGAGCATTTTACGTCTGGAAGGCGGCGGAGATCGACGAACTGCTCGGTCGCGAGCGCGGCAGCATCTTCCGTTATGCCTACGGCGCGCGGCGCGACGGCAATGCCCGCCCGGAGAGCGATCCGCAGGGCGAACTCGCCGGCCTGAACACGCTGTTCAAGGCCTTCTCGGCGAAGAAGACGGCGGAGTTCTTCAAAAAGCCGGTCGATGAGGTTCAGGAGATCCTCGCCCACGGTCTCAGATTGCTCTTTGAGGCGCGCGCCAAGCGTCCGCGACCGCACCTCGACGACAAGGTCATCACCGCCTGGAACGGCCTCATGATCTCCGGCCTGGCGCGCGCTGGCGCGGCCCTCGGTGACGCCGGCCTTCTCGACCTTGCCGCCGGTGCGGCGGGCTTCGTTCATGACCGACTCTGCGCCGAACCCGGCAAGGGCCTGCACCGCAGCTGGCGCGAGGGCGAACGCGGTCCGCGCGCCTTTGCGACCGATTACGCCTGCCTGATCCACGGCCTGCTCGACCTCTACCAGGCCGGCTTCGACGGCCGCTGGCTGCGCTGGGCCGCCGCCCTGCAGGAGGAGATGGACGGGCTCTTCCTCGACCGCGAACGCGGCGGCTACTACAGCGTGCACACCGACATGGCCCACTCGGTCCTGCGCATCAAGGAGGACTACGACGGCGCCGAACCCTCGCCCAACTCCCTCGGCGCCCTCAACCTTGCCCGCCTCGCCGCCATGCTCGACCGCCCCGCCTGGCGGGACCAGGCGCAGCGCATCGTCGCCCTGTTCGGCGCCACCCTGGAAACCGCCCCCTCCTCCGTGCCGGTACTGCTCATGGCCGCCGACTTCCTGGAGCGCGGCAAGCAACAGATCGTGCTTGCCGGCGACACGGCAAGCCCGGCCTTCCGCGCGCTCGCCGGGGTGGTGCACCGTCGCCTGCTGCCGAACGCCGTCCTGCTGCACGCCGACGGCGGCGAGCACCAAGCCTGGCTGGGCACGCAGAACGCCGCGCTGGCGGAGATGAAACCAGTCGGTGGCGCGCCGGCCGCCTATGTCTGCCAAAATTACACCTGCCAGGCGCCGGTGACCGCGGCCGGGGATTTGGAAAAGCTGCTGGCCTGAGAGGAGCCTCCATGCGGCTCCGGCCGCCCTCCATGCGCTACTCCCTGCTCATGCATCTGGTCACCCTCGCCTGGGGGTTGACCGCCATCCTCGGCAAACTCGTCGCCCTGCCGGCAGCCGACCTCGTGCTCTGGCGCACCCTGCTCGCGGTCGCCGGTTTCGCCCTGCTTGCGCTGGCCCTGCGCGCCCCGCTGCGCCTGCCGGCGCGCGATGCCCGCCACCTGCTCGGCCTTGGCGCCCTGCTCGGCCTGCACTGGGTGGCCTTCTTCGCCTCGGCACGGGTCGCCACCGCCTCGGTCAGCCTGGCCGCCCTGCCCACCGCCATGCTCTGGTGCTCGCTGCTCGAGCCCTGGATCAACGGCAGCCGGCGCTGGCGACCGCTCGAACTCGTCGTCGGCGTCATCGTGGTCGGCGCGGTCTGGCTGATCTACGAGGTCGAGTTCCGCCACTGGCAGGGCCTGACGCTCGGCCTGCTCGCCGCCCTGCTGGCGGCGCTGTTCATCGTCTTCAGCAAACAGGTGGCCGCGCGCCGTCACTACGCCGTCATCGGCGCCTGGCAGATGGTCGGCGCGCTGATCGTGACGCTGACCGCCCTGCCGTTCACGAGCGCCGCCCCCGCGTTGCCAGCCGCCGCCGACTGGCCCTGGCTGCTCGTGCTGTCCGGCGTCTGCACAGTCGGCGCCTACGCGGGTTACATGGTTGTGCTGCGCCACCTCGACGTCTTCAGCGTCAACGTCATTTACAACCTGGAGCCGGTCTACGGCATCCTGCTCGCCATGCTGGTGTTCGGGGCCGAGGAAAAGATGACCGGCGGCTTCTACCTCGGCGCCGCGCTCATCACCGGCAGCGTCCTGCTCGTGCCCTGGCTGCGAAGAAAGGGCCTCGCCAGGCCGTAAGCCTGCCATGTCCGTCGCCACCCGCCGCGCCTTCCTGGCCACCAGCCTTTCCGCCGCCGCCTCGACCTTCGCCCAGGACGCGGGCGCTCCGGAGCCGGTCATCGACATCCATCAGCACACGAACTACCGCGGCCGCGACGACGCCCACCTGATCGCCCACCAGAGGGCCATGGGGGTCACCACGACCCTGCTGCTGCCCGCCGGCACCCCGATGCGGACACCGTCGACGCACGATGGCAAGTCGAACGGCCTCGCCGCCGGCTGCGGCACCACCGAGACCTGCCAACGTCTCGCCCAGGAACAGCCCGGCCGCTTCCTCTGGGGCGTCAACGAGGTGACCGACCTCGAGGGCGCGGCCACCGAGATCGAAAAGTGGCTCAAGCTCGGCGCCCGCCTGATTGCCGAACAAAAATTCCACGTCGAATGCGACTCGCCCGAAAGCCAGCGGCTGTACGCCCTCGCCGCCGACTACGGCGTGCCGATCCTGCTGCACTTCCAGCACGGTACCTACAACCTCGGTTACGAGCGGTTCCACACGATGCTGGCGAAGTTTCCGAAGACGAACTTCATCGGCCATGCCCAGACGTTTTGGGGCAACATCGACCTCAAACACGAGCCGAAGAACCTCTATCCGAAGGGGCCGGTCACGCCCGGCGGCCTGACCGACCGCTACCTGGCCGATTATCCGAATCTTTTCGCCGACATGTCGGCCGGCTCCGGCCTCAACGCCCTGACCCGCGACGAGGCGCACACGACCGCCTTCTTTGACCGTCACCAGGACAAGATCCTGTATGGCAGCGACTGCAACGATCACCTCGGTCGCGGCCCCGGCTGCCAGGGCGCGCAGACGATCGCCATGATCCGCAAGCTGGCGCCCTCGAAGGCGGTCGAGCGCAAGATCCTGCACGACAACGCCCGCCGCCTGTTCCGGCTCTGAACGCCGCTGTCAGGCCGGATCGCCAAGCTTTTCCAAAGCCGTCGCCGCCGACTCCCATTCGCTGGTGAGTTTGGCGATGCGCGGTTCGGCCGCCTCCAACTCGGCGCTGAAGTCGCGGAACTTGGCGGCGTCGGCGTAAGTGGCCGGATCCTGAAGCAGGGCGACAAGCTCCAGCTTGCGCTTTTCGACGGCGGCAAGCTCGGCCTCGACGGCGGCGACCCGCTGATCGGCCTCGCGGCGGACCTTGCTGCGGGCGTTGCGGGCCTCGGCCTCGAGACGGCGCTGTTCCTTGTTTTTCGGGGGCGCGGCCGCCCGTGCGGACGCAGACGCAGCCGCCCAAGCGCCGGGCTGGCTGTTGCCAAGGCCGGCAGTGAGGGCCTCGCGCGCCGAAGTCGCGCGGGTCTTGTCGAGGTAGTACTGGTAATCGCCCGAATAAGGCGTCAGCACACCGCCGGCAATGTGAATGACCCCGCGCGCCATGGCGCGGATGAAATGGACGTCGTGGCTGATGAAGACCAGCGTGCCCTCGTAGTCCGAGAGCGCGCCGATGAGCGCATCGATGCTGCCCATGTCCAGGTGGGTGGTCGGCTCGTCCATGAGCAGCAGGTTGGGCGGATCAAGAAGCAGGCGAACAAGCGCCAGGCGCGACTTTTCACCACCGCTGAGCACTGCAACCGGTTTAAAAACGTCATCGCCATGGAATAGGAAACTGCCGAGCAGGGTGCGCGCGAGCTGCTCACCGGGACGGCTGGGGAGGTCCATGGCCGACTGCAGCACGGTGTGCTTCATGTTGAGGACGTCACCGCGGTACTGGGCGAAGTAGCCGAGGCGGACGTTGTGGCCGAGCTCGCGACTGCCGCCCTGCGGTTCGAGCGCGCCGGCGAGCAGCTTGAGCAGAGTCGACTTTCCGGCGCCGTTGGGACCGACCAGAACCAGACGCTGTCCGCGCTCCACTTCGAAATCGAGGCCCTGATACACCGGCTGATTGCCGTAGGCGAAGTCGAGGCCGCCGAGGCGCAGCACGCGCTGGCCGCTGCGCGGCGGCTGCGGGAAGCGGAACTTGACCGTCTTCGCCGCCGCAACCGGCGCATCGATCTTCTCCATGCGATCGATCATCTTCAGCTTGTCCTGGGCGCGCGAGGCGAAGTTCGCCTTGGCCTTGAAGCGGTCGGCAAAGGTCTTCAGCTTGGCGATCTCGCGCTGCTGGTTTTCGTAGGCGCCGAGCAGTTGCTCCTCACGAGCCGCCTTCTCGCGCAGGTAGTCGTCGTAGTTGCCGCGGTAGCGGGTGACGCGGCCGTGGCCAATCTCGAGGATGCTGTCGGTGAGCTGGTTGAGGAACTCGCGGTCATGCGAGATCATGAGGATCGCTCCGGGATAGCTCTTCAGGTAGTTCTGAAACCAGATCAACGATTCAAGGTCGAGGTGGTTGGTCGGCTCGTCGAGCAGCAGCAGGTCGGGTTCCTGGACCAGCAGCCGGGCGAGGTGGGCGCGCATGACCCAGCCACCGCTGAGGGTGCGGGCACTTCGGTGGAAATCGCTCTCGCGGAAGGCCAGGCCGCTGAGGATGCGCTTGGCCAGCGGTTCCGCCTCCCAGCGGTGGTGCTCGGTGACGTGGCTGGTGGCGAGTTCCAGCACGGTGACGTCGTCGACCGGCGCGCTTTCCTGGGGCAGGAAGCCGAAGTCGAGCCCCTTCTCCATGGTCACCTGGCCGTCGTCGGGCGGGGTCTCGCGCAGCAGCAAGGAGAACAGCGTTGATTTGCCGGCGCCGTTCGGGCCGATGAGACCGATCTTTTCGCCCCGGTTGATGTGGAAGGAGACACCACTGAACAGGGTGCGACCGGCGTAGGTTTTGGAGACGTTGGAAACGGAGAGCATGGGGGCGGCGGACGCAGTCCATCGACCAGAACCGCGCCGTGGGCAACCCCGCGGATCCATCTGCCCGGCCAAGCCAGCCTTGCCAGCCAGCGAACCCGGCCTACTCTGAAACGTTCATGGCATTGCGCATTTTCGACCGTTACCTCGGCCGGCAGGTCCTTTCCGCCACCCTCATGGGGGTGCTCCTGCTCAGCGGGGTCATGGTGCTTGGCAACGTCTACAAAAAACTCGACGAACTCCTTGGCGGCACGGATCTGCCCTTCGCCTTCATCCTTGAGTTCGTGGCCATGGTGATTCCGTTCTCGCTCATCTTCACCATCCCCTGGGCCTTCCTGACCGCCATCCTGCTGGTGTTCGGCCGGCTGTCGGCCGACAACGAACTGGTCTCCCTGCGCATGACCGGCTGGTCCATGCCGCGCATCTGCCTGCCTGTCTTCCTGCTCGCCGCCCTGCTCTCCGGGGTGTGCTACTGGGTCAACCTCTCGCTCGCGCCAATGGCCAAGGACCGCATCAAGCGCATGTTCTACGAGGTCGCTCTGGAAAAACCGGCGGCCCTGTTCCAGCCCGGCCAGGTGCTCGACAAGGTGCCCGGCTTCATCATCCATACCGGCGGCCGTGAAGGCGACCGGCTGCTCGACCTGCACATCGTCGAGCTGGACCGCCGCCTGCCGCGCCGGGTCATCCGCGCGCGCTCGGCCGTGCTGGAATCCCAGCCTGGCGTGATCGACGTCGTCATGGTGCTGGAGAACGCCGAGATCGAGGAACTGCGCTACGACGCGCAGCAGCGCTTGGAAAAGGCAGATTTCCTGCGTGCGGACCGCACCGCCCTGCTCTTCCCCCTGTCTCGCCTGAAAAACTCGAGCGTGCGCGTCAACGCGAGTATGAAGAGCACCGACACGCTGTGGAGCGAGGTGCTCGGACGGGCCGACAGCGGCACCTTGGAGCCAAAGGAGTTCATGCGCTCGCTCACCGAGCTCAACAAGCGTTACAGCTTCTCGCTCGCCTGCTGCACCTTTGCCCTGGTTGGCATCCCGCTCGGCGTCACCGCCCAGCGCCGCGAAACCTCGACCGGCTTCGCGCTCAGCCTGATCACGGCAACGGTCTACTTGGTTTTCATCATCCTCGCCGACACCCTCAACGACAAGCCGCACCTGTACCCGCATCTCATCATGTGGGCGCCCAACGTCATTTTTCTCGCGGCGGGCGGCTGGCTGTTCCAACGCCTCAACCAGCGATGATCGCCCCCGTGCTCCTCCGTCGCACCCTCCTGCTCGGGTTCGCCCTGCTGCTGCCGGCCTGCCGGTGGCGGCGTGCCGCCGAACCGGCCGAGCCGGGCATCGCCGTCCACTACCTCGCCGCCGGCGACCGCACGGCCTACCAGCAGATGCAGCGGCTGTTGCTGACCCGGTTGCTGGCGGAGGCCGATGCGCGTCTGAACCTGGTTCTGCACCCGGCCGACGGCAAGGCCGCGCGCCAACTGCAGCAATTGCAGACCGCGGCGCGCGAAAAGCCGGAGTTCCTGCTGGTCGATCCGCTCGATGCCACAGCCCTGGCGGCGCCATTGGTCGAACTGCGCGCAAACGGAACGCGGGTCATTGGTCTGGGGGAGGCGGCCCTCGCCCTGAATTGCGACACCGTCCTGTTCTGCCCGCAGAAGGACCTGGGCCGCCTTGCCGGTGACCTCATCCGCCGCGCCCTGCAGCGGCGCGCGCAGGAACTCGGCCTGCCGGCCGTGCAGGGACGAGTCGTGCAAATTCGTGGCGAGGAGGAAGATTCGGGGGCACGCGCCCGGGATGAAAGCTTCCGCGCGGAGCTGGCGAAAACTCCCGGCCTGGTGCTGGTGCATGACGCCGCCGGTTTCTGGGACCGCGAACAGGCCGCCAACCGTGTGCGCGAGGCCCTGCGCCTGCAGGGCGGCTTCGAGGCGGTTTATGCCCACGACGATCTGATGGCGTCTGGAGTCATTGACGCCCTGCCGGCCGAGATCCGCGAACACGTGCTGGTCGTTGGCACCAACGGCCACGGTGGCCGGGCCGGCGGCTACACTCTGGTCAACGCCGGCGTTCTCGACGCCAGCATTTACCAGCCACTGCTCGTCGATTACGCCGTCCAGCTCATTCAAAAGAGCCTGAGTGAGCCGGCCTTCCAGCCAAAACCACAGTATGTCCTGCCACCGCGCACGGTGACCCCGCGAGAGCTGGATGACATCCGCGTCAACGGCATGGCTCCCTATCCGCAGCCCTGACGCTCAATCGGCCGACTTGCGCGACGACTTCTTGGCCGCCGGCTTTTTGCTCGTCACCGCCTTGGCCGCGGCTTTTTTGGCGGGTACCTTCTTCACCGCGGCCGTTTTCGACGCCACCTTTTTGGCGGTCGACTTGGGGGCAGCCGTCTTGCGGGTGGTGCGGCCCGGCGAACGCTTGAGGGTCGCCTTGCGAGCCGCGGCGGCCTTGCCGGCCGACTGGCCAGACACCGGCACCTCCGCTTCCTCGGTCAACGGCAGGCGCGGCGCATCCCCCCAGAGTTCTTCAAGGCGGTAGAAATCGCGCTTTTCCGGGCTGAGCACATGCACCAGCACATTCGGGTAATTGACGATCAGCCACTGGCTCTCGTAGTTGCCGTCGCCGCCGAGCGGCTTGAGGCCGTGTTCATCGCGCAGGCGCTCGACGATTTCGTCGCGCACGGCACGCAACTGCGGATTCGAGGTGGCCGTGCCGATGACAAAAAAATCGGTGACCGGCGAAATGCCCCGCAGGTCAAGCAGGACAATATCGGCAGCCTTTTTGTCAGCGGCGTACTGGGCGCACAGGCGCGCGATTTCGAGGGTTTCCATGGTTGAGGGTTGACGGACTCTCTTCAAAGCCGATTTTTGGAAGGAAAGCAAGCCGGCAAAGCCGCCGGCCGGGACAAACCGCACGGCAAGACTGGAAACACGCCTGCGCACACCACCCCTCCACCCGGGCCCCTCCCCCCAAAAAACCCCCATGAACCCCCGCAACATCGCCCTCCTGCTTGTCATCCTGTCGCTCGGCTACGGGATCTGGCACTACCACTCCGACGCCGGCCGCCTGCGCCTGGAAATCGAAGCCCTGAAAACCGCCCACGCCGCCGCGCTCGACGCCAAGGACCGCGAACTGCAGAGTTCGCTGGCGGCGCAGAACGACCAGCACCAGAAGGCCCTGCAGGCTCTCAATGATGAAACAGACCAAAAGCTCTCGGAACTGCGCCAGAGCCAGCGCCAGCAGATCGCCCAAGCCTACAAGGAATTTGAAAACATCTTCGCCGGCAACCGCCAGACGATGGAGTACCTGAACCTGCTGGAAGGCAAGGTGAAGGCCGGCCAGCAGCTGTCGAAGATCGAGGTCGAGAAACTGACCGTCATCACCAGTGGCATCGGCTTCCTGCAGAAGCAGTACCAGAAGCCGCTGCAGGAGTTCACCGCCCTGCAGGAGTATTTCGAGTCCGCCGCCACTCGCACCAGCGAAAAACCCAAGTCCAACTTCGGCTTCTTCAAGCGCATGTTCAGCAAGGACTTCCGCGAGGCCGAGAAGGAGTTTTACCGCGAGGAGGGCGCCCGCCGCGCCTTCACCGAGGCGCAGGGCAAGTTCAACGAGGTCTACGCCGGCGCCCAGCGCTCGATGCGCGCGGTCAACCTCGACGCCGAGGGCCACATCCGCAAACTGACCGAACTCATCGAGGACAAGAAGACGGCCAACAACGAGGATCTCGTCGGTTTCTTCGAGAAGGCGCGCCAGGCTCTGCGCACCCACCAGAACGTGCTCGACTTCGAACCCGAGCCGCCCGCCCAGGCCCCCAAGGTGCAGCCCTGATCCGCCCCTGAGCGCTCTCCCCAGTCTGTCATGACGGGCCGTCCGCACCCGCCCTCACCCGCCCTGCTCCTGCTCGTGCTCGCCCTGGCAGGCACCGGGCTCGGCGTCTGGCTGCAAGGACGCGCGCAGGCACCTGCGGCCAACTCGACGCCCGCCGACCCGACCGAGGATCTGGCCGCGCAAGTTCAGCTTCTGGAGGGCCAGGTCGAGTATCTGCAGGGCCAGAACGCCGTCCTCGAGCAGGAGAACGCCCTCCTGCAGCAGCGCCTCGCCCAGGGCTCCAGTGCGGGCGCGCCTCGCATGACCGCGGCCGAGGGCGGCGAGGACCCGCCTGATTTCGCCGGTCTCAGCCTGGAGTTGCTGAAGTTCCGGCGTCTGCAGGCCCTGCCGCTGACCGTCACGACCGCGTCGCTGGCGGAGGTTGAGGCGCGCATCCTCGACTGGCTGCGCCGGTGCCAACCCGGCGACGAGGCCCCGCGCCTGGCCCTGGCGCTGAACGCCCTCGGCTGGATCGACCAGCCGGTGGATCCCCTGCCGCTGCGCGCGGCCCTGCTGGCACGCCAACTCGGCGGCTGGTACGATCCGGGCAGCGGCGTCCTGCACGTCGTCGATGCCGCGCCCGCTCCTGGCAAGCCCGCCCCGGACCGGCCGCTGGCGATCGCCTTCGGTCAGTTGCTCCGCGAATACGGCGAGGTACTCTTTCCAGCAAAAGCCCGGCTGAGTACCAATGCGCGACTGGCACGCGAGGCGCTCATCGCGGGGGATGCGAGCCTGACACGCTTCCTGTTCAGCCTTGAAAACCCGGCAGGCCAAGCGCCCAAGAGCATCCCCGCCGAGGACCCCGATCATCCGCTCAACGAGGTGGCACTGCCCGTCTTCCTGCGCGAGCTGTACCTGCACCCGTTCAACCGCGGCTTCGAATTCGCGCGCGATTTGCATGGCACGGGCGGCTTTGCCCAACTCGATGCCGCCTACTCGCGACCGCCGACCGGCGCCTCGGAACTGTCCGACCCTGCACGCTTTCTCGGCGGTGAATCGACCGCGCCCGACACCCTGCCCCTGCCACTGCTCACCGCCGGTGACACGCCTCCCTACTGGGACGATTGTCTGGGCCCCTTCGCCTGCCTGACCGCCCTGCGCGCCTACAACAGCGACGAGGTGGCGTCCGCCGCCGTTCGCGGTTGGCGCGGCGACCGCCTGCTTGCCTTCGCCGCCCCGGAGCATGCGCGTGATCACGCGCTCTGGCAGACCCAATGGCAGGATGCGGCGCAGGCGGAGCGCTTTCGAGCGGCACTGCGCACCTGCCT
>JBIJBO010000141.1:0-9821 GCA_044345215.1 Prosthecobacter sp. | reverse complement strand
GCAACTCGGCGTGCCGGTGTTTGCGCCGGTCGCGGGGGAAACCGACGTGGTTCGCGCAACCCGTGCCGCGCTGGCTTGGCTTGACCAGCAGGGCGGCGGTGTGGCGATCTTTGACACCGCAGGCCGCCAGGAGGTCGACGAGGCCCTGCTCGCCGAATTGAAGTCGGTGCGTGACCTCGTGGAGCCGCGCGAAACGCTGCTCGTCGCCGACGCCGCCACCGGCCAGCAGGCCGTGAGCGTCGCCTCGCGCTTCCATGAAACCGTGGGCTTGACCGGCCTGATCATGTCCAAGCTCGACGGTGATGCCCGTGGTGGCGCACTGCTGTCGATGCGTCAGGTCACCGGTTGTCCGGTGAAGTTCATTGGCGTTGGCGAAAAGACCGACCAGCTTGAGGTCTTCCATCCCGATCGCATGGCCCAGCGCATCCTCGGCATGGGCGACGTCGTCAGCCTGGTCGAGAAGGCCTCGCAGGAGATCGACGAGAAGGAGGCGATGAACCTGATGCGCCGCCTCGATCAGAACAAGTTCGACTTCAACGACTTCCTCGGCCAGCTCCGGTTCATGAAGAAGCTCGGCCCGCTCGAGGGCCTGCTCGGCATGATCCCGGGCATGAGCAAGCTCAAGGGCATGCCGGGTGTCGACGACAAGCGCATGAAGCATGTCGAAGCCATCATCCTTTCGATGACCCCGAAGGAGCGCAGCCGGCCGGAACTCATCAACGGCAGCCGGCGCAAGCGCATCGCCCGCGGGGCGGGTCGCCCGGTCGTCGAAATCAACCAACTGCTCAAGCAGTTCGAGATGATGCGCAAGCTCATGAAAAACAAGGGCGCCATGGCCCAGATGGCCGGCGGCCTGTTTGGCGGTGGCGGCGGCATGCCGCAGCTGCCGAAGGGCCTGATGCCCGGCGGAGGCAAGATGCCCAAGCTGCCCAAGGGCTTCCGCTTCTGATCGCCGTTGCCGGCCGCGGCCGGCGCGTGCATGGTGCGCGATGCAGGAAAGCCTCCTCCACGTCCTCGCCTCCGAATTCCCGCGCGCCGGCCTGACCCTTCGCGGCTGGGTGCGGACCAAGCGCGAATCCAAGACCTGCGCCTTCCTGGAGCTGACCGACGGCTCCTGCTTTCGCGGCCTTCAGATCGTGGTCGATGCCGGCCTGTTGTCGGCAGAACTGTTGCCGCAGATCCTCACTGGCGCCTCGGTCGAGGTCACCGGCGACCTGGTTGCCTCGCCGGCACCCGGTCAGAAGTGGGAACTGCAGGCTGCGGAACTGCGCCTGCTTGGTATCGCTGACGCCACTTATCCGCTGCAGAAAAAGGGTCACACGCCCGAGTTCCTGCGCACGCTCGCCCACCTGCGCCCTCGCACCAACCTGTTCGGCAATGTCTTCCGCGTGCGCAGCCGAATGGCCTTCGCCGTTCATCGCTTCTTCCAGGAGCGCGGTTTCTTCCACGTCCACACGCCGGTCATCACCTCGAACGACTGCGAGGGCGCTGGCGAAATGTTCCGCGTCACCACCCTCAAGCCTGGCTCCAATGCGCCGGCAAGCGAGGACTTCTTCGGCCGGCCCACCCACCTCACCGTCAGCGGCCAGCTCCAAGGCGAGGCCTTTGCCTGTGCGCTCGGCAAGATCTACACCTTTGGCCCGACCTTCCGTGCCGAGAACAGCAACACCGCCCGCCATGCGGCGGAGTTCTGGATGATCGAGCCGGAGATGGCCTTCTGCGACCTCGCGGCCGACATGGCCTTGGCCGAGGAGAATGTCCGTCACCTGGTGCGCGCCATGCTCGAGGAGTGCGGTGAGGAGCTGGAGTTCTTCAACCGGCTCGTCGACAAGGGCCTGGAAGCGCGCCTGCGCCAAACCCTCGACAAGCCCTTCGAGCGCCTGCCCTACACCGATGCGGTCGACCTCCTGCTGAAGTCGGGTCGCCACTTTGAGCACCCGGTGGTCTGGGGCGAGGGCCTGCAGACCGAGCATGAGCGCTACCTCGCCGAGGAGCATGTGCGCGGGCCGGTGACGATCTTCAACTACCCCAAGGCCATCAAGCCCTTCTACATGCGCCAGAACGAGGATGGTCGCACGGTGGCGGCCATGGACCTGCTGGTCCCCGGCATCGGCGAGATCATCGGCGGCAGCCAGCGCGAGGAGCGGCTCGATGTCCTGCTGGAGGCGATGCGCGCCCACGGCCTCAGCGAGGAAGACTACGGCTGGTACCTTGACCTGCGCCGCTACGGCAGTGTGCCTCATGCCGGCTATGGCATGGGCTTCGAGCGTCTGCTCATGTTCGTCACCGGCGTGGGCAACATCCGCGATGTCATCCCTTTTGCGCGCACCCCCGGTCACGCCGAGTATTGAAGCCGCCATGACCGCGCTCCGTGCCATTATTCTGCCGGCCCTGCTGGTCCTCGTCCCCGATCTCACGGCCCAGACCGGCCTGAAGATCGCGTTGGTGCCAGAGTCCACCGCCATCGTGCCGGGCGCCACCTTCCGCGTCGGCCTGCTGCTGCAGCCCGAGCCCGGATGGCACACCTACTGGAAACAGCCGGGCATCGTCGGCGTGCCGACCCAGATCGACTGGCAACTGCCGGCGGGATTCACGGCCGGGGAGTTGGAGTATCCGGGGCCGGAGCCGGTGTTGATGTTCCACATCAAGGCCCAGGGCTACCGGCGCGAGGTTCTGCTGCAGACGCAGATCACCGCCCCGGGCGGCCTCCTGCCCGGAACCGCGATCGCCCTGCGCGGGCGCGCCACCTGGATGTGCTGCGGCAACACCTGCCACCCGGGCAGTCAGATTCTGGAGCTGAAACTGCCGGTCGCTCCCACCGCTGCGCCCGACCCGCGCTGGGCACCGGTTTTTGAGCGCGAGCGTCAGGCCTACTCGCGGGAGAGCGACGCCTGGCAAACGGAGGCTGTTGAGGAGGGCATGAAGGTGAAATTGATCCTGCGACCGGTCGCGAGCGCGGCGCGTGCGCTGGCGACCGAAGAGCTCGCCGCATTGCGGTTTTACACCGAGGACGGCTGGATCAACAGCGATGAAGATCAAAAGCTCGAGTTGGGGTCGGATGGTGCCCTGCGGGTCGAACTGACCCGTGCCGAGGTGTTTTTGGGGCAGGGGACGCCCGACCGTTTGTTTGGCGTGCTGCGCCGCTCCGGCGGTTGGCTGGCTGGCGAAACCTGGCCATGTCTGCGCATCGCCCCCAAGATTCGCCGGACTGTGCCGTTAAAAGAGCCGCAGTCCCGCCATTGAATAGTTTCAATCCGGGACTAGGTTCTCACCCGATCATGAAAGGCATTCTCGTTCTCATCCTTGCCGCCGCCGTCGGCTACGTGGCCTACCAGCACGTCTACCCCATCCTCAGCGAGGCGCTGAAATTTGAAAAGCACCAGCCCAAGCCGTCCGAGATCGCCGTCGTGACGCCGGCGCCTCCCAAGCCCGAGGTTAAAATCGCGGCTCCCAAACCGGCGCCGGAGCCCGTGCCGGAGATGAAGCCCGAGCCCAAGCCGGCCCCGGCCATGGTTGCCGCGCCCGAGGCCCCCAAGCCCGAAGCACCGAAACCGAAGGAAGGGGAATTCGTTGCCCCGGTGTTCCCGCCGATTGAAGAGGCGGTGAAGAACTGGACCGCCATCCCGCCGAGCGCCTTCCCCCGCCAGGTGAAGCTCAAGCGCGACCTGCAGCTGCAGATGAAGATCGGCAACTCAACCGCCGCCACCCAGGTCAAGGCCGGCGGCTCGATCTACGCGGTCGGCCAGGAGGGCACCGACCTGCTGGTGTCACCGACCAACTCCTCGCCGATGCGCGGCAAGGTCGCCCTTGATGACACCGACCTGAAGGAGATGCTCACCGAGGTTTATGAGCGCTGGAAGGTTGCCCGCACCGAGACCCTTCGCCGGGCCCACGAATTCAAGTTGGCCGCCGCCGAGCGCGCCAAGAATGCCCCGGCTCCCACCGCCGGCGCAACCGCCAGCAATGACCAACCCGCGCGCGATGCCGACGGCACCTACCCCCTGTTGCTCGCCAGCATGAAGTCCGGCCAGGTCACCGAGATCAAGCCGGAAAACATCAAGGAGTGGGGCGAGCCGCAGATGACGGATGGCGTCTGGACGGTCATTGTCAAATACGAGACCCAGACCATGTTCGGCAAGTTCGAGACCGAGGCCCAGGCGACCATCAAGAACGGTCGCGTGGAAAAATGGATCTACACTGGCTCTGGTGAAGTGGTGCCGTAACCGGTGCCGCACGAAAAGCCCCCTTGAAAGCCCTTCTCGACACGCTTGAAACCCGTTTCGGCCGATTTGCCGTGCCGGGCTGCATCCAGCTCATTGCGACGCTGCAACTCGTCGCGCTCGTGGTCTTTGCCCTGCTGCCGCCGGACACCCGCCAGCCCTACGAGGACTTCCTGAAGCTCGATCCCGCCAAGGTCCTCGATGGACAGGTCTGGCGTCTGCTCACCTTTACGGTCATTCCGGCCAGCAACCTGTTTTTCGCGGTCATCACCGCTCTTTTCCTGATGTGGCTCGGCCGCGGCCTCGACGAGGCCTGGGGAGCCTTTCGCGTCAACGCCTACGTGCTCGGCGGCATGCTTGCCATCACGCTTGGCACCCTGCTGTTCGGTTACACGGCCGACGGTTACTGGCTGCAGATGAGCCTGCTCTTCGCCTTTGCCACGATCTATCCGAACGAGGAGATCCTGCTGTTCTTCGTGTTGCCGGTGAAGATCAAGTGGGTGGCGATCTTCTCCGCTGCCATGCTCGGGCTGATGGTCGTCTCCTCGCCGGTGGCACTCATCCCGATCTTCTTTGCCGTGCTCAACTACGCCCTGGTCTTCGCGCCCGGCTTTGTCCGCGGTCGCCTGCACGCGGCCCGCATCGCCGGTCGCCACGCCCGTTATGCGGAGGCGGTCGGCGGTGCCGCCGAGTTCTTCCACCAGTGCCAACGCTGCGGCAAGACTGAGGTCGATGATCCCAGCCTGCACTTCCGCGTCACCGACGAGGGCGATGAAATCTGCTCGGCCTGCCGGCAATGACGGGTCTGCAAGCGACGCTTGCCATTGCGTCGCTTGGTGACATCTTGACTCACCCCACCATGCGCTGCCCCAAATGCGGAAGCTCCCAGGACAAGGTCATTGACTCTCGCGAGGCGCGCGAGGGCCACGCCATCCGCCGCCGACGCGAGTGCATGAAGTGCGGCTTCCGCTTCACCACTTACGAGATCGTCGAGCGCGAGGAACTGCGCGTGGTCAAGCGCAACGGCGCCCGCCAGCCCTTCAACCGCGACAAGCTCATGTCGGGCCTGGTCAAGGCCTGCGAAAAACGCCCGGTCAAGATGGAGCAGCTCGAGCAGACTGCCGACGACATCGCCAGCGAGCTTGAGGAGGAGGGCTACCGCGAAATTCCCTCGACCGTCATCGGTGCCAAAGTCATGCAGCGTCTCGAGCGCCTCGATCACGTTGCCTACGTCCGTTACGCCTCGGTCTACCGCCAGTTCGAGGACGTGGGCGAGTTCATCAACGAGATCAAGGAACTCGATCAACGACGCGGTGGCGATGCCGGTCAGTTTGACCTTTTCGACTGAGGCTTTCCCTTTCTCCTCGGAACATGAACCGCCCGCAAGCATGCTGTTCTGCCCCATGAATCGTCTGCCCGCCCTTCTGCTGTCGCTGGCCCTCTGGCAATCCGACCTGTGTGCCCAGGAACCGGCCGCCCGCCCGCTTGATGCCCTCGTCACCGGGGAGGCCGCCTGGGCCTGGAGCGCGGTGCAGTTTGAGCAGCAGTTCCAGCCGCTGCGTTTCGACTGGCTCTCGGACAAGAAGGATCAGGCGCGCTTCTTTGGCCCTGGTCTCAGTCTCTGGCAGGGCAGTGTGCCCCTCAAGGAGGTCATCGTGGAATTCTCCGCGGAGGGTCGACCGAACCGCCTCAATTTCTCGATCTACAACCGCGGCGACGCCGAGGCCCTCATCGCCACACGCGAGCAGTTTGAGTTGCGCCTGCAGGAACTTCGCGACCTGCTGACCCGCCAGCTTGGTGTCCAGCCGGTCGAGCGCGGCAAGGACAGGAACAGCGCCGTCGCCGCCGAGGGTCTGGTCTGGAGCCGGCCGCCCAGCGCCTTCCTGCTCGAGTCCAGTTTTCAGCGCGAGGTGAAGAGCCGCGGCATCCCGTTCCAGGCGGAATTCATCCGCCTGCGCGTCGCTCCGGTGGGCGGGGCCAGTTCGGGCCTTGACGCCACCGCCAATGTCAGTGTGCCGGTCGGTCGAGGCAGTCTCGCCGGCAATGTCACCCGTGCCGACAACGGCGATGTCGTCATCCGCGGCGTGCCCATGGTCGATCAGGGTCCCAAGGGCTACTGCGCGGTCGCCACCGCCGAGCGCGTGTTCAAATACTACGGTCTGCCGGTCGACCAGCATGAGATGGCCCAGATCGCCGGCAGCAGCTCCGAGGGCGGCACCAGCCCCGACAAGATGTATGAGGCCCTCAACCGGCTCGAGGGCCGGCTCGGCGTCAGTGTGCGTGTCATCGAGGACTGGGACTTTCGCAAGTTCATGGACCGCGTTGCCGACTACAACCGCGAGGCGAAGAAAGCGAAAAAACCCGAGGTCGACGCCAGCCCGCGCAACGGGTTCATCTACATCGAGGAAATTGTTGGCAAAATGGACGGGGAAATCCTGCGCACGGCGCGTACCGAGCGTGACCGCTCGGGCTTTGGCAAGTTCCAGCGCACCCTCGCCAGCCTGATTGACCAGGGCATTCCGCTCATGTGGAGCGTCTCGCTAGGCCTGCTGCCCGAGCCGGAGGTTCCCCAGGCCAGCGGCGGTCACATGCGCCTGCTCATCGGCTACAACGCCAAGACCCAGGAGGCCCTCTTTTCCGATTCCTGGGGGGCGGAACACGCCCTCAAGCGCATGCCGCTGGCCAATGCCTACGCCATCACCAACGGTCTCTACTACATGCAGCCGCGTGCCAAGTGACGGCGCCCTCCGTTTCGATCATGTCCGACAAAACCCTGTTCCAGAAAATCCTCGACCGCGAGATTCCGGCCCCGCTGATCTACGAGGACGACCTCGTGGCCGCCTTCCACGACATCGCCCCGCAGGCGCCGGTGCACGTGCTGATCGTGCCAAGACAGCCCATCCCGCGCGTTGGTGCCGCCGGGGCGGGCGACTGCGACACGCTCGGGGCCCTGTTGCTGGCCGCCGGCCGCATCGCTGAAAAGCTTGGCGTCAAGGAGAGCGGCTTCCGCCTCGTCATCAACCACGGCCCCCATGCCGGTGAAACCGTGCCGCACCTGCACGTCCACCTCCTCGCCGGCCGCGAGCTCGCCTGGCCGCCCGGTTGAAAAAAAAGCGCTGGCCCATGCAACTTTGCCGTGCCGGCGCGGTTGCAGGCATTGTCATGGACCCTCTCACCCCCAATGATCCGCTCTGGAAGCTGCTCGGACAGAGCCGGCGGATCGAGGTGCGCCCCAACTTCACCCAGAATGTCCTGCGCGCCGCCCGCCAGTCCCCGCGGGATCGCGGCTGGTTCGCCCGCCTGTGTTCTTGGATGTCCGCTTCTGAGCGACCCGGCCTCGCCTGGGCCGTTGCGGCAGCCGTGGCCCTGGCTGCCGGCTGGATGCTTCTGCAGCCCGCCGCTTCCGGTCCTGAGTTGACCCAGCAGCCGGCCGAGGTTCCCGCCCTGCTTCTGGAAACGGATTTTCCGCTTGTCGACGGCTATGACACCCAGTGGCAGAACCTCGAACAGATGGGCGACCTGCTCGCCGTTCAGGACAGCGCCCTGCTCACCGATCGCGAGATTCACCTGCTGCTCTATTGAGGGCAGGGGAGCGGATGTTTCGTCCGCGGGAACCCGCTTGCGGCGAATGCCCGGGTTCGCAGGCTTGCGTGCCTGCGCCGTCAGCGACGATCTGCGATCAGAATTTGAGATCTGAGATTCCTTCCCCCGTAATGCCGGGCCCCGGTACCGCGTAGTCCTTCGATGCCCGAAGCTCCCACCCGTGTCCGCCACCAGATTCTCGCCACGGCGACGGCGGTGGCGTTCCTGATGTATCTGGATCGCATCTGCCTGGCCAACATCCTCAGTTCGGACTCCTTCAAGCGCAACATTGAGCTGACGGCAGGGCAGATCGACTGGATCAAGGGTGCCTTCTTTTGGGCCTATGCCTTGGCTCAGGTGCCGGCGGGTTGGCTGAGCGACCGCTTTGGCACGCGCATCCTCATCACAGTCTACATCGCCACTTGGTCGATCTTTACCGCCGCCACCAGCTTTTCCTGGGGTTTCACCACCCTGCTGCTGGCGCGGCTTGGCTGCGGTCTCGCGGAGGCCGGCTATTACCCGGCGAGCAGCGGCCTGCTGACCAAGTGGGCACACATCGAGGCGCGCGGCTTTGCCAGCAGCCTGATCTCCTGGGGCGGCCGCGTCGGCGGCGCGGTGGCGCCGGGTCTGACCGCCTATGTCATTCTGCAGGCGGGCGACTGGCGCTGGGCGGGCTGGCTTTATGGCGCGGTCGGTGTGGCGGTGGCGGTCGCTTACTGGACGGTGTTTCGCGATCACCCGCGCCTGCACCCACGCTGCAACGACGCCGAGATCGCCCTGCTCGCCGAGGGGCGCGGCGACTTCCAACCGCTGCGCGAGCCGCCGCGCCGCTTCCCGTTCCTCGCCGCCTGCGCCAGTGGCAACCTCTGGTTGGCCAACGCCGTGCAGTTCTTCACCAACATTGGCTGGGCCTTTCTGATCCTGTCGCTGCCCGACTACCTGAAGCTCGTCAAGGGCCTCGACGACGGCCTGACCGGCCTGATCACGACCGGCGCACTGACGATCGGCATCGCCGCCCTGCCGTTTGGCGGCTGGCTCACCGATGCGATCACGCGTCGTCACGGCCGCCGCCTCGGCCGCATGCTGCCGATGTCGGTCACCAAGTTCGCCGCCGCCGGTTGCTACCTGCTGGCCTTGTGGACCGACACCGGCTGGGGCATGGCGATCGCCTTTGGCCTGGTCGCCTTCTTTGCCGACATCGGCCTGCCGGCCATGTGGACGACGATGCAGGACATCAGCGGCAGACACCAGGCTCAGCTCTTTGGCTGGTCGAACATGTGGGGCAACTTTGGTGCCGGCATTCAGCCGATCCTCTTCACCGCCGTGCTCGCCGCCTACGACACCAACCGCGACTTTCATGAGGGCGTCTGGCTCTGCGCGGTTGCCTTCGTGCTCGCCGGCGTCTTCGCCCTCTTTGTCGATGCCGGCAAGCCGGTGCTGAAAGAAGCGGAGGGTTGAGGGGTTTTCATGGGCATGCGCCCGTTGCTCCTCTGCCTGCTGCTGCCCGCGCTCGCCTGTCTCGCGGCAGAGAAGCCAAACGTCATTTTCGTTTTCTGCGACAACCTCGGGAATGGCGACGTCGCCTGTTTCAACCCGCTGACGAAGCATCGCACGCCGCACCTCGACCGCATGGCGGCGGAGGGGATGAAGCTGACCAGCTTTTATTCGGCCAGCGGGGTCTGTACGCCGAGCCGGGCCGCAGCCATGACCGGCTGCTACCCGCGCCGGCTCAACCTGCATGTCAGCGACAAGAACACCTTTGTCTTGCAGCCGGTCGCACCGAAGGGCCTGAACCCCGCGGAGACGACGGTGGCCGAGGTCTTCAAAAATGCCGGTTATGCCACGGCCATCATCGGCAAGTGGCACCTTGGCGACCAGCCTGAGTTCCTGCCGACGCGCCAGGGTTTTGATGCCTACTTCGGCATTCCCTACAGCGATGACATGACCCGGGACAAAAAGCCCGAGATCTGGCCCGAACTGCCGCTGATGCGCGGCGAAACGGTGATCGAGGCGCCGGTG
>JBIJBO010000029.1:0-31736 GCA_044345215.1 Prosthecobacter sp. | reverse complement strand
TTCAAAACCCTTCGTGGCCGGCAGACTCAGCATCGCCTTGGCGAGATCCGCCTCCAACTTGTCGAACACCGGTTCGCCGAGACCGGGTGGCACCCCCTGGACGACACACTCGATGACGCCACCCACACTGTTGCCCTCGCGGCGCATGGCCTCGATGCGCTCGATCATCCTTTCTGCGGCGGCCGGATCGCAGGTTCGAACGATGTTGGATTCGATCAACTCCGTGCTGAGCTGATCCGGCACCTCGGCAGTCAACTCCTGGACCGTCTTCACATAGGCAAGGCAAGCGTAACCCGGCTGGGCATGTTCCAGCACCTTGCGGGCAATGGCACCGCCGGCGACGCGGCCAATCGTTTCGCGGGCGCTGGCGCGACCACCGCCCGAAACCGCGCGGATGCCATACTTTGCATCATAGGTGTAATCGGCGTGGCTTGGACGGTAGGCCTGCTGCATCTCCGTGTAGGCCGAGGGCCGCTGGTCGGTGTTCCGCACCAAAATGCCTATGGGAGTGCCCAAGGTCTGGCCGTCGAGCACGCCCGACAGAATCTCCGCGCGGTCGTCTTCCTTGCGCGGCGTGACGATCTTGCTCTGGCCCGGGCGCCGGCGATCGAGCTCGCGCTGGATGTCCTCAACGGTCAACGGCAGACGCGGCGGACAGCCATCAATGACCACACCGACGCCGGGGCCGTGGGATTCACCCCAGGTGCTGATGCGGAAAAGCGTGCCGAGACTGCTGGACATAGAAGGACATTGTGCAGCGGAGCGCGTGACAGCGCAAGCGGTGAGCCGTGTTCCCGAAAGCTTCTCCGAAGCGAGTTGTGCCCAGACCTCATAAAATGAAGAATTTCAAAACCAAGTACGTCTTAGCCGTAGGGGGTGTGAAGAACTGGAACAAGCCTGTTCCATGACGATGACAAAGGGGTTCCACGCTTGTGCAACCCCTCAACAAGATTGCGGACAGACTGTGCCGTCCGGCCAACAGTTCGGCCTTATGCCCACTTTGCGCACTGGCGCCACTCTTATTGGCCCGGCTGTTCACAGCTTGTTGCCAACCCTTCCCCGCTGCCGGAACGCAATCGGGCTTCCAAATCCGGGTGTTCGAGGGCCTGTCGGGCTGCTTCACTCTCCGCCTGCTTTTTGGTGGCCCCGACTCCGCGCCCCAGCGCGATCCGGTTCCAGAAAACCTCGGCCGTGAAGATCCGCGCATGATCCTGGCCGGCGCTGGCGATGATGGCATAGGAGGGAGCCACAGGTCCCACCCGCTGGCAGATTTCTTGGAGTCGGCCCTTCGGATTGGTTTCGTCGCAAAATTGCACGGCCCCCTCGATTTCAGGTCCGAAGTGGAGGCGTACCCAGGCACGCGCGGCTTCGATGCCACCATCCAGATGGATCGCCCCAAGCAGCGACTCAAGAGCATCGGCTAGGATGTTTTCCCGCTCCCGGCCGCCATGGCTTTCCTCGCCACGGCCAAGGGTGAGAAAAAGCCCGAGATCCAGTCGCTTGGCCACGCCGGCCAGGGCACGTGCAGAGACCATCTGCGCCCGCCGCTTGGTCAGGCCGCCTTCGTCCTCGTCGGGAAAGTGCTCGTAGAGCCACTCCGAAAGCACGAGTTGCAGGACCGCATCGCCGAGAAACTCCAGTCGCTGGTTCGTTTTCCACCGGGTCTTCCCAGATTTTGGACCGACACTGCCGTGCGTGAGGGCATCGTCGAGCAGCCGCGGGTTGCGAAAGGTGTGGCCGAGGGCGGTTTGGGCGGATTCCAGTCGGGAAGGCATGCCGGGCGGCCCTCGTGGGTGAGTGGCGCGGTGGGGTGATCGACGGGGCTCGAACCCGCAACAACCAGAATCACAATCTGGGGCTCTACCATTGAGCTACGACCACCATCAACGGACGCGCAAAATAACCGTTTCGCGGGCGCGCGCCAGCGATTTTTTGCGGTGAAGCGCGGCGGCGAAAAAGAATCCCTTGTCAAGAGTCTGGATACGGACACTCTGTTCCCTTTCCAACGATCCGGTTCCCGCAGCTTCCTCATGCCTCCTCCCCGTTCCAACAAACCCGGCAACCGCAACCGTGGCCCCGCGCGCCGGCCGAGCGGCCCGCCGCGCGGCGTGGTCAGCTCGCGCCCGCCGCCGCCGCCGCCGGAGGATCCGGATCTGAAGCAGAAAGAGGAAGCCATTGAACTCGAGGGCGTTATCTCCGCCGTGCTCGCAGGCACCATGTTTCGCGTCAAGCTCAAGAACGGTCATGAAGTGCTCGCCCACATCTCCGGCAAGATGCGCAAGAAGTTCATCCGCCTCGTCATCGGCGACGGTGTGAAGCTGGAGATGTCGCCCTACGACATGGACAAGGCGCGCATCGTCTACCGTCTCTAACGGATGGCCCGGGACATCGTCTACTTCGATTTGGAGACGCGCCGCACCGCCAACGACGTCGGCGGCTGGGGCAACAAGCACAAGATGGGCATCTCGGTCGCGGTGACCTACAGCACCAGGCTCGGCGAGTACCGCATCTACCAGGAGGAGGAGGCGCCTGAACTGATCAAGCAGCTCAAAGCCGCCGGGCTGGTCGTCGGTTTCAACCACATCAGTTTCGACTACGAGGTTCTGAAGGGATCTGACTTCATGTTTGATCCCGCGGATCTGCCTCACAGTTTTGATCTCTTGGTCGACCTGGAAAAGCGCCTCGGCCACCGGCTCAAGCTCGATGCCGTCGCCTCGGCCAGCCTCGGCATGGGCAAGACCGCCGATGGCCTCGACGCCCTGCGCTGGTGGAAGCAGGGCAAGATCGTCGAGATCGCCGAATACTGCGCCTACGACGTCAAGGTCACCAAGTGCGTTCACGAGTACGGCGCCAGGCACGGCTACGTGAAGTACCATGACCGCAACGACCGCGAACAGAAGGTCGAAGTCGACTGGAAACTCGACTGAGCCACCAGCGACATTGACAAGCGGTGGACACTTCCGGCAAGATGCCGGCATGAAACCCCTGCTCTTCCTCCTGGGCGCCACCGTCGGCCTGCAGGCCCAGACCTCGCTGACGGTCTACAACCAGAATTTCGGTGTCGTGCGCGAGCGTTTGTCGCTCGACCTCAAGGAGGGCGTCAACGAGGTGCGCTACGCCGACACCACGGCCCACCTCGAGCCCGATTCCGTGCTGCTGCGCGACCCGGCGGGCAAGGTGGCGCTCGCCGTGCTCGAACAGAATTACCGCGCTGATCCGGTGTCGCAAACACTCCTGCTGTCGCTGCACGAGGGCAAGGAAATCGACTTCTTCGTGCGCGAACCCAACAAGCCCGACCGCGTGGTGCGCGGCAAGGTCATCCGCAGCGGCTATGTGCCGCACGCCGGAGCCGCCATGCAGCGCTACGGCCAGGCCTATTACCAGTCGCAGATGGCGCATGCCAGCCAGGGCGGCGGCGGGCAGCCGGTCATCGAGGTCGACGGCCAGCTGCAGTTCAGCCTGCCGGGCGAGCCGCGGTTTCCGGCCCTCGCCGATGAGGCCATCCTCAAGCCCTCGCTCGAGTGGAAACTGCACGCCGGTGCGGCCGGCAAACTCGACGCCGAGCTGTGCTACGTCACCGGCGGCATGAGCTGGGAGGCGACCTACAACGCTGTGGCACCGGAGAAAGGCGAGGTGGTGGATCTGACCGGCTGGGTGACGCTCGACAACCAGAGCGGCAAGACCTTCCGCGATGCCACCCTGCAGCTCGTGGCCGGCGATGTCGCCAAGCTGCAGCCGGAGGCAGGGTCTGGCCGCGGTGTTGGAGCGGGCCTGATGGCCTTGGCCCCAAAGGACATGCCCCAGGTCACCGAAAAGGCCTTCGACGATTTCCACCTCTACACCCTGCCCTTGGCGACGAACCTGCGCGATCGCGAGACCAAGCAGGTCGAGTTCGTGCGCGCCGCCGGCGTCCAGGCCGAGCGCCTGTATGTCTATGACGGCGCCTTCATTGATCCGAACCGCTACCGCGGCTACAACCCGGAGAACCTCCGCCACGACGAGAACTACGGGACGGAGAGCAATCCGAAGGTGTGGATCCTGCGCGAGATCGCCAACACGAAGGACAACCGGCTCGGCCTGCCGCTGCCGAAGGGGAGGGTGCGGTTTTACCGCCAGGATGACGAGGGCCGCCTGCACTTCGTCGGCGAGGATGCCATCGACCACACGGCGCGCGACGCGACCCTGCGGCTGTTCACGGGCAACGCCTTTGACCTGCGAGGCGAGCGCAAGCGCCTGAACTTCCGCACCGACGGCGGCAACCGCTGGGTGGACGAGAGCTTTGAGATCAAGGTGCGCAACCGCAAGGAGCACGAGGCCGTCGAGATCCGCGTGGTGGAGCACCTGTACCGCTGGCAAAACTGGGAGATCCGCGAGCCCAGCCGGCCCTTCGCCAAGACCGATGCCCAGACGATCGAGTTTCGGGTGGCCTTGAAACCCGGTGAAGAGCAGACGCTGACCTACACCGTGCACTACTCCTGGTGAGGGGGGCGGGGCCCATTTCAGATCTCAAATTTCAAATTTCAGAGGGGGCTGGAAACGGGCGGGGCGCCTTGGCCCGTCCTTTTCCGGAATCTGAGATCCCCCGCCCCACAGAGGCAGTTGCGCAGCGGGCTGGCATCGCCGATGTTGGAGTTTACCCCATGCCCAAGAAAGCCGCCTCCAACAAGTCCGAGTCCCTGCACCGCAAACATTCCGCCTGCGTCGTGGATGGTGTCGAGCGCGCCGCCAGCCGCGCCATGCTGCACGCGGTCGGATTCAAGCGCGAGGACTTCCAGAAGTCGCAGATCGGCATCGCCAGCACCTGGAGCATGGTGACGCCCTGCAACATGCACATCGACCGTCTGGCAGAGGAGGCCGCCAAGGGTGTCGATGCCGCCGGCGGCAAGAGCGTTGTCTTCAACACCATCACCATCTCCGACGGCATTTCGATGGGTACCGAGGGCATGAAGTATTCATTGGTCTCGCGCGAGGTGATCGCCGATTCGATCGAGACGGTTGTCGGCTGCGAGGGCTTTGACGGCTACGTCGCCATCGGCGGTTGCGACAAGAACATGCCGGGCTGCCTGATGGCGATGGCGCGCATGAACCGGCCGAGCGTCTTCGTCTACGGCGGCACCATCCTGCCAGGCTGCGTCGGCCCCGACCGCAAGGATGCCGACATTGTCACCGTCTTTGAGGCGGTCGGCAAGCACGCCAACTGCCAGATCAACGACAAGGAACTGGCCGAGATCGAGGAGCGCAGCATTCCCGGCGAAGGCAGCTGCGGCGGCATGTACACTGCGAACACCATGGCCAGCGCGATCGAGGCGATGGGCATGTCCCTGCCGAACTCGGGCGCCCAGGCGGCGGTCTCGAACGAAAAGCTGATCGACTGCTTTGATGCCGGCGCCGCCGTCATGAATCTGATCAAGCTGGGCATCACTCCGCGCGACATCATGACCAAGGAGGCGTTTGAGAACGCCATCACCCTCATCATCACCCTCGGCGGCAGCACGAACGCCGTGCTTCACCTGATCGCCATCGCCCACAGTGCCGGCGTCAAGCTCAGCCTCGAGGACTTCGTTCGCATCGGCAAGAAGACCCCGGTGCTGGCCGACCTGAAGCCGAGCGGCAAGTTCTTCATGAACGACCTCGTCCGCATCGGCGGCACCGTGCCGCTCATGCGGATGCTCGTCGAGGAGGGCCTGATGCACGGCGACTGCCTGACCGTCACCGGCCGGACGATGAAGCAGAACCTGCGCAACTCGAAGATCGTTTACCCGAAGAGCCAACCGATCGTCCGTCCGCTGTCGAACCCGATCAAGAAGGACAGCCACCTCGTGATCTTCAAGGGCAACCTTTGTCCCGAGGGCGCCGTCGGCAAGATCTCCGGCAAAGAGGGCCTGAGCTTCAACGGCAAGGCCATCGTCTTCGATTCCGAGGAGAAGGCGCTGCAGGCGATCCTCAACGACAAGGTCAGGAAGGGCCACGTCATCGTCATCCGCATGGAGGGGCCGAAGGGCGGTCCTGGCATGCGCGAAATGCTCTCGCCGACCTCGGCGATCATGGGCAAGGGCCTCGGCAAGGACGTCGCCCTCATCACCGACGGCCGATTCTCCGGCGGCAGCCATGGCTTCGTTGTCGGTCACGTCACGCCGGAGGCCTTTGTCGGCGGTCCGATCGCCCTCATCAAGAACGGCGACCCGATCACCATTGACGCCGAGAAGCGCGCCATCACGCTCGGCGTGCCGGCCAAGGAACTCTCCGAGCGCCGCAAGGCCTGGAAGCAGCCCAAGCCCCGGTACACACGCGGGGTGCTCGCCAAGTACGCCAAGCTTTGTGTCAGCGCCAGCGAAGGCGCCGTTACGGACAAGGATTTGTGAACGCCGTCTTCCGCTCCCCGGTCGCGCCTCCGGTGCGACCGGGGGGACGGCTTCGCAAGAAAGAGCGTGAAGGAAGCCGCAGGATGGGGTTAATTGAAGAACCCGCATGATCCTGCCCATCGTCCGTTATCCCGCGCCCGTGCTGCGCGCCAAGTGCCGCCCTGTCCAGGAAGTCACCCCGGAGGTCCGCCGCCTGGCGGAAGACATGATCGAGACCATGAACGCCGCCAACGGCGTCGGTCTGGCTGCGCCGCAGGTGGCGGTCGATCTCCAGATCGCGGTCATCGACGTTTCGCACAATCCCGACTGCCTGACCTTCCTGCGCATCGACGGCCAGCCCGCAAGGATGCCGGAGCACATGCCGGTGATTTTCCTCAACCCGGTGCTTGAGCTTGGCAGGGACAAGGAAACCGGCGAGGAGGGCTGCCTCAGCTTTCCGCGCCTGCGCGGCGACATCCGCCGCAGTGTCGAGGTCAAGGTCCAATTCCAGACCCTCGACGGCACCCACCACACCTGGGAGTGCGACGGCCTGCTGGCGCGCGCCTTTCAGCATGAGATCGACCACCTCAACGGGATCCTGTTCATCGACCGCCTGTCGGCGGCTGGCAAGGTGGGCCTGAAACGCAAGCTCGGCCGATTGATGGCCGAGTGGGTGGAGGACGACGCCTGAATGCCCTGCCATGAAGCGTTCCCCGAGTTCGGAACAGCCGGTGCCGGAGCGACTGCTGCGAAAGGGGTACACGGCCGCCCAGTATCAGGGCCTCTTTGAGAACAACACGACCGGGGTGGTCTTCGTCGACAACGCCGGCGTCATCACGGCGGTCAATCGTCGCCTCACCCGTCTGCTCGGTCGCACCAAGGCAAGCCTGCTCGGCTCACCCCTCATCGAGCTCTGTGCCGAGTCCACGCGCGCCAGTGCCGCCAGGCGACTCGACAAGGCGGCGAGTGAGCCGCACCGCCGCCGCACGCTGGAGTTGAGCCTCCGGCATGCCAAGGGTCAGGAGGTGCACACCCAAGCGGCGCCGACTTTTTTCCGGAATGCGTCAGGTCGCCCCGCCGGCGGGGTGGTCGTCTTCACCGACATCTCGGCGCAGAAGACGGCGGTGCAGAACCTCTGGCAGAAGAGCCAGTTCTATGAGGCCCTGTTCCGCGACGCCAGCGTCATGATTCTCATCCTCGACGCCCAGGGGGTCATTCGTGGCGTCAATCGTGCCGCGGAGCGCATCTCGGGCTATCGCGCCGATGAATTGCGCGGCAAGGTGGTCTGGAACCTCTACGACCTGGAGCCTTCACAGGCGGAACTTGCGCGCGAGCGCATCGAGCAGCTGCTGAGTGGCGAGGCCGAGTGGATCGCCGATCCCTTTCGGTTCCGCCGGAAGGACGGCAGCATCTGCCATGCCGAGGCGCAGACCTCCATCCTGCACCGGCCGGACGGCAGTCCCGACGGTTTTGTCACGACCGCCATCGACGTCACCGAACGCATGCGCCTGGAGTCCGAGTTGGTCCGAGTCGTCGAGGACGAGCAGACACGCATCGGCAACGACCTTCATGACGGCCTCGGGCAGATGCTCGCGGGGGCGGCGGCGATGCTGGAAGTGCTGAACCAGGGACTGGAGGGTCGCCAGCGGCAGGATGGCGAGCGCGTTTATGAAATTCTGCGCGAGACCGTTCGCGAGGCGCGTCGCATCTCGCACGGCCTGTCACCGGCTGCCGTGCGCAACCGTGGTCTTGCCGGCGGCCTGCTCCTGCTTGCCGAGCACGCCAACGCCGCCGGCCAGATCCAGTGCGTCACCGAGATCGACACGGCCGTGCGCGCTGTCGACGCCAGCCAGGAGACCCACCTTTACCGCATCGCCCAGGAGGCGCTCAGCAACGCCATCCGCCACTCCAAGTCCGATCTGGTCAAGATCACCCTCGTCCGCCACGATGGAGATTGCGTGCTCGAGGTGCGTGACCGCGGCATCGGCTTTGATCCGAATGGCGCCAAATCGGATGGCATCGGCCTGCGCGTCATGCGCCACCGCGCCAACATCATTGGCGCGCGCTTGAGCATCGATTCGGCCCCCGGCTGGGAGACCGTGGTGCGCTGCTGGTTCCGCGGCGGCCGTGCCGCCAAGCCCGGTGGTGGCCGCCGAGCCTGAGCCTGCAAAATTGCCCCGGCAGCCTTTTTCTTCGGTTGACCGCCCGCAGCTTCGCCCCGAGTCTCGCCGCCTCATGAAATCCACTCTCACCCTTGTCTGCGCGACCCTGGTGGCCGCAGCCCAACTCCCCGCGCAGAACGCCTCCGCCAAGGAGCCCGCCGCGACCAAAGCTCCCATGGACAAAGTCAGCTACTTCATCGGTTCCCAAATCGGCGGCAACATCGCCAACAATTTCAAACAGCAGGGTGTGGAGGTCGAGCTCGACTCGTTCCTGCAGGCCATGCGCGACAAGTTCGAGGGCAAGCCCTCGAAGTACACCCAGGAGGAGCTCGAAGCGGCGATGAAGGCTTTCGAGACCGTCATGCAGGCCAAGCAGGCCGAAATGGAGAAGACCCAGATGGCCAAGGCGGGTGAGACCAAGGCTGCCGGAGCCAAGTTCCTTGCCGATAACGGCAAGCGCGAGGGTGTTGTCACCACCGCCAGCGGCCTGCAGTATGAAGTGCTGAAGAAGAGCGAGGGCGCCAAGCCGGTCGCCACCGACCGCGTCAACGTCCACTACCACGGCACGCTGCTCAACGGCAAGGTCTTCGACAGCAGCGTCGAGCGCGGCCAGCCGATCACCTTTGGCGTCCAGGAAGTCATCAAGGGCTGGACCGAGGCCCTGCAGCTGATGACGGTGGGCTCCAAGTACAAGCTTTTCATCCCCTCCGAGCTCGCCTACGGCGACAACGGCGCCGGTGCCGACATTGGCCCGGGTGAAACCCTGATCTTCGAAGTCGAACTGATTGGCATCGAGAAGAAGTAATCTTCCCAGACCCCCTCACACAAACGGCCGCCTGTTTCCAGGCGGCCGTTTTTTGTGGGTTGCTGCGGCGTGCTTCAGTCGCCGGCGAGCAGGCGTTCCCAGAGGGCGTCGTTCATGAGCACCCTGGTGACGAAGTCGCGGCTGCTGGAGGCCTGGCCCTCGCTTTCCACGAGAAGCGGGAATTCCAGCCGGTAGGTGGTGCCTTCGCCCGGCACACTGCCCGCCTCGATGTGGCCGCCGTGGTGGTGGACGAGGAAGTAGACGCCGAGCAGGTCGAGCCCGAACTTTTCCGCGCCCTCCGGGCGGATGCAGAACGGGTCGAAGATGGGGCGCAGGGCTTCCTCCGGCAGCCCGGGCCCGTCATCGCGGATCTCAAACGTGATGCTGACCGGTGTGTCAGCCATGCGGTTGACCGCGGCCGTGACCGAGACCGACTTGCCCTCGCCGAGCAGGTCAATTTCGTTGGTCAGAAGGACTTCGAAGAGGCGGGTGAAGCGTGCCGGATGGGCGCGCAAAACCGGCAGCGGTCCCCGAATCAGGTTCTCGAGGCGGACCCCCCTGGCACCCGCGCTGGCGCGGGCAGCATCGATGCAGGCGGCCACCAGCGAGGCTGGCTCGACTTCCTCGAGCTCATTGCCGCCGTTGGCGTCAAGCAAGCCGATGGCCTCGGAGATGCGCCGGGTTTGCTCCAGCACACGGCCGTGGAAATCGCGCCAGAAACCGGGATCACGGAGGCGGTCGATCTGAATCTCCTGCTCGCGCCGGCGCGCCGGCACGAGGTTGAGGAAGGTTTTCACCGCATCAAGCGGATTGCGCAGGCTCTGGCAGATGCCGGAGGCCAGCACGCCGAGACTGATGACGCGGTCGGTGATGGCCATGCTTTGCAGCGCCGACAGCTTTTCGCTCAGCAGCTCGTCGCGCTCCTGTTGCAGCCGATGGAAGTCCATCGCACGGTGCAGCGTGTTGCGCATGTCCTCGACCTGCAGCGGCTTGGAGATGTAGCGGAAGATGTTGCCGAGATGGTTGGCATCGACCGAGACACCGAAGTCGGCGTACGCGGTGATGATGATGCGCACCATTTTGGGCCGCAGTTGGCGCGCCCGCTCGAGCAGCGGGACACCCCCCTGGCCGGGCATGCGCTGGTCGGTGAGCAACACGCCGATCTCGTCGCCCATTTCCTCGATGAGCTTCAGGCCCTCGTCGGCGTTGCTGGCGGTCAGCACTTGAAATTCGGCGCCGAAGGTTTTCTGAAAGAACTTCAGGGCCATCTCCTCGTCGTCAACATAAAGGACGGCGTAGCGTTTGTAGTCGCGGGCGGTTTGCACGGTGGGCGGATGACGGTTCAGAACTCGTTGGCGGCAAGAATTGCTTCGCCTTGGGGGAACTCCAATACAAACTCACCGTATTCTTCGGGGCGTGAACGGCTCTGTTGGTCCTCCGTGATGGCCAGGGATGCGGTGGCAGATGAACAAGTCCAGCCGGATGCCTTTGCTGACATCCCGAGGGGTTAAAAAAGGATCGAAGACGCGGTGTCGCAAGTCATCGGGGCGCCCCGGACGTTGCTTCGAAAACGAACGATGTCAGGTTGAGGCAGCCCTCCCGTCTCTTCGGCACGTTGTTGGCGGGTTGGATCCTTCACTTTAGGGCGGCCATGGCACGCTGGGCCGGCGAGCATGGCGTGGCGCAGTTCTGGCTCGAAGATGGCAAGCCGGTGCGAAATTCTTTCATCCAGAGCATCAAAGGCAAGCTGCGCAACAAATGCCTGAGCGAATGTGGGCTCACGCGGATGACCAAAGCCAGACGACTCAGGGATGCCTCGCGATGGGCATGCCATGCCATGATCGGCCACATTCGAGCGCAGCGTCCCAAGTCGCCGCGCTGGCAGTCCCGCACGACCGTCTTTTTCCAAAGGCGAATCGTTTGCGCATTCCCATGCGATGAGCAGCGTGAGGAGAACCTTGAGGGATGGGAAACCGCGGGAGGTTGACACGATTGAAAGCGACAACTTTCCGAGTGAATCATCAGCAATGGCATGGAGAATGAGGTTTTTGTGATGGACTGTATCTTCCTTTTTTTTGTTAGGCCAGCACGGTGGTTGCTGGCGGCCACCGGCTTGCTCGGCGCTCCCACGCCCCTGCCCGTCCTGCCCGACCTCGGCAGTGTTCCTGCCGATCTGGTCGTGCCGGCCGTCGAAGCGGCCGAGCCGGCGCCGGGGCGACGCGTTTGGCACCAGGCTCCGGGCTGGGAGAACAGCGGGGTCCGCCACACCTTGTATCTGCCGACCGACTGGCGTCCGGAGGCCCGATTGCCGGTGCTGGTCGAGTGGCCCGGCAACGGCGGTTACCGCAATGCTTATGGCGACACTTGCGAGGGTCTGCCCGAGGGCTGCCGCCTCGGCTATGGGGCGAGCGGCGGACGCGGGTTTCTTTGGCTCTGCCTGCCGTTTGTTGAGCAGGTGCCGGACGGCTGGCGAACCGCGACGCGCTGGTGGGGGGATGTCGAGGCCTCGAAACGCTACTGCCGCGAGGCGGTGCGCGAGGCCTGCGAGCGCTTCGGCGGTGATCCCGACCGCGTCGTGCTGTGCGGTTTCTCCCGCGGCAGCATCGCCTGCAACCACCTCGGTCTGCACGACGACGCCATCGCCGGCCTCTGGCGCGCCTTGGTCTGCCACAGTCACTACGACGGCGTGCGCACCTGGCCCTATCCGGACTCCGACCGGGCCGCGGCGCTGCAACGACTGGCGCGTCTGCGCGGCCGGCCGCAGTTCATCAGCCAGGAGGGCGGTGGCACCGCCGCCACCGAGGCTTGGCTGCGCGCCAGTGGGATGAAGGGCGACTGGACCTTTGTTCCCCTGCCCTACCGCAACCACAGCGACGCCTGGGTCCTGCGCGACCTGCCCGAGCGCCGGCAGCTGCGCGACTGGCTGGCGCGCGTGCTGGCGGAACCGACTTCCGGTCGCTGACTGCCGGCAGGAAAGGCCGCCGCCGGTGCGTTGGTTTGGCCATGCACCGCCTGCTCCTCCTGCTGCTTGCCGCGTCCGCCGGCCTTGAAGCCGCGCCCGACCTCATCCTGCACCACGGCCGCGTCCTTACCCTCGACCCGCAGTCACGTGTGGCCGAGGCGGTCGCCATCGAGGCCGGCCGCATCACCGCCGTCGGCGTCAACGCCGAGGTGCTCGCGCTCAAGGGCGACACCACCCAGTTGCTCGATCTCGGCGGTCGCACGCTGATGCCCGGGCTGATGGATTCGCACGTCCATCCCGGCGCGGCGATGACCGAGTTTGACCATGAGCTTCCGGACATGCAGCGAATCGCCGACGTTCTGGCCTACTTCAAAGCGCGCGCGGCCGTGAGCCAGCCCGGTGATTTGCTGTCGCTGCGCCAGGTCTTCATCACCCGCCTTGAGGAAAAGCGCTACCCGACCCGTGCCGAACTCGACGCCGCCGCTCCGGCGAACCCGGTCATCTTTTCCACCGGGCCGGATTCCATGCTCAACAGCCTGGCGCTCAAGCTCGCCGGCATTGACCGTCACTTCCGCCTGCCCGAGGGGCATCCCGGCAAGGTCGAGACCGATGCCGGAGGCGAACCCACGGGGCTGCTCCGTGGCTACAGCCCCGGCGTGAAGGCGACGGTCCGGCGCAAGAACCCGACCGAGGCGGACACCTACCAGCGCACGCTCGAGCTGTTTCGCGACTACAGCGCGGTCGGCCTCACCACCGTGGCGGATCGCGGGGCGACCGATGCCGCGATGAAGCTCTACCAGAAGATGCGCGACGCCGGCGAACTGCCCGTGCGCCTGCGGTTGTCGGCCAGCTTCAGCCCGCTCGGCCTGTGGCCGGCCACGGAGCGGGCGGTCGAGGAAATCTTGAAGCATCCCCTCACCCGCCCCGATCCCCTGCTCCAGATCATCGGCACCAAGGTCTTCCTCGACGGTGGCATGCTCACCGGCAGCGCCCTCATGGGTCTGCCCTGGGGGGTCAGCGACGCCTACGGCATCCGCGATCCCGCCTACCGAGGCGAACAGAAGATTCCCGCTGACCGCCTGCGCCAGCTCGTCGCCAAGATCGCCGGCGCCGGCCTGCAGTTCACCGCCCACTCGGTCGGCGACGGCGCCGTGAAGCTGCTGGTCGACACCTATGAGGACGTCAACCGCGACTTCCCCATTCGCGACAGCCGCAGCTGCATCACCCACTGCAACTTCATGAGTCCGGAATCGATCGCCAAGGCCGCCCGCCTCGGCATCTGCGTCGACCTGCAGCCGATCTGGCTGCACCTCGACGGCCGCACCTTGACGCATCACTTCGGCGACGAGCGCATGGCCCTGTTCCAGCCCCTGCGGACGTGCTTCGAGCAGGGCCTCTTGGTCGGCGGCGGCAGCGATCACATGCAGAAGATCGGCTCGCTGCGCAGCATCAACCCCTACAACCCCTGGCTCGGCCTGTGGACGGCGGTCAGCCGCCAGGCGCGCGGGCTCGACCAACCGGTCCATCCGGAGCACGCGCTCACGCGCGAGCAGGCCCTGCGTCTGTACACCACGAACAATGCCTGGCTGCTCAAGCTGGAGCAGGACACCGGAGCCATTGAGCCAGGCAAGTTCGCGGACCTCATTCTGGTCGACCGTGATCCCCTGCTCTGCCCGCTCGACGACCTGCCGCAGACGCAGGTGCTGAAGACCTGGCTGGCTGGACGGCTCATCCACGACACCAACTAGGGATTCCAGCTTGCCTGAATGCATCTTTCCTCTAGGGTGAAAGCGCATGGTTGCACGCACCTATTCCGCCACCCTCGCCGGCGTCAACGCGGTCGAGGTCGAAATCGAGTCTCACGACGGCGGTGGCAACCCGCGGATGTGCATCGTCGGTCTGCCCGATGTCGCAGTGCGCGAGAGCCGCGAGCGGGTCGTCGCCGCCATCGCCTCCTGTGGCTACGCCATGAACGAGGGCGTCACCACGGTCAACCTCGCCCCGGCCGACCTGCGCAAGGAGGGCTCGGGGTTCGATCTTCCCATCGCGGTCTCGCTCATCGCCCACCGGGTCAAAATTCCCATCGCCACCCTGGCCGAAACGGCGATGATCGGAGAACTCGCCCTCAACGGTGACCTGCGGCCGGTGCGCGGTCTGCTGGCGGTGGCTTTGGAAGCCCGCTCTCGCGGACGCCGCCGTTTGTTGGTGCCGAAACGCGCCGCCGCCGAGGCCAGCGTCGTCGCCGGCATCGACATCGTCGGCGTCGCTCACCTGCGCGAGGTGGTCGATTATCTGAAGGGCGACATCGAGCTGCCGCCCGAGCCCTGCCGCGCCGCCGAGAACCTGGCGGCGGCGGCAGTGTATGACACCGACTTCGCCGACGTGAAGGGCCAGCACGACGCCCGCCGTGCGGTCGAGGTGGCGGTCGCCGGCGGCCACAACCTGCTCATGGTCGGCCCGCCCGGCACCGGCAAGAGCATGATCGCCAAGCGCATCTCCACCATCATGCCCGGCATGGGCGAAGAGGAGGCCATTGAGGCGACGAAGATCCACAGCGCCGCCGGTCTGCTCGGCGAAGGACGGTCCTTTGTCGCCACGAGGCCCTTCCGGCCGCCGCACCACACGATCAGCGACGCCGGCCTGCTCGGCGGTGGCAGCAACCCCGGGCCAGGCGAGGTCAGCCTCGCCCACCATGGGGTGCTCTTCCTCGATGAACTGCCCGAGTTCAGGCGCAGCACGCTGGAGGTGCTGCGTCAGCCGCTCGAGGACGGGCGGGTGACGATCTCGCGCGCCGCCGGCAGCGTCACCTTTCCCGCCTCCTTCATGCTCGTGGCGGCGATGAATCCCTGCCCCTGCGGTTTCCACGGCGACCCCCAGCGCGCCTGCCGCTGCAGCGGGGGTGTCGTGCAGAAGTACCGCCAGCGCATCAGCGGGCCGCTGCTCGACCGCATCGACCTGCATCTCGAGGTGCCGCGCGTCGATCCGCGCGCGCTCGCCAGTGCCGCGCCCGGCGAAACCTCGGCCGCCATCCGCGCCCGTGTCGAACAGGCGCGCGCCGTCCAGGCCGCGCGCTTCCGCGGCAGCCGCGGCATCCACACGAACAGCCAGATGACCCCGCGCCTCATCAAGAGACACTGCGAACTCGACACCGAGGGCGCCGCCTTCCTCGAGCACCAGATGGGCGAACTGAACTTCAGCGCCCGCGCCCACGACCGCATCTTAAAGGTCGCGCGCACCCTCGCCGACCTGAAGTGCCGCGACCGCATCGACGCCGATTCCGTGCTCGAAGCGGTCAACTACCGCACGCTCGACCGGAATCTGTGGAGCTGAAGGGCAGGGGGCAGGTAGGGCGCCCTGTCCCAGGGCGCCCGATCGGGGCAGGGAGGAACGCCATCAAGAACGCGACGCGTCCAGATAATACGAATCCGGTCTAACAAAACTTCTTGATGCCAGGCCGGCACTTTGGCTATACTGCGCAATTTCCTTAAACCGTAACGAGGATTAACCATGCGCTCCCTGCCCAACCTCATGGGCCTTCTCCTTCTGACAGCCCTGCTGCCGGGCTGCTCGTCCTTCCGCTCGACCGCTGTCGATCCCAGCCATCCGGAAAAACACGCCCGGGTGGGGCTTTGGTACAGGCTGCCCAAGGCGCTGCTGACGATCCAGGGTGGGCCCAGCAAGACGGATCCCACCGGTTACGCCGTCACGGTCACCCAGGAAATCGTCGCCGATTCGCGGCGCGACTACCATCTGGCCTGGTCGAAGAACCCGTTGTTCGACGACAAGACGACGAAACCGGTGACGGTGAACGCCAAAGGCCTGCTGACCAACGTCGAGTTGAACACGACGGATCAGACGCCGGGCATCGTCACCGACCTGGTCGACACGACGATCAGCGTCTTCAAGATCGCCGGCGGCGGGGCGCAGAACGGCGACTTGAAGACGGTGCGCGAGGCCATGCCGCCGTTTTCCTACACCTTCGATCCCTTGGATGTGAACGAGCGCGAGCGGGTGCTGACCCGAATCCGCGGTCACGGCGTGGAGGTTCAGATCTGTCCGGCGGCCACTGGGACGACGGGCTGTTTTGGCCAGGGCCTGGCCGGTGGCAAGGCGGTGACCCGGGATGACCTCGCCCAGATCGACACCCTGCAGCGCGACGGGGTGCTGTTTCATCCGCCGACCACCCTGGAACTGCGGTTTGAGATTGCCCGACTCAACCTGATCGCCCGTGAGACGGTGACCGTGCCGAACTTGGAGGTGGTGGCCTGTTTTCCGTTCCGCCGGGCACCGCTGGTTCAGAGCAACACGACCCTGACCCTGGCCGATGGCATGCCGACGGGGTTCTCGATCGATCGCCCCAGCCCGGCGAAGGCCTTCACCGGGCTGCTGAAGACGGTGACCACGACCGCGGCTTCCGCGGTGCCCACCCTGGTGAATGTCAACGTCAACCGGGAGAAATCGGAATTGGCGGCGGAAAAGAGCCTGCTGGAAGCGCAGACGAATCATCTCAAGGCGCAGCAGCAGTTGCTCAAGGAGCAGGCGGCTCTGGCCGGCATGCAGTCGGCTACAGTATCCCCCAGCAACCTGTCGGACAAGCCAGACCCGAAGACTCCGGCGGAGGGGGCTGGACCGGCGGTCAACAACTAACCTGAGTCCGACAGCGGCTCTCGATGGCCAAGGCCAAGACATCACCCTCCAAGGTAGCTGCGAAGGCAGCCTCCAGAAAGACCGCCAAGGCCCCTGTCCCGCGCTGGCGACCCCGCGGCAACGAAGGCCTGAAACTGGCGCCGCTGCCGGCGAATTTCCGCAGCGACGCCTTGGCGCAAGGGCAGGGGACTCCGGTCGCGGCACCCGCTGGCGTGCCGTTGCCGCTGCCCGGTCTGGAACCAGCGGCCCGGGATGCCCGCACGACGGCTTTCGCGGACTTGAGTGCCACCCTATCACGGGTGGCCCGGCCCGGCGACTTTCCTTGGTCAGCCCATGTGCAATTGCAGATGGTGGGTCCCGATGGTGCACGCAAGGTGGGTTCGGGCTGGGTGATGGGCGACAAAACGATCCTCACCGCCGGCCACTGCGTCCATGACGGCGGCTGGATGCGCGAGATCCATGTCAGCCTGGGCGGCAGCCAGTCGGGCCTGCCGCAACGGCTGCCGGCAATCTATTGGAACAGCACGACCGAATGGATCCACGGCGCGACCCCCGTGCAACGCGAGGCGGGTGACCTGGGAGTGGTGCGCGTGGCGGAATCGCTGGCGCCCTACACCGCGCCGCTGCGTTATGCCTGCTATGACACCGCCCGCCTGCGCGACATCCAGGCCCGGCGGCTGGCGGTCAGCGTCGCCGGGTTTCCGGTGGATCCCTGGGACAGCTTTTTGGTGGATGCCGGTGTGCTTACCGGCGTCAGCGGCGATTTTCTCCTGCATGACGTCGAGACCTTCAAGGGCCAGAGCGGCGCGCCCCTGCTGTATTGGGACGAGGACGGCCAGCCGACGGTGATCGGCATCCATCATTGGAACGTCGCCCTGAATCGCAACCGCGCCGTCCGCCTCTCCGAACCCGCCGCGGCGCTGCTGCTGAACTGGACGGCGTAGGGCAGGGTAGATGGCCCGGGACCTGCCTTGAGGGTCAGCGCTGGAAATAGCCCAGTGCCGCGCGTTGAAACTCCGCGGGTGCCGGCACTTGGCCGGTGCGCGCGCGCACCTCGGCGACCCATTGGCGCACCCAAGCCCCGTAATCGCGGTGGGTGTGAAAAATGGGCTGGCGCTCGCCCTGCGTGTTGATCATCCAGAAACCACGGTGGGTGCCATCCGCATCGAGCTCGTTGTTGTACAGCTGCCAGTAGAGGATGAACGGACAACCCCATGCGAGGGCCGTCCGGATCACCTGCAGGCTTTTCTCATTCTGCTGCTCCGGCGTGTTCTGCTCCTGGCCCTCCTTCCAGGTCCAGAACCCATACTCGCCGATGAAGACGCGTTTCCCGGACAGGCCCGGCTTGGGCTTCAGCTGGGCCTGCAGGTAATCGAGCGTCGCGCGCAGCAGATCGGGATCTTGCTGGCTGTCGTAGGCGGAGTAGGAGACAAAATCGACGGCCACTTTCGGCAAGACGCGGTTGGCCAGGCTGGGTCGGCCCTCACGCAGGGAAATCGTCGGATGATTGACCTCGGTGTAGTGCCAGACTTCCACCCCCTTGTGCGGCATGTCGCGCTTGGCGTCGTCCACGGCCTGCTGGCGGATGCGCAGCCAGTCGATGAAGCCCTGCACCCGCACCGCATCGGCCATCTTGGTGTCACCGCGAGACCCAATGTCGCCGCGCAGCATGTTGTCGCCCTCCCAGTGCCCGAGGTAGAAGCACTTGCCGCTGCCACGGTAGGTCTTCAGGAGGTGCACGGTCAGCTCGTAGACGTGACGGTACTCGTGCAGGACCTGCGCGGGTTTCAGTCCCTGGGTCCAGGCGCCTTCGGCCCGGGCATTGACCCAGACGAGAAACTGGCCGAAGGGCAGGTCGAAAACCCGGCGGATGACCGGATCGCGCTCGGCCAGCTCCGCAAGCGAGCGGAACCCGTGCCTGGGTGGCAGGGCGAACTTGAACATCGTCGCCCCCATCTCGCGCACCCTCTCGGCCGCTTCGAGGAGCACGGGTTGATCAGTGAACTGGTATTTGCCGCCGATCGCCTGCGTGCCGAGGAGGCTGTTGTACTCCGGCACGGGTTCGACGGCCGGCAGGGAGCTTGTCAAGGCAAGCGCGGCGGCGAGCAGGGGCCACCGGGGCGAAAAAAAATCGCCAAGCTTCATCGCAGACGGTCCGCGCGGGGCAGTTGACCCGCCTCGACGAGTTGCAGGTACTGGTCTGGTGCCACCAGTTGCGCGTAGTCGACGAGGAGTTCCGCCACGCCGGCGGACAGCACCTCTGGATCCTTGTCCTGCCCGGGTTGCAGGCGCAGCAGTCGGTTGTCAGGCTCGGACGCAAAGGGTTTCGACTGCTCCAGACAGGTGCCGAGGTAGGCCAGGGCGGCTTGGACTTCGAGGGCTGCGGCGTGAGCCTCCTGTGCCAGCTTGCCGCCTCTCGCGAGTGGTGCCAGCACCGCCTCGGCTTCCTGCAGGGCCTCTTTGCGCGTGCTCGGACGCGCCAGGCCCGAAGTGCCAATGGCGAAAAAGATCTGGCTCAGCTGGGTGATGTAGGCCAGCGCCTGATCACGGGCAGGGCCGGGCAGGGCTCGGAAGTCGGCTCGGTGCCGAACCGCCAGCTGGTTGGTGCGCGGGCCGTCTGCGGCCATGATGCCAAGGGCGCAGGCAAGGGATCCCATCACGAGGACGGTAGTCAAGGAGCGCAGTGAAGTCATGGCAGCCAGCCAAGCATCGCCGCTGCATCCAGGCAAGCGGCATCGCTGTTTGAAATCCGCCCCGTTGCCGCGTCGTATCTGATGCAATGCGTTTTGCCTCCGTCCATGCCATGCTCCTGCTCGCCGCCTCTGCCCACGGGGCGGGCAAGCTGGAGTTCAACCGCGACATCCGCCCGATCCTGAGCGACAACTGCTTCGCCTGCCACGGCTTCGACGTGAAGAAGCGCAAGGCCGACCTGCGGCTTGACACGGCCGAGGGTGCCTACGCGGTGGTGGACGGTGTGCAGGCGGTGAAACCCGGCGATCCGGCAGCGAGCACGATCCTCCAGCGCATGCTCACCCAGGATCCCGACGAGCTGATGCCGCCGCCGGAATCCCACAAGAAGCTGACACCGGCGCAGATCGAGACGATCCGCCAGTGGATCGCCCAGGGTGCGGAGTACCAGCAGCACTGGAGCTTCATCCCGCCCGCCAACCCGGTGGTGCCCAAGCCCGCCGGCGCGATGGTTCGCAACCCGGTCGACGCCTTCATCCAGGACCGCCTGCGCCGCGAGGGCCTGGAGCCGTCTCCCGAGTCGTCGAAGGAGACGCTCATTCGACGCGTCACCCTCGACCTCACCGGCCTGCCGCCGACCCCGGCCGAGGTCGACGCCTTCCTCGCCGACCCCCGCCCGGACGCCTATGAACGCGTCGTCGAGCGCCTGCTGAAGTCGGTGCGCTATGGTGAGCATATGGCGCGCTACTGGCTCGACGCCGCCCGCTACGCCGACACCCACGGCCTGCACCTCGACAACGAGCGCAGCATGTGGCCCTACCGCGACTGGGTGGTGCGCGCCTTCAACAACAACCTTTCGTTCGCCGACTTCACCCGCTGGCAGATCGCCGGTGACCTGCTGCCGAACGCCACCCTGGACCAGCGCATCGCTTCGGGCTTCAACCGCTGCAACGTCACCACCAGCGAGGGCGGCTCGATCAACGAGGAGTTCATCTTCCGCTACGCGGTCGACCGCGCCGACACCACCGTCGCGGTGTGGATGGGCCTGACCGCCGGCTGCGCGGTCTGCCACGACCACAAGTTCGATCCGATCAGCCAGAAGGAGTTTTATTCGCTCTACGCCTTCTTCAACAGCGCCGCCGATCCGGCGATGGACGGCAACATCCTGCTCACTCCGCCGATCCTGCGCCTGGCCAGCGATGAGCAGTCGCGGCAGCTCGCCGCGCTCGACCGCGACATCGGCGCGCAGCAGCAGGCGATCCGCGACGCTCTGGCGGCGCTGAAGTACGAGGATCCGGCTGATGTCAAGCCGGCGCCGCCCGCGCAGACCAGCGAGGTGGTGTGGTTCGACGACGCCTTCCCGCCGCAGGCCAAGGTCGAGCACGCGGGCGAGCCGACGCGTTTTGTTGTCGCCAAGGAAGGCCCGGTGTTCAGTGGCGAGCGTGCCCTGACCCGCACCGCGCAGCAGGTGGCGCAGGACTTTTTTGCCGGTGGCGCCTCCTTCGAGATCCCGGCCAACGGGGTGATCAGCGTGCAGTGTTACATCGATCCGGCCAACCCTCCCTCGGCGGTCATGCTGCAGTTCCACACCGCTGGCTGGAACCACCGCGCCACCTGGGGCGAGGAGGGCGCCATTCCCTTCGGCAAGGTGCGCACACCGGAGAACGTCCGCGTCGGCGCGCTGCCCGAGGCCGGCAAATGGGTGAAGCTGCAGGTCAATGCCGATCGCCTCGCTCTCAAGCCGGGCATGAAGGTCAACGGCTTCGCCTTCACCCAGTACGGCGGCACGGTGAGCTGGGATCGCCTCGCCATCAGCTCGCGCGTCGAGCCGGCCAGGGACCCGCAGTGGTCCTGGAAGGTCTGGGTGCAGCGCAACCAGGGCAAGCGCGTGGAGGGTCTGCCCACCGACCTGCAGAATCTCGTGCGCGGCAAGAAGCCCGAGCAGTGGACCGAAGCCGAGCGCCAGCGCCTGCAGGCGCACTGGTTCGAGAACGAGTACCAAGGGGCGCGCCAGATTGTCGATGGACCGCGCGCGAAGAAGCTCGCCCTGGAGGCGCGCAAGAAGACCCTCGAAGACGCCATCCCCGCCACCTTCGTCATGGCCGACCTGCCGGAGCCGCGCGAGAGCTTCGTCATGGAGCGCGGTCTTTACGACAAGCCGGGCGAAAAGGTCGTGCGCTCCACACCGGCCGCCTTCCCGCCGCTGAAGGCGAAGGCCGCGCTGCCGACCCGGCTTGACCTCGCCGACTGGCTGCTCGCGCCGGAGCATCCGCTCACCTCCCGCGTCACGGTGAACCGCTTCTGGCAGCAGTTCTTCGGCACTGGCCTCGTCAAGACCAGCAACGACTTTGGTTCCCAGGGCGAGCCGCCCAGCCATCCGGAATTGCTCGACTGGCTCGCCGTGAGCTTCCGCGACAGCGGTTGGGATGTGAAGGAGTTCGTACGCCTGCTGGTCACCTCTCACACCTACCGGCAGAGCGCCCGTTTCACCCCGCAAAATCTGGCACGCGACCCGCAGAACCGCCTGCTTGCCCGCGGCCCGCGCTTCCGCGCCGATGCCGAGGTCATCCGCGACAGTGTGCTTTTCATCAGCGGACTGCTCAGCCCGAAGGTTGGCGGCAAGGGCGTCAAACCCTACCAGCCGGAAAACATCTGGGAACCGGTCGCCTTCGGCGGCAGCAACACCCGCTTCTATGTTCAGGACCAGGGCGAAAGCCTCTACCGGCGCAGTTTGTACACCTTCTGGAAACGCACCGCACCGCCGCCGGCGATGACCAGCTTCGACGCCCCCAACCGCGAGTCGGCCTGCCTCGTTCGCGAGCGAAGCAACACGCCGCTGCAGGCGCTCAACCTGATGAACGACGTCCAATACGTCGAGGCCGCCCGCCACTTCGCCGAGCGCCTGCTCAAGCGCCCCGGTGCCGGTGACGACGCCCGACTGACCGAGGCCTTCCGCGCCGCCACCAGTCGCCATCCCACCGCCGAGGAGGCTGAACTGATGCGGCGCGCTCTCGAGCAGCACCGTGCCGCCTACCGCGCCCGCCCCGCTGACGCCCAGCTGCTCATCACCCAAGGGGCCTCCAAGCCCGATCCCGCCCTCGACCCTGGCGAACTCGCCGCTTGGACCCTGATCGCCAACCTCGTACTGAACTTGGATGAGTTGGTGACCAAGAGCTGACGGTCTGCGAATGGGGGTAACAACGCTGTCGGGCAAAGAGGGGGATGAAGGCGCAGACGCCTTCTGACAAAGACGGCCTTCCGAAGGTTGGCGCAGGCCTCCATCGGCGGTGCCGCCGGTACCCTGGTCGACACCTTGAACTCACGGGGCTACCGCGCGCACGCTGAAGTCGTCGTAGTGGACGTCCACGGCGTTCGTGGTCAGACTGACCAGGCTCTTGGTCGTGTGTCTCACGCCCTCCGACTGGAAACGGCCGACCTCTTTGCCATCGATCAGCACCTCGATGGTGTCGCCCTTGGTGCGGGTGGTCAGGGTGTGCCACTCGTTGAGCTTGAGATCGAGCGGCGCCCGCGCGGTCTTGGTTTCGAGCATCTTCTTCTCCGCGTCGGTGAGCTGGTTCGCCTTCTTGCGCTCGTACAAGCCGTTCTCCAGAGTGAAGCCGCCCGTCTTGGCATCGCTCATCTGCACCTGCTTCGGGCTGATCGTCACCTGGCAGATGTGGCCGGCGTGCGAGCCCTTGAAATCCTTGTCGTCGAACCAGACATTGAAGCTCTTGGCCGCCTCGCTGACGAAGCGGAACTTTACCTGCACCTGCAGGTCCTGCTCGCCGGGGAACTTGATGTTGTCGACCGCCGAGTGATCGGACCCCTCCGGGGTGAGGCCGACCAGCACGCCGTCGCGCACGATGCTGCCGCTCTTGTAATGGCCCCAGCCCTCTTTGAAGGTGGTGCCGGCGAAGTCGTCCTCAAAGATCACCCGGCTGAAATGGGCGGCGTCTTTGCCCTGCTTGCGCTCCAGATCCCAGCGCTTCAGCCAGTCCTGATCGGCCTGTGACAGGCTGCTGAGCGCGATCTGGAAGGGCCGCAGGTTGACGTTGACCTTGAGCATGCCGTCGGAGGTCAGGTCGAGCAGCTCGGCCTGGATCTTTTTGCCCTCCGCGTTGGTGAGTTCGCGGTATTCGCGGGCACGCGGCTGGGCCTGGACGGCACTGAGGGAGAGGCAAAGGAGCAGAAGGCAGCGGAGCATGCGCCATCGGTCAGGCCAAAAGCGATCGCCTGCAAGCGGATCAGGTAAAGCCTCAGACCGGGCGCAGCACGGATTTCACGACCTCGCCCCGGTGCATCTTTTCGAAGGCCTCGTGCCATTCGGTGATGGGCCAAACGCCGCCGATGATGGGGCGGACGTCGAGCTGTCCGGAGGCGAGCAGGGCGATGACGCGTTCCCAGACCGGCCAGTTGTGGCTGAAGCTGCCCTGCAGGGTGATGTTCTTCTGCACGAGCGGGTCGAGGTTGAAACCGAGCGGCTGTGGGCCCCAGCCGACCTTGCTGATCCAGCCGGCCGGGCGCACGAGGTCGAGCGCGATCTTGAGCGTGGCGCTGGCCCCGGCGGCATCGATGACGCCGTCGCAGCCGAGGCCATCGCGCGCCTGCGCCCAGGCCTTGGCGTCGCCGATGATCACCTCGCAGCCATAGTGCTGGCGGGCGAGCTCGAGCCGGTGCGCGTCCTGCGGCAAGCCGAGGAGGGCGACCTCTGCGCCGCAGAGACGCGCCATCGCCGCACAGAGGATGCCGATGGTGCCCGGGCCGAGCACGACGACGCGGTCGCCGGGCTCAATGCGGGCGTTCTTCACCACGGCGTTGTAGGCCACGCAGCAGGGCTCGGTGAGGCAGGCCTGCTCAAAGGGAAGCTGGTCCGGCACATGGTGGAGGATGCGTGCCGGCACGCGGACAAACTTCGTCATCGCGCCGTTGACGCCATAGCCAAAGCCCTTGCGGGTCGGATCGAGGTTGTACAGGCCGCGCCGGGTCATCGGGTTGTCGGCGCTGATGATGGCGGCGGTCTCCGACACCACGCGATCACCCTCGCGCCAGTGTTCCACCTCCGTTCCGACCTCGACAACGCGGCCGCCAAACTCGTGGCCGAGCACGACTGGATAATTCACCGGCCAGGAATGGTCGGCGGTCCACTGGTGCAGGTCGGAACCGCAGACGCCGACGTTGGCGACCTCAAGAAGAACGTCTTGGGCGCCGATCGACGGCTTGTCGATCTCGCGGATTTCGACGGAGCCCCTGTCCGGGGCGAAGTTGACGACGGCGGCGGATTTCATGGTGCCTCAGCATACGCGCTTTCCGGCGCACTCCACGTCAAAGAGTGGGCGAATTGCGACAGGTTGCAGGGGCCGACCGGGGATTGACGGGCACGCCGGGACATCCGATGACTGAGGGTTCGCATGTCCAAGCCTCTCATTGCCATCACCATGGGCGACCCCGCCGGCGTCGGTCCGGAAGTCTGCCTGCAGCTGCTCGCCAACGAGGCGGTGCGCGCCTTCGCCACGCCGGTCGTCTTTGGCGATGCCCGTCTGCTCGCCCGCTGTGCCCGCCAGACCGGCCTGCCGGCACCGCGGCGCATTGTCTCGGAGATCGAGTGGGCCGTCACCTGCCAGAGCCTCGACGAGCCGTCGGTGCTGGATCTGTTTGGTTTCGATGCCGCTGATTTCACCCCCGGCGTGGTCACCGCCCGCACCGGCGCGGCCGCCTACCGCTACGTCGAGCGCAGCATCGAGGCCGCCTTGGCCGGCCAGGTCGCGGGCGTGGCGACCGCGCCGCTCAACAAGGAGGCCCTGCATGCCGCCGGCATCCGGTTCCCGGGACACACGGAGATCTTTGCCGAAAAGACGGGTGCCGCGCGCGCCTGCATGTTCCAGTTCAGCGATGAGGTGCGCGCCAGCTTTGTCACTGTGCACTGCGGCTATGCCGAGGTGCCAGGCTTGCTGACGAAGGAGCGCATCGTCGATGTCATAGAGCTGACTGCCGAGGCCATGCGCCGCATCCGCGGCACGAACCCCAAGCTTGCCGTGCTCGGTCTCAATCCGCACGCCGGCGAACACGGTCTGTTCGGCAACGGCGAGGAGGAAAACATCATCCTGCCCGCGATCGAGGCGGCCCGCGCCCGCGGCCTGACGGTCGAGGGCCCGCTGCCGCCCGACACCGCCTTCCTGCCGGCCAAGCGCCGCGCCACCGACGCTTTCATCTGCATGTACCACGATCAGGGCCACATCCCGCTCAAGGCGCTGGCCTTTGACACGGCGGTGAACACGACGCTCGGCCTGCCGATCATCCGCACCAGCGTCGACCACGGCACGGCCTGCGACATTGCCTGGCAGGGCAAGGCCACCGGCAGCAGCCTGTTCGAGGCCGTGCGCCTGGCGGCAAAATTGCACCACGGCTGAGGCACGCGTCCCGCCGCGCCTCAGCCGAAGGCCATTTGCCCGCCCGGCACTTCCAAACGCACCGGCGTGCCGTAGGCAAGGCCGTCGGTCCACGGCAGCAGCAGTTCGAGGACGTCGGGCTCCTGAAAATGCTCGGGTTTGGTCTGCGGATGCGGCAGGTAAATCCAGCCCTCGACCGGCGGTCCGTCGTCGCGATGCAGGCGCAGGTGGAAGAAGGAAAAATCCTCGGCCGGCTCGGTCGGATGCCAGCGCACGGCGCGGAAGCTGTGGACCGGCTGCAACGCGCGCCAACACAGCGGCGCGACGCTGACGTTGAGGGTCGCCGCATGGAACGCGTCGAGGTCGAGGCCGAGTGCGGCGAAGTGGCGGCGCTGCATCCGAATCGTGCCGCCGGGGAAACGCGGGTCACCGTTCAGGCCGGAGGCGACGCGGTGGCCGCGCACGACCACGGCGGGGACGAGTCGGGCCGGTGACATGCCGGAAGAAGGCCGTGGCAGGGCGCGCCGTCAACGGTCTTGCCGACCTTGGCTCCTCCGGCGATGCTGACCGGATGAAAAAGCTGCTGCTGCCACTCTGCGCCGCCCTCACGCTCCACGCCGGTGACGGCCTCGACGGTGAATGGTCGCTCGACCTGCCCGGCGGCGAGGCTGGCTGGCTGCGAGTGACGCCAACCCAAATCGAGCTGCTTTGGGCCGTAGGCTCGGCGCGCACGGTCACCGGCTGGAAACGCGAAGGTGGCGTGCTGAGCTTTGAGCGCGGCCTGCGCCGCCCGCCGGCAACGAAGGCGCAGCCGCACCACTTCAGCGTGCGCGCCGAGGGCGACCGCCTGAGCGGCCTCCTGCAGGCCGGCAGCGAACCGGCCGAAGCCTTTGCGGGCCGTCGCCAGCCCCCGATGCCACCCCGGCCGGACTTGGCGCGTGTGATCTTTGGTTCGCCGGTCCGCCTCTTCAACGGTCGCGACCTCAGCGGCTGGCGGCCGGCCGACCCGGCCAAGAAGAACGGCTGGAGCGCGCGCGACGGCCTGCTCTGCAATGACACGCCGAAGACGGACTTCAGCGCCTATGGCGATCACGCCAACCTGCGCACGGAGGCCGAGTTCGGCGACTTCCGCCTGCGGTTGGAATACCGCCTGCCGGCCCCGGACGGCGGCAACAGCGGCGTCTATCTGCGCGGGATGTATGAGGTGCAGGTCACTCATCGTGACAGCTCGATGCAGGGCATCAGCGGCCCCGGTGCCGTCTTTGGCCGCGCCCAGCCCATGCACAATGCCGGCCGGCCTGCCGGCGAATGGGACCAACTTGAAGTCACGCTGGTCGACCGCCACATCAGCGTCGTCCTCAACGGCGAGCGCGTCGTTGACAACGCTCCCGTGCCCGGCTGTACCGGCGGCGCGCTGCAGGGCGATGTCACCCGGCCCGGCCCGATCCTCCTGCAGGGCGACCACACGAGCGTGCAATACCGGAACCTCGTGCTGGAATCCGTGACCGGGCGACGCTGAGAACAACCTCAGGGCCGCACGACCTGCTGGGCGTGCACGGCCTCGCAGATCCGGCGCAGGGAGCCCTCGAGATCGCCGTCGGCGGTCTTGAAGGCATCGGCGTCGATGGTCAGCGGCGCGCCCAGCACGACCAGCGGCGCGCCGTATTGCGGGCACTGCACCGCCTGTTCCAGGCTGAGGCCGCCGACCGCCTGCACGGGCACCTGCACCGCGCGCACGATCTCGCGCAACTGGTCGAGCGGGCTCGGCATGCGCCGGCCGGCGGCGGCAATGCCGCGGCGTTCGTCGTAGCCGATGTGGTGGATGACGTAGTCGCAGCCGAGGTCCTCCAGCCACTTGGCGCCCGCGACCATGTCCTCGCAGATCATGTTGTCGCCCATGACCTTGCAGCCGAAGTCGGCTCCGGCCTTGACGACGCACTTCACCGTCTCGGCATGGGCGCGCGCCATGACGACGACATGGGTGGCGCCGGCCTTGGCCATCATCTCGGCCTCGAGGTAGCCGCCGTCCATCGTCTTCAGGTCGGCCACGATGGGTGTGCCCGGAAAGGCTTTTCTCAGGGCCCGCACCCCGTGCAGGCCCTCGGCGAGGATGAGAGGGGTGCCCGCCTCCAGCCAGTCGACCCCGGCGCGCAAGGCCAGCGCGGCGGTTTCGAGGGCTTCATCGATGTTCGTGAGGTCGAGGGAAATCTGGACGATGGGTTGCATGGCGATGTTGCACAGCATGCCAAACCCGCGCATTCTCGTCACGACAAAGATGAGGCGAAATGCGACACCGCTGAAGCCGCTCGACCGACCTCGCCGCAGTGCGGCGGAGATTGGCCGCTGGCGGCGCGAACGCGACCGCTGGCTCGGGGCGCTGGCGCCGGCCGGGTTGTTTCACCGCCTGTTCGACCACGTGCCTGGCGTGTATTTCTTCGCCAAGAACCGCGAGGGCCGGCTCATGTTCGCCAGCGAGGGATTGCGCCGCCGCTATGCGATGCGCGACGAGACGGAGATCCTCGGCATGACCGACTTCGATCTCAATCCGGGCAGCATGGCACAGGCTTATGTCGATGACGACCACCGCCTGCTCGCCGGCGAGGCGGAGCGGATCGAACGGCTGGAACTCTGGTGGGACGACCAGGGCATGCCCGACTGGTTTCTGGTGACGAAGCTGCCGCTGCACGACCGCCGCGGCCTCATTCAGGGGGTCATGGGCCTGCTGCGACGGCCCGATGCGGCCGAACGGCGCTTGCCGGTCTTCCAGACGGTGGCGAAGGCGGTCGAGATCCTGCGCCGCGACTTCGCCAAGCCGCTGAAGATCGATGAGGTGGCACGCGCCTGCGGGCAGTCGCTGCGCCAGTTGCAGCGGCGTTTTCAAAGCGCCTTCGGCGTCACTCCGCAGGAGTTTTTGCTGCGCACCCGGGTGCTCGCCGCGGCGCGGTTGCTGGAGGAAAGCGATCTGCCGGCCGCCGAGGTCGCGGCGCGCTGCGGCTTCGCCGATGCCAGCCGGTTCTCGAGTCATTTCCGTCGCCGCATCGGCGTCTCGCCGGCCGCCTACCGACGGTCCCGCGCCGCCGTCGCGTAACGAGGGCCCCTTCAGCTCCCGGTTGCCACCACCGGCAGTGCGTCGCACAGTGCAAGAGCCTTCAGGGCCTGGGCGGTGGCGATGTAGGTGATGTAATGGTAGTTGCCGCGGTAGAGCGAATGCATCCACCAGCGACCCGACACGCGCTGCTCGCGCTTCAGCCAGGCCACGGCGCGCTGCACGCGCTCATCGGCGGCCGGCACGCCGTTCTGGCGCATCAGCACGACGGCAAAGGCGGTCATGTAGGCGTCGCTCTCCGGCCGCCCGGCATCCGGCAGGCTGGCGATCAGCTTGAGCACGGTCTCGCTCATCGTGAAGTGCCAGTCCATCACCGCGGAGAAATCACGGGTCGACCAGCCGCCGTCGGCATGCTGTTTAGCGGCAAGCAGCGCGAGTGCGTTGTCGCGCTGGCCGGCTGTCACCAGTTCCGGCAGGTCTTGGGCGAGCTGCAGGCGCAGGATGCGGTCGTAGTCGTTCTTCGGCGCCGCCTCGCGCAGCCAGGTCTTCAGGCGCTCGACGCGCTCACGCAGGACCGGGTCCTTGAGCCCGGCCAGCCAGCCCGGCGCGGCGGCGATCGCGCGCGCGGCCTGCACGCTCAATTCGAAATCGGTGGTGATGTGCGGGATCTCGACCTCCCCATAACTGACGAAGGCACCGCTTGGGGACTGTCGCTCAAACATGTCACGCAGCGAGCGATCCGTGGTCTCGGCAAGCTTGCCGCGCACGTGCCTGTCCCACTCGGCCAGGCCGAGCGAGCGCCAGATCGCCGTCCACGAGCCCGCGTAGTAGCGGTGACCGTTTTTTTCCGTTTCCTGTTGCGGCTTCACGGTGGCCGGGACGGCCTCCAGGAAGTCGGCCAGGATCTCCTCATTCGGCGCGCCGAGATAGGGCGCCAGTGCCGGGCGTTCGGCGAGGTAGGGGCCGGTGGTGTGACAGTTGATGCAGGACTTTTCCCTCACCCAGGCCAGGGCGCCCTCTTCGAGATAGCGTCCGGCCGCGCGGACCGACTCGGCACCGAAGCTGGCGACACGGGGTTCGTCGGCCGTGGGGATGGACACGGCGATGTCGCCACTTTGATACTGAAACTCCGGCTTGGCCGCAAGTGCGGCACCGGCAGTCAGGGTGAGCAGAAGCAGGGCACGGGGCATGGCGGGAATACGCGGGCGGAGGGGGGCGATTGCAGAACTCCATCACAAAGTTCAAAGCGCCGACCTACCTGGGAGCAGCCTGCAGGCGTTCCCAAGCGGCCTCGACCCAGAAGAATTGCGAGTAGTAGAGTTTGGCGTAATCGTAGTGGGCGATCACCCGTTCCACGGCGAAGCGGTGCGCAGCCGCCACAGCCGGGTCCGGACAGAGCGTGACGATCCAGGCGGCGGCGGTGGGCTCGCGGATGAAGGTGGTTTCCTTGCCGCGGCGAGGGGCCTGTTTCAGGAAGTTGCGCAACTGCGCCTGCGCGAGTGCCTGAGCCTCCTGCTCGGTCGTCTGGGGGTGCCACTCGGCGTTCATGACGCGCCAGTTCATTTCAAAGCGGCTCCTGTCGGCGTTGTCGAACTCGAGGGCCAGCGGCAGCGTTTCGGCGGCAAGGCGGGCACTGGCGGCCAGGCCCCGGGCATAGTCGCCCTTGAGCGCCGGGTCTGTTTCCAGTTCCCACAGGCCGCGAAGGGCGCCGACCGCGGCGCAGGAGGTCCAGTTGTGGCGCGGTGAATACCAGAAGACCATGCCGCTGGCACAGATCTCGCGCTTGCTCAGAGTCCTGTCGCCCCCGCGCAACGACAGTTCGGCATCGTATTGCTCCCGCCACCGGGCTTGACCCGTGACCGCGTGCAGCAGTTTGAGCACGAAGAGCTTGCGGCTGACTTCCTCGAAGTGGAAGCCCTCAAAACTGCCACGCGTGCCGAAGGGTGCCTCTGCCGGCATCCTCCAGCCGAGGCGGGCGATGGCCTCGGCGGTGGTGACGAGGTGCCCGGCGATGCGCGCCTTTTCCGCCGCCGTGGCCAGGTCGGACTCCCAGTAGCGCCACAGACCCAGGAACCAGGGCAGGGTCTGATCGTTCGAGCCCATCGCGTAGTGGGATCGGCCGTCGGTGCTGACGCCACGGCCGACGAAGCCGGGCACGTCGCTGATGGAGTTCAGCAGCAGCAGGCCATCCATGAGCCGGCGTGCTTGGGCGGCATCTTCCGCCGCCGTCGTCCGCCGCCAGCGCAGCAGGGCCGCATCCAGATAGAGACCGTTGAACATCGCGCCGTTTTCAATCGGTGACCACCAGCCGAGGGCGTTCGGCTTGCCCTGTCGGCATTCCTCGGGCGTCGGCAGCGACACCGAACCGTCGAGGCCGGCGAAGTCGAGCATCAGCCCGTGGCCGTCGATGAAGCGACGCCAGATCTCGGTGTGGGCGGATTCGGCGCCCTGGGCGGCCGTGGCTGCCCGCAGACGCGGGGCCACCCCGGAGGCGAGGGAGACGGCAAGGAAGGCGCGGCGGTTCATGCGGCATCCGTCGCCGCGAGCGGTCGCTGGCGCAAGGGACAGGGCGCAGCGAGCCTGCTCTCACTCAGCCACGGGATTCCAGAGTTTGGCAAAGCCCAGGCCTTCGTAGTCCTTGCGGTTGGCGGTGGCAAATTCGGTGACGCCGAAGGCGCGCAGGCAGAGGACGATGCGGG
>JBIJBO010000267.1:0-2935 GCA_044345215.1 Prosthecobacter sp. | reverse complement strand
CCGCCGCGGCGATCGGATCGAGGAAGGTCTTCGCGCGCAAGATCTCCGCCGTCGTCTCGGCGGCGGTCGGCAGGATCGGAATGCCGCGCGGGGTCGGGTGCATGAAGATCTCGGTCGGGCCGGTGAAACGAATCTCCTTCAGCGCGGCGAGCAGCGGCCGCCAGTCGAGCTTGCCGCGACCCGGCATCTGCTGGAGTTCCTCCTCCTTGGGCATCGGCTTCATGCAGCCCATGCCATGCTCCCAGGCATAGAACAGCGACATCTTGGCATCGATGTGGCGGATCAACTCGGCAAGCAACGCCGGCTCCTGCGGCAGGTGGTAGGGCGCCAAGGCGACACCGAGGCCATCAATACCACGCGCGGCATCGGCGAACCAGCGCAGCGAGTCGGGCGAATCGATCAGGTTGTTGACGTGGTTCTCGATGGCGATCGTCACGCCGGCCGCGGCGGCCTGCGCGGCGTGCGGTTTCATCTTTTCCACGAAGTCGATGACGTTGCGCTTGAGCTGGTCGGCCGACACCTTGTACTCGCCCTTGCCACCGGTGACGATGAAGCGACCACCGAGCTTCTGGTTGACGCGAATCTCTTTATCCAGACCAAACGGCCCGAGGTCGTAACGGGTCGTGCCGGCCAGGGTCAGGCCATGCTCGACGAGCATCGCCGCCAAGCGGTCGTGACCCATCTCGTCCATCTCCTCGCGCTGCGTGCCGTGACGGCGCGGCCAGAGGTCGATGCTCGTGGCGCCGGTCTTCTTCACCTCGGGCAGGATCTCTGCGAGCTTGAGGCTGCCGTACATGCTCGAGGCGAGCGCGTAGTTCAGTTTCCAGGCGGCGGCCTGGGCGCAGGCGGGCGCGGCCGCCAGGGCGGCGAGCGAGTGCAGGAAATGGCGTCGGTTCATGATGCAGAGTTTAACGCCGGCTGACGCGCGCTTTTATTCAGACTTTGACCCTCGGTTTTCAGGTTTTGCGGCTGCGTCGAAAAGCCCCGGGTGTGACACCGGCGCGCTGACTGAAGGCCTCGGCCATGTACTGTGGATGCGCAAAGCCGCAGCGCGCGGCGATGGCCGCCAGCGTCAGGTCGGTCTCCGCCAGCAGCTTTTCCACCGCCGCAAAGCGCAGGCGGTTGATCTCCTCGCCCGGGCTGCGGCCGATGAGCGCCTTCATGCGCCGCTCGAGCACACTGCGCGACAGGGCGACCTCGCGCGCCACGCGGCTGACGTCAATGCCCTCGGTGGCGTGCTGGCGGATGAAGCGCAGCGCGGCGGCAATGCGCGCATCCTCGACCGCGACAATGTCGCTCGACTGGCGCGTGACGATGTCACCCGGCGCAAGCAGGTGGGTTTCCCCGGCCTTCGGCACGTGCCGGCCCGCCATCCAGTCGCCGAGAAGGCGCGCCGCCTCGCGACCCACCGCCTGGCCGCGGAGACGCACGCTGGAGAGTGGCGGCGAGGCGGTTTCGCAGAGCATGATGTCGTTCTCCGCGCCGACCACGGCGAGTTCCTCGGGCACGGCAATGCCCGCCCGACGCGCCGCATCGAGCAGCCAGAAACCCAGCTGGTCATTGACGGCAAAAACGCCCGCCGGTTTCGGCAGCGCGAGCAGCCAGTCGGCGAGGTCGCGCTGGTGCTGCTCCCAGTTTTTGCGGCGCGAACGGAACACCGGGCAATCCCCGCCCGCCTCGGCCACGGCCTCGACAAAGCGTTCGCTGCGCTCCAGGAAAAAGGCCTCGGCCTCATCCAGGCAGCAGCCGAAGTGGCGAAAGCCACGCGCCCGGAAATGCGCCGCAACGCGCGCGCCAATGACGCTGTTGTCCATGCCGACAAAGGGGAACGGATGCTCGAGCACCGTCGTGCGCAATTCCACCACCGGCAGGCCGGTGGCGATCAACCGGCGCAGCAGACCGGCATCGACCGTACGCGCCAGAATGCCGTCGCCGCGCCAGTCCTTCAGCCAGTCGGGAAACCGGCTGCGCAGATCGCGCGGCTCCAGGTAGAGCGACCATGGCCCGTGCTCCGCCACATGCCGACGGATGCCGCGCACGATGTCGCGCCCATACGAGCGCGAGGTATCGACCAGAATGGCCACTTGGGGAATGGATGCAGCAGCGCGGGAACGACCCATGACAAAGACCCAACCTAGCCCGCCCCAACCCCCGCCGTCCACCGCGGGTTGAGCATGGAGCGAAGGTCGCCGGCGCAGCGGCGCCCTACCCTTCTGCTTTTGCGATCCTTGCGTTCGTTTGCGGCAGGAAACGGTTCCCCTTCCGTGTCTTCTGGGAAATCTGCGCAATTTGCGGACCTTTCGGGGTTTGGCTCGGTGACCGGACGAAGAGGCAGAGCGGAGGAGGGCCTCCGCACTCCAGGGCACTGCGCGCGGCCGTGGTTCCCGAATCCATCCATCCTCATCCATCAAATGCCCTGCCGCTACAGCTCGATGCCGGCGGCCTTGAGCAGGCGCAGGGTGAAGAGGTAGAGCAGGACGGTGCCGAGGATGCCGGCAGCAAGGGCGGGCCAGAAGCTGCCGAGCTTGCGGATGAGCCAGGGCATGAGCAGGAACATGGGCAGGGTGGGCAGGACAAACCAGAAGGTGCCGTAGGCGTGGCGACCGATGAGGCCGGCGTCGCGTGTCTCAAGGTAGAGCCAAATGAAGGCGAGCAGGGAGGTCAGCGGCAGCGAGTGAATCACACTGGCGGCGGCGTTGTTGCGCTTGGCGACCTCGGTGACGGCGACGATCACTCCGGCGGACAGGAGGAGCTTGAGAAGGTAGTAGGCCATGGAAATGAGGCGGGTTGTCTGTTTAATGTTGGGCGGTGGCGGATTCGTAGCGGATGCGGGCCAGGTGGAAGTCACGCGCGGCATCAAGCGCCCCGGCCTCCAGCTCCAGCCGCTGGTCGCGCGCGCGAAGAAGCGTGAGCAGGTCCGCCTGGCCGGCTTCAT
>JBIJBO010000266.1:0-2944 GCA_044345215.1 Prosthecobacter sp. | reverse complement strand
GCCTTCCCACTCTTCCATCGGGCTGACCATGGAGGTGCCGCCGGAGGCGCGCAGGGCGATGGCCTTCTGGGTCGAGGCCGGAATGACGCTGCGCTGGATGCCGCGGGTGAGCATGAGGCAGTCGGCGTAGGGCTCGAGCGGCAGGATGGTCTGGTCGACGCGCTCCAGGCCGGTGGTCGGGCCCTGGAAGTAGCCGTGGTCGAAGGCGAGCATGACGGTGCGGCCGTCCTTCGGGTTGAAGACCCTGCTGAGGCGGTTCTTCATGCCCCAGTCATACTGGTGGCTGCCCTTGAGGAAGAAGCCGGGGGTCTCCTGGGGGACGTGGGTGAAATATTCCTTTTCCTTCTTGTCAGCTGCGCTGGTCTGGATGTCGGCCATGGTCGTTGAGGTGGGTGAACCGTCATTTTGGGCCGTATCCGCCCGTTCGCAAGTCGGGCTTTGGCGGGTGGGGCTGACGCCGCATGGGAGTAGAGCTCGCCGGCGCCCAAAGCCAGGAAGCGCATCTGCCACTCAACCTAGCAAGAGAGCTAGGATGCCCACCCAGCCATAGGTCAAGTCACCGCATCGACCCGCAAGCGGCGGATGGCATACAGCGGCGACGCACTCTCCGCCACCCGCCGGGCCCCCGATCGTCGTTTCGGCCCAAACTGCCCCCGGTTCGCCGCAAACGCCGACTCGACGAACTCCCGGCTGCCCAGGACCAGCCCGTCGCTGAAATACCGCACCCGCAGCCGCACCAGTTCCGTTGTCGACAGCTTGCCCTTCTCACGAAGCACGGCCCTTGCCTCCTCGGCCGAGACACCGTGCTCCACGACGTTCACATTTTGCGCGTCCTTGATCTCCACACCGCTGGAAAACAGCAGGCAGCGATAGGCTTCCGCCCCGCCCGCCTTCTCCCAGCCATCCACCGGTTTGCCCGTCACCTTCGCCAGCCCACGCCGCGCCCGCTGGCTGCCGCCCATCGCCTCGCCATACCCGCTCCACCGGTAGTCCTTCGGGTCCTCCACCAATCCCGCGCGCACCGGGTTCAAATCAATGTAGGCCGCCATCGTGTGCAGCGGCTCGCCCCTGCCCTCCACCAGCACACTCTTGAACCGGTCCATCCAAAGCGTGCCCCGGCGCTCACGACGCTTGTTGAACCAGCGGCTGAAACGCTCCTTCACCTCCTTCACAAACAGCGACAGATCGCAGAACCGCCGCTGGATCCGCTCCAGCTTCGCTGTTGCCAGCGACTCCAGACCCAGCCGCCGCAGTTCCGCCAGTTCCTGGCGCAGCAGGCCGATGAACTCCTTGCTGTAGAGCAGGCGCAGGTGCTCAAAGAGCTTCTCCTCGCCCTCCGGTCCGGCGAAGCGTTCCAGCCAGATCTCCCGCTTCGGCACCTCGACCAAGGCATGGAAGTGGTTGCCCATGATGCAGTAGGTGACCAGGCGCACCCCGCAGAACTCGCTCATCTTCCAGAGCAGTCGGCGCAGCGCCTCCTTCTCGACGTCGTCAAAGAAGACCTCGCCGCCACAGGTGCGCGACATGACATGGTAGGTGTTGCTCGCCCAGATCTCCCCTCCCAGCACCCTGCGGCGCCCACCCGACCACGAACGCGCGGCAGCATAGGGACGGGTCTTGGCCTCCACACCCAAAAGCGAGTCATCCACTTCATTCATCTGTGAATCAGTGAGTTGAACCGGTTTCATCGGCATATTTTAGACCTCATTTGCATTTCATGCAAATAAACTTGCCTGGCATTTTATTTGGCATTTTATTTTGATTCACGACGCAACGCTAAGGTTCTGTGCTGGCGTTCGCCTCTCTGGATCGCACGGGCCGCGATCCGGACCGGGTGGCGCTGATGGACAACTTCCATGTCGTGCACGCCTCGCCGGACGAGTCCTGAGTGAGGGGCGGCGATGTCCTGCTGACGCGAATCCGCTGGCGGAGGCCGAAACGGTTGGTCTGATGCCCTGGAGAAAAAGCGCTTGCCGTTTCCTGGCTCCCTCCTACTGTCCTGCCCCCGTTCGTCCGGCGCGGTTGCCGGCGCATGGGGTTTCAAACCAGATCGCCCCGCCCCTGGATCGGCGCCCCATGCGTCGAGCGTCCGCCGGACGTGCAGGAGCAGGCAACCCCACCCACATGTCCCAAGCCCTCGCTGAACTCGTCGAAGCCGGAGTCCATTTCGGCCACCAAACCCGTCGCTGGAACCCCAAGATGAAGCCCTTCATCCTGGAGTCCCGCAACCAGATCCACATCCTCAACATCGAGGAGACCGTCACGCAGGTCGCCCAAGCTGCCGAGTTCCTTGCCGACCTCGCCCGCAAGAACAAGCGCATCCTGTTCGTCGGCTGCAAGCGTCAGGCCCAGGAGGCCATCCGCGAGGCGGCCGAAGCCTGCGGCCAGTTCTACGTCAACCACCGCTGGCTCGGCGGCACGCTCACCAACCTGGAAACCATCCGCAAGAGCGTCGCCCGCCTGAACTATCTTGAGGAGATCGAGAAGAAGCCGGAGTTCAAAATGATGTCCAAGAAGGAGCTCGCCAGCCTCAACCGCGAGCGCATCAAGCTCGAGCGCAACCTGCGCGGCGTGCGCGGCATGGACAAGTATCCGGACGCCGTCGTCATCGTTGACTCGGCCCGCGAGCACATCGCCGTCCACGAAGCCCGCCGCCTTGGCATCCCGATCGTCGCCCTGGTCGACACCAATGCCGACCCGGACATCATCGACTACCCGATCGCCGCCAACGACGACGCCATCCGCTCGATCCGCATCATCCTGCAGAAGCTGATCGACCCGGTGATCACCGCCATGGCCGACGCCAAGAAGTAACCCCCATCCCCGACCCGATTCCCACCATGGCAGAAATCACCGCCAAACTCGTCCAGACCCTGCGTGAAAAGACCAACGCGGGCATGATGGAATGCAAAGCCGCCCTCAAGGAAGCCGATGGCGACCTAGA
>JBIJBO010000265.1:0-2947 GCA_044345215.1 Prosthecobacter sp. | reverse complement strand
ATGGACGGTTCCGACCGCATCTACTTCGGCAACTCCCGCAATGGTGCCGGGGTCAACAGCAAGAACGACAGTGGCGTCTGGTATGATGATGCCGGTGCCATGACGGTTCTGGCGCTCGAGGGTGAGAATGCCCAGTTGGCTGACGCGGGCTGGATCGGCAACATCCGCAACGACGTCGTCGCCGGTGGCGGGGGTGCGGCCTTCATTGCCAACCTTCAGAACAATCCTGCCAACGCACGCCAGCGCACCCTGGCCTCCAAGAACATCGCTGTCTTCCAGGCTGATGTGGATGGCGGACTTGATCCGGCGGTGGTGGTTCGCAAGGGCGACGCGGTGACCGGCACCACGGGGCACTGGGAAGCCTTCAACAGCGTGGCGCGCAGCTCCACGGAACATCACTTGGTGCTGGGTCTGCTGTCCCGCAAGTCCGGCATCACGCCCAGCAATGATCAGGTCCTGGTGGCCGTGCTTGCCAATGGCAACAAGCATTTGGTTGCCCGCGAAGGCGTCACCACGATCCCCGGCACGGGCCAGTTGATCGATCGGTTCACCCAGCAGACGATCAGCACCAACGGCGACGTTGTCTTCCGCGGCTTCCTTCGCAACGGTCTTCAGGTCATCTGCCGCTGGAGTGCGGCTGGCGGTCTGAGCCGTGTTCTGACCCAGGGTTCGGCTCTGTCATCCGTCGTGCCGGTCGCTCATTTCCCGCCGGCCCTTGCGGGTGAGACCATCGGTCTGATCCAGCGCATGTCGGTCAGTCCCTCGGGCAACATCGCCCTGAGCGTCATCAGCAGCCGTGCGGGTGCCCGCAACATCATCCTGCGTCAGTTGGCTGGCAGCACGGATGTTGAAGTCATGGAATATGCGGGTCGCCTGGTCTGGTATCGCAACGTCGAGAAGCCGGTTGTGACGACTTCGATCTACGAGTGCTACCTCACCGGCGGTGCCATCACCAGCGGCACGGGAACCGGCATCAATGACAATGGCGACATCGCCATCACCCTGGACTTGGGCGACCTCGACCACGTGATTCGTGTCTATGACGACAACGCCATGGTTCTTCTCAATCGCTGAGGCGGTTGTCTCCTGAGTCACTCCTCACACCGCGCCGCAGTCCCTGATGGGCTGCGGCGTTGTTGTTCCAATCCTGATTTTTATGTCTTCACGAACCCTGCTTTTGCTCCTGACGATCGCCGCCCTGGGGGTGGTGGGTGTGCTGGTGTGGCCAACGGGTCCACGCACGAATCCGTCCCACACGACGAAACCGGAGGTTGCGGGCAAGTCCACAGGCGAACCCCGGCAGGAGGAGGCGAAGGTTTCTGCCTCTCCCAAGTCGGATCTCCCGCCGGTTGCAACCCCGGCAAGCCCCGAGCCGCCCAAGTTGGGGGCGGGTTTTCAACCCTGGCTGGAGCGTCTCGAGAAAGCCGGGCCTGCCGAGGCGTATTTGACCGTTCTGCGCGAGGCCGCGCAGCGTGAATCGCCGTCGCGCTTCCTGCAACTCGTGGACTGGCTGCTGCGCACGGGCAACGGCGATGCCAGGCTGGCGGCCTTGCAGGCCTTGGAGGGGCGTTCCGGACCCGAAGTCGTCCGTCTTTACAAGTTGGGACTGGCCGACCGTGAAACCGGCATTCGCGAAATCACCCGCCACTTCGTTCTTCAGCAGGCGGAGCCGGTTCGCCTCGAGGTTTTGACCGCGGGTTTGAGCTCGCCCTTCGAGGAGGTGCGCGTTCGCTGCTTCGACGTCCTCTGCGCGGAAAGCTCCAAGGCGGTGATTCCCGCGATGATCCTTGCCATGGGTTCCAATCAGCCTGACGTGGCTGCGGAGGCCGCCCGCCAGTTGGCCACGCGACTGGGTCCTGGTGCGCCGACCTTCCAGAAATCCGCGGAGGCTCAAGCCTGGTGGGAAGCCAACGCGCAGCGCTACTGACGGCTTGAAGCGAGGGTTTTCTTCACAAAGCCATGCCGGCCGGTCGCGCTACCCCGCATTGGCGGCCAGGACCCGCAGGACGTTGCCGCCGAGCACCTGGCGGATGGTGGCGTCGCTGTGGCCGCGCATGACCATGCCCAAGGTGAAGAGGGGCCAGTTTGACCAGGCGACGCTGCGCTCGGCCTCAGGCGTGGTGCGAAAATCGTCCTGGGGCCAGAGGTGTTCCCAGCGGTCGCCGGAACCGCCCAGGGCCGAACTGCCGTCGGGCCGGCGCAGCACCTTGGCGCGCTCCTCCTTGTCAAAGCGCGAGGTGTAGGCGGTGTCGACCCCGATGGCGGCGTGATCGGCCCCGAACTTTTTCAGCACGTGATCGAGGTGATCCATCATGGATGTGATGTCGCCCTTGCCGCCGAGGAAGCGCGGGATGCAGCAGATGCCGATGTAACCGCCGGTGTCGCAGATGGCGCGGATGACCTCGTCGGGCTTGGAGCGGAAGTGCTTGTACAAATCGGCGCAGGCACTGTGGCTGGCGACCATGGGTTTGGCCGAGGCTTTGGCGGCGTCGAGGCTGGTCTTCCAGCCGCTGTGGGCGACATCGACAATGACGCCGGTGCGGTTCATCTCGGCAACCACGGCCCGGCCAAAATCGCTGAGGCCGCCGTCGTGCGGTTCGCCGGCGCCGTCGCCGATGGGATTGCGGCGGTTGTAGGTGAGGTGCATCATGCGGATGCCCAATTCGTGGAAGATCGGGATGAGGCGCATCTCGTCGCGCACGCTCTGCCATTCCTGGCGCAGCGGCACGCCGTTGCCGGTGAAGCAGAGGCCGACACGGCCGCTCTTCTTCAACTCCGCCAGCTGTCCCGGGCGCGTGACCTTGACGAGGTCGGGCTGCAGGTCGGTGGCGCGGGTGAAGTGGGCCAGTCGCTTGAGGAGGCGCAGCGGATCGCTGCCCTCCTCGCCGGCGTTCTGGAAGATGCAGGTGACGCCGGCGGCGCGGAAGGCCTCGAAAAATTCCTGCTT
>JBIJBO010000140.1:0-9924 GCA_044345215.1 Prosthecobacter sp. | reverse complement strand
CTGAACAAAAATCATCGGTCAATCTCGAGAATGATAGGGACGCTTTGCTGGGCCAAAGATGTTCCGACTCATTGATGCCAGTCCCGTTTCACAAACCACAACGATCAGCGCGTGGTGAACTGATGGATGGTCGTAGTGCGATAAGTCTCACCGGGACGGAGGATGGTCGTTGGGAACTCGGCGTGATGAACGGAATCGGGATGATGCTGCGTCTCCAGGCAAAGGCCGTGGAAGCGGTCATAGCCCGCGCCGTTCTTGCCCTTGAGCGGTGTGGTGTAGGTGGCGGTGTAGAGCTGGATGCCAGGCTGGTCGGTGAGGATTTGCATCACGCGTCCGCTCTTTGGCTCATAGACCTCGGCGGCAAGGGAGGGCTTGGTCTGCGGCTTGTCGGCGAGAACGAAAGCGTGGTCGTAGCCGCCGATGGAGATTTGATCAAAGCGGCTGCCAATGACCTCGCTCTTGGTGAAATCAAGCGCGGTGCCCGCGACGGGCAGCAGCTTTCCTGTGGGCAAGAGGTCGGCATCGGTTTCGAGATAGCGCTGCGACTGCAAGGTAAGCCGATGGTCGAGCACGGTGCCGCTGCCTGCTCCAGCGAGGTTGAAGTAAGTGTGGTTGGTGAGGTTGATGGGCGTGGCTTTGTCAGTCGAGGCCTCATACTCGATGACAAGCGCATCCTCCTCGGTGAGCACATAGATGACGCGGGTGTTGAGATTGCCGGGGAATCCCTGGTCGCCGTCCTTGCTGAGGTAGGTCAGGCGCAATGCCGGTCCGCGTGAGTCGGTGACGATTTCTGCTTTCTAAATGACCTTGCTGAAACCCTTCAGGCCACCGTGCAGGTGAAAGTTGGTCTTCGGATGCAGGTCCAGCGTGTAGGACTTGCCATCGAGGTCGAACTTACCGCCCGCGATGCGATTGGCCACGCGCCCGGTGATGCAGCCAAAATACACGCCGCCGTTGTGCTCCTCGTATTCAGCCACGGTATCGAATCCGAGTGCTATGTCGGCGAGTTTGCCCGCGCGGTCCGGCACATGCAGTTCCGTGATGATGCCGCCCAGGGTAATGACCTTTGCGACAAGGCCATGCTTGTTCTTCAAGGTGTAACGCTCGACGGATTCGCCATCGCGAGTGGTGCCGAAGTTGTCTTTGGTGACTTCAGCCTGAGCGGAGATGAGGCCGATGGTTAGTAGGGTGAGGATGAGGTGTTTCATGGATTGGCGGAGTAATGGAGTGTTGAGTGGTGAAGTGGTGGGTTATTCGTGCAGGCGTTCGTCGGAGTTGATGAAGGCCCAGCAGATGGCGCCGAGGAAGTAGCTGAGGGCGAAGAGGCCCATGTTGATGGTCCAGTTGTTGTTCGTGGCGGCGAGCACGAGCGGCACGGCCATGGGGGCGATGGCACCGCCGACTTGGCCCATCATGTTCATGCTGCCGGAGAGGGCACCGGTGTAGCGTCCGCCGACGTCCATGCACGCACCCCAGGAACCGGGCATGGAAAGATCGCTGAACAAAGCAGCGAGACCAATAGCCAGCACGGAGGCCACCGGTGTCTGAAGTTGCATTGAGATGATCAGCATGAGACCCGCAGCGCCCATTCCGAGCACGCCCAGCCAACGGCGTGTGCGTGCGATGCTGCCGAGCCACACATCCAATCGCGCCGAAAGCAGACCCGCGAGAATAGAGCCTATGCCGCCAAAAAACAGCGGCACACAGGCCAGCAAGGCTCGCTGCATGTCGCCCATGCCAGTGAACTGTTCCTTCAGATACGTGGGGAACCAGGTGATGTAAAAATACCATGCGTAAGACATGAAAAAATACTGCGCCCAGAGCATCCAGACCGTGCGGGAGGCAAGCAGCTTGCTCCACGGCATGGAATGGTCACCGCCGTGCTGCGTTTCCCCGATGACAGCCAGCTCGGCAGCACTGACGCTGGGATGATCATTCGGATAATCGCGGAACCAGCGGTAGAACATCAGCGCCCACACCACGCCCAGCAGACCGAAGATCAGAAACACCCAGCGGTAATGCAGGCCGAGCCCGAACTTGCCCTCACCGCCGCTCGCCAGCATCCAGCCGACCATGAGCGGTGTGAAGGCGCCGCCCCAGCGGGCGCTCAGCCACAAGATGCCCTGTGCTTTGACACGCTCCGCCGTCGGAAACCAATTGGCAAAAGCCTTCGTGATGTTCGGAAAACACCCCGCCTCACCCATGCCAAAAAAGAACCGGCTGACCACCAGTGACCCAAGATTCCACGCCCAACCCGTGAGCACCGTGAAGATGGACCACATGCTCACCACCCGCATCAGCACCTTGCGCGGCCCGATGCGATCCCCGAGCCAGCCGCCAGGGATTTCAAACAAGGCGTAAGCCCAACCAAACGCCGTGAAGGCATAACCCATCTGGATTTTCGTCAAACCCAGTTCCGCCTGCATCGCGGGAGCCGCCTGGGAAATGCAGACGCGGTCCACATAAGTGATGATCGCCAAAGTGACGGCGAAGGAAAGCACGACCCTGCGAGTGTTGGTGGGGGCACTCATGATCTCAATCTCTCCGCCCAAGTGTGAACTCTTCGCCGGGATCAAGGAGCTGGATGAGGTGCTTCACCTCGTAGGGGCGGGTGACGAGTCCGGTGGCTCCGGCGCTCTGCCATTGCATCATGCAGACGTGGTTGGAGGTGCCGAGGATGACGGGCGCGCCTTCCGCTTCGTTGAGGAAGGCGGATTTGTCGGCGAGAATCTGCTGTGCGTTCTCGGGTTTCTGGATGTTGTAAACACCGCCGGAGCCGCAGCAGTCCTTGGCCTTGGGCGCGAGCTCCCAACGGTAGCCGGTGGCATCGAGCACATTTGCGGGAATGCCTGCGGCCTTCTGACCATGCACGAGGTGGCAGGGCAGATCCACATAGACTCGCGTGCCATCATCGTCGGCACGTTGGTGGCGCACGGGTCCGAGATCACCGAGGAAACCAAGAACGTCACGCACTAGTTTGTCGGGCTGCAAGGTCTTGCCCAAAGCGTAACCACAGCCGGACGAGTTGCTGACGATGGCATCGACATCGAGAGATCCAAAAGCCCGCCGGTTCTGCCCGCGAAGCGCCTCGACTCCATCAAGTCCGGTATGCTCCTGGAACGCGCCGCAGCAGCCTTGGCTCTCTGGGATGATGACTTGGACGTTGTTCTCGATGAGCACGCGCATCGTGGCGAAGTTGATCTCGCGGAAAAGGGCTTCCATCAAACAACCGGTGAGAAAAGCCACGCGCGGACCGGTGGGGCGATGTCGCTGCATGAGTTCATCGGCATAGGCAGCGGTGCTTTTCAGAGCCGCCGGACGGCCCGGGAAAAGAAAACGATGCATGCTGACGCCAGCCCGGCGCAAGAGTCGAGCGGGCAGCAGGGCGAGATTGAACAACACCGGACGCGTGACCGCTGCGGCTGCCAATCGGAGCGCGAACTTTGGTTTGATGCGATTCGAGGCGACGTGCTCATGACGAACATGTTCGAAGATTTCACCATAGGGCACCGTCGCCGGACAAGCCGTCTCACAGGCGAGACAACCGACACATTCAGCGGTGTAAAAGTCCGTCCACTCATCCTGAGGCAGTCGTCCCGCCGCTTCTTCACTCCACAGCCGCAGACGCCCACGCGGTGAGTTGTTCTCATCGCCAGTGAGCTTGTATGTGGGGCACACGGCGAGGCAGAAGCCGCAGTGCGTGCAATTGGAGAAGTTGTCTGGAGGCATTGCTTCAGTTCCCATGAATGGCTTCCTCCAAGGTGTTGAGCCACGCAGACTCAGTGATGGTCGGCGGCGTGGCAGGCAACCAGCGTGAGTGCCAGTCGCCACCGAGGGTGTGGAGTTCCGCTGCGTGCGGCTGCACGAGGGCTTGCGTGCGCTCGGTGAGGTCATCGCTGTCGTTCATGTAAACGTGGATGACTCCGCTGTAACACAGCGCCACACAACGACGCGCGTCTTGCGCAAGTTCCTCAGCGAGACTGATGACACGATCAGGCGTCGTCTTGATCACGAGATCGGGAAGGCCATCGAGAGGCTGAGGCACGTTGCTGTGAAGCGTGAGTTGAGTGCTCGTCGATGCAGCGACGTGTTCAAGCTGTTGGGCGAAGATGGACTCTTCTTCTGGTACACAATGGATCATCACACGGACAAAAGAAGCTCTGTCTTCAGTGATAAAATCCACCGCATCCCACCAGTGCATCCAGCCGCTATGAAGAAGTTTGGAGACACAGGCGCGCAGAGTTTTGGTGCCGCCATCGAAGCGGGCGATGGCCGTGAATCCGCAATCAGGTCGCAATCGCAAAACGTAGTCCACAGGGTCACCGTAGCGCGAGCCGCTGTGCAGCAGAAAGCGCAGCCAATCGTAGCCGGTTGTGGTTTTGACCACACGCTCGCCGATGCGCGCGATGCGTCCGCTGGACAGCCTCCAGTTCATGCCGAGGATGTTGTCGCAATACGGCCCGAATCGGCACGAGGCTGGCGCATGAGTGGTGGCGGCGATTTGATCGCGCAAAGTTCTTGTTTCATCCAAAAGAAGCGGGAAGCGCAGGCGGTGCGCGCGAGCTTGCGAATGAATGTCAGCCACTGTCGCAGTCGCGGGCAGGCACAGCGTGCCATCCACTTCATCCAAGAAGGGAACAAAGAGCCGTTCGTTCTGCATGGGAGGGAAGACGTTCATGCGATGAAGCGGCGATTGTCGAAAACCTTGAGCGGATTCATTTGATGCGCGGGATTGAATGCGGCTGGCACGGAAAGTTGGAGACGCATGGAGTCCGGCCCGAAGACCAGCGGCATGTAGGCGGACTTGTCATTGCCGATGCCGTGCTCACCGCTGAGCGTGCCGCCGACTTCGATGACGCGCTGCATGAGTCGTTTGCTGATGAGTTCCACCTTCTCCAGTTCGCCGGGCACACGTGAGTCGAAGAGGAAGTTCGGATGCAGATTGCCATCGCCTGCATGGAAAACATTGACGGCGCGGATTCCCGCCGCATCGGCCTCATCGTAGACAAGCTGAAGAACCTGGGCCAAGGCACGCTTCGGGATCACCGCGTCCTGCACGACGTAACTGGGGCTCAACTGGCCGAGCAGCCCACCGGAGGCTTTGCGGGCTTTCCAGAGCTTTTGGCGAAGGGCATCCTCATCGCTAAACATCACGTCCTGCGATCCTGCATGACGCAAAATCTCAGCCACGGATTCCACACGAGCATTCACCAGTGCCTCAGGGCCATCGATCTCCACCAGCAGCATGAAAGAGCCTTCCGGCAGACCACAGGCCATCTGGCTGCTCTCCACCATCGCCACGCCACGCGGATCAAGCATCTCGATCGCCGCCGGATACGACGAATGCGCCACCAGTGCATGAATCGCCGCTTCCGTGGTTTTCATGTCGGGATAGGTCGCGCGAAAGGTCCACACCTTCTCCGGCAGTGGCAGCAACCTCAGCCAGAATCGCGTGAAGGCCGCCAGAGTACCTTCGGAGCCGATCATGAATCGCTTCCAATCCTCGCGCCAAGGCCCGCGACCACCCGCCGGCCCGCCGAAACGATGCACGCTGCCATCCAGCGTAATCGCCTCAACCCCGAGCACGTAATTGCTCGTCACGCCATAGCGAAAGCAGTGCGCGCCGCCCGCGTTCGACGCCACATTCCCACCGAGCGTGCAGACCGGACCACTGGATGGATCAGGCGGATAGAACACGCCATGCGGTTTGAGCTTGGCATCCAGATCATTGAGCGACACTCCGCATTCCACTTCACACCAAAAGCCTTCCGCATCGATTTCCCGGATGCTCCTGAGTGCGGAGGTGTGAACGATCACACCGCCTTGCGCCGCCACCGGCCCCCCTGAGAGGGAGGTGCCAGCCCCCCGCATGACCACCGGCAGCCCCAGTGCTTTCGCGCTCCGCATGAATCCGGCGAGTTCCTCTGCGTCCGCGGGAATGACCACCGCGTCCGGCAGGTGGTTTTTGTAGCCGAGTCCGTCCGCCCCATAGCCTGCCAACTGGGCTGGTGAGGTGAGCACCCGCCCTCGCGGAAGGAGGCGCTGCAGTTGCAGTTCGAGTGCGGATTTCATTTAGAGGTAGGAGGTCATACCAGTCAAGCAGCCAACTGGCAAGTTTTATCTCTTTCCAGTTCATCACACTGCATCCATCCCAGCGCATCGATGAAGGGGCTATTGATCATGAGCAAGGCAACGATGGACGGCCAAGGCAGAGAAAAACTGAAAAGCGAATGCGGGCAAAAGTTTCGGCTTCAGAAGCTCGGTTTCATCTTCCCCCTCCATCTTTTACCCGCTTATCGGGGGTGAAGATCGTGCTCAAGGCCAATGCATGAATCAGCAACTTCAATCCATACAGTCTTTGGCTGTCGTGCTCTCGACGGTGCGGCGGATTGCGGCACGATCGGCATTGCTGACTTCGGTTCTTGTGGCGTAGCGGAAGAGGTGGGCGATGAAGGCGCGGGTGAGTCGGGGGCGCTGGTGAGAAGGGTATTCAAATCATTCGGCCCGCTGAACTCAGGAACATCGGTGAGAGTGCCACTCGAGGCCACTTTCAGACCGAGCTTCGATTGCACGCGTCAGTCGGTTTTGCCTTTTTCGGGTTGCTCGCCGCCCTTTCCGTTGGAACGATGGCGATCGCGCAGACCGCCGATGGGATCAGAGGCTTCGAGAGCGAAACCGGCGGGGTCGATCTTTGCGTGGCAGGCGGCTTAATTGACATCGGTCCGGTGTTTCTCAAGCTGGTCGCGCGGTGTTGGCGGAGCCGGCTCATTGAGCACGCGGTCCATCACCCACACCCCGCGCTTGACGGGTGGCGTGGTAGTGCCGTTGGCGGTGATCTTCTGGATGGCGGGGTGGCAGGGCAGGCCGCCGCTTGATGCTCGGCGGGAAGCGTCAGGCAAGCGACCGCAGCGCGAAGGAGGTTACTGCGTGTGCTTTTGACAGCGATTATTTTGCTGCATCAAGCGGCTCGATTTGAATGTCGTCGAACCACGATGCAATCGGGTTTTTGCTTTTGCCGCCCGGCTGAAGGCCGATGTCTTTCTTTGGCACATCACCAGCGAGCGTGGTGTAGGTGAGCACGATTTTTCCGTCGAGACTGGCCTGGAGTTCCTTGCCGCGCAGTTCAAGGGTCAGCGTGTGCCAGACGTCCGGCTTGATCGGGAATTTTTCGGTCTTCGCGTAGAAAAACCGGCGATTCCAAATCCCTTTGGCTTTGAGCGCAGCGGCCTCAGGCGACCCTTTAGGGTGCAAAACATCGTTGTCCCATGCCGTGATGCCATTTGGGCGGATGTGCAGGCCCGCGACATTGAAATCTCTTTCGACCACTGGATTCGGTCCGCCAATGCTGACACCTATCTGGCCGTCCCGAGCCATTTTGAAGCGGCAGAAAAACCGGATGTCCATCCCCCTGATGGCGCGGCGCAGACCTGGCGGGTGCCGCTCCTCAGGAAAGCATTGCCCGCGCAGCGCTCCATCCACGACCTGCCACCACTCGGGTCGAGCCTGCTCGCCGCTGACGGTTTTACCGAGCGGATGTTTGGCGTCCAGACCGGTGGCCAGAAAGCCATAGGGACGCCAATGAAGGGCCAGGGAATCAGCGTCCGAAAAGTCGTCAGCCCAGGATGAAGGCAACACAGTCTCGTCGGTGGCGTGCAGGAGTGGCCGTGGTGAAAGAACCACCGCCGCAAAGGCTGCCGCCAACAAGCTGATAAGCAAAATGGATTTCATGGCTCAGGCTGGCAGCATGGTGCGGGAGCTCACTTCAATTCGGGCTGCAGGTGGGCCTTGATGAAGGCGCTGTCGGTGGCTTGCCGCACGTTCGGTGCACCGGGATAGACGAGTTCGCAGGGGACTTGGTTGGCGTCGCAGTGTTCCTTGAGCTTGACGCCGAAGTTCGCCGTATGGGTGGGATCCTTTTCTTCCTGCCCGAGGTTGGGCGGGGTGGCGTAAAAGAGGCCCACGGGCGGGTCGCCGCGGTTGACGAGTTCGTAGGGCGAGTATTCTTTGATCCAGGGAAGCAGTCGCTCGCGGGCATCGTGGAACATCTGGAAGGAGGAGATCTTCTGCTTCGCATCCCAGACAATGCCGAAAGCGTGCGCACCATACTTGCTGTTGGGCGTCCACTCGCGCATCTGGTGGGGGTCAAGCGTGGTTTGCGCGCCGGAGACGGCGGCGCAGAGGACACGTGTGGACTCGCGTGCCACCGGGTCGGCGCTGTCGGGATCAGCCAGGTCGTCATGGAAGGCCAGCCAGAGGCTCGTGCAGGCGCCGGCGGAGCCGCCGGCGAGGGCGACTTTGGTTTTGTCGAGGTTCCACTCCTTGGCTTTGCTGCGGCAGAATTGAACGGCGCGGGCACAGTCGAACATCGGCCCCTTGACGGGCGGCACGAGTCCGTCGGCGGTTGAGTCCTTGATCGTCCGATACTCCACGGACGCCACCGAGATGCCCGCATTCAGGGCAGGCAGAAGCATGTTGCGCACGACCGAGCGATCTCCGCCATTCCAGCCGCCTCCGTGGATGTACACGAGCAGCGGGGTGGGCTGCTCGGACTTCGCCCGCCAGAAGTAGATCACCTGCATGCGATGGGGGCCATAGGCGACGTTTTCGTCGGGTTCGATCGGCAGTTCATACTTCCGGAACTCGGGATTGCCGTCATGGACCAGGGGCGGGGGCGCCTTGGGTTGCGCCGTCGTGGCCGCGGCATCGGCGGAGAGGCTGGCGAGGGGGCAAACGCCCCAAAAAGCAGTGAGCAGCGTGAGGACGCCTGGGATGTGATGCATGGCGGATGAGGGGGTCATTTCGTTGGTGCGGGCCAGTCGTCGGTTCGGAAGGGCGATGCGGGCAGTCCGGCACCGTTTGCAAGGCTGTAGTCGGGCCAGTCCTTCCAGGCATAGCGGACGGCGACGGGGCGGGCCACGTTGGGGCTGCTGACGATCACGGTCTCACCGAGGATCGTCGCTTCGGCGGGCTGCCACTGCTGATCCGCGGCGGCGATCTGGAAGCCGGTGAGCGGGCCGCCTGTGATGGACTTCAAGCCGCCGTTGGTGTGCTTGAAGGAGACTGTGACGGTGTCGCCGGTAACCGTGGAACCGTCCGGCAGCGGCCCGCTGATGGCGGGTACGTTTTTGCCGTAGACGGTGCCGAGCGCCCACAAGGCGAGCCGTTTGCCGACATCCTGCTTGTTTTTCGGGTGGATGTCCTGCGCATCGCCCAGATCGATGGTGATGGCCATGCCGGTCTTTGGCAACGCGAGCGTCTTCAGCATGGATTCACGCACCCGCGGCCAGCCTTCACCGGGCGAGGTGAAGTTTGGCAGCTGCACCCACGCGAAGGGCACTTCGTCCTCCCATAGCGTGCGCCAGCTAGTGACCAGCTGTGTGAGCTGCTTGTGGTAGAGACCAGGATTGCTGTTGGCATTGCCTTCGCCTTGATACCAAAGCATGCCACGCAGGGTGTAGGGCACAAGATTGATGACCTTGCCGTTGAAAAGCTCGCTGGGGCCGCCTTTGAGCCGCCACATCGCCAGCGGATCTTTCGGCGGCGGGACAACGAAGGGCTTGCCTTCCGCCTTGGCCTTCTCAGACGCCTTCTTCCAGATGGCGAGTTGCTTCTCGTGCAACGCGGGCGCTTGCGCCGGATCAAACTTCCGGTGTGCCTCGAGTCGTGTGTCGTAGTTCGCTTTCGTTTCGGGGGCCGAGGACTGCACCTCGGCAGCGACCCATGACTCGATGGGCGTACCTCCGACAGAGGTGTTGATGATGCCGACGGGCACGCCAACTTCGCGGTGAATCTCGCGGCCAAAAAAATACAGCGCTGCGGAAAAGCCACCGACCGTGTCCGGTGTGCAGATTTGCCAGGCCCCCCTGCCTTCAGCTTGCGGCTGCTCCGCGGGACCAGAGCTTTCGCGGTAATGGCGGATCAGGG
>JBIJBO010000264.1:0-2961 GCA_044345215.1 Prosthecobacter sp. | reverse complement strand
TAAAGTTTCAAGTTGGCCTGCGCGCAGCGCCCGAGAGGAGGGTTGATGGATGATGGTTGATCGAGAAAACCACAAGCGCCAGCCCCACCCAACTTAAAACCTTCAACTTGAAACTTGTGACTTCAAAAAGCCCGCGACTTCCCGCCGATACTTTTCCGGCCTGAACTGGGCGGCGAAGACCTGACCGAGGCGCCCCTGCTCGGCGGCACGTTCGGGCTCTTCGGCATACCAGCCGATCTTGTCGGCGAGATCGGCAACGTCCATGGCGCGCACGCGCCAGCCGTGGTGCGGCACGGGCGCGCCGCAGTGGTCACTGACAAGGGCGGGCGTGCCGCAGGCCATGGCTTCGAGGGCGACAAAGCCAAAGGAATCGGCGACCGAAGGCAGCACGAAGAGATCGTGTTCGCTGTAGAGGCGGCGCAGGTCGGCCTTGGTCTGCGACGGCAGCAGGCGCACGCGGCCTTGATAAGGGGCAAAGCGCTCGCGCAGGGCCGGATCGACCTGCCCGACCAAGGTCAGTTGCCAGGAACCGCGGCCGCGCTCAAAGGCTTCCAGCAAAAACGGGATGCCCTTGCGCAAGGTGATCGAGCCGGCAAAGAGCACGCGCAGCGGCCCGGGCTTGCGCGCGGTTGCGGGCTCGGCATGCCAGAGCAGCGGGTCGACCCAGAGCGGGATCTCGACCTGGCGCGACGGATCAAAACCGGCGCGCTCAAAACTGCGCCGGTGCATCTCGGAATAAACGAGCCGCCAGTCAGCCAACTCATACTCGCGCTGCTTGCGCGCCGTCATGGCCGGAGCCTCGGGCTGCGATGCCGCCGGCAGGCGCGCCCGCTCAGCCGCTTCGCGCATCACTTCGTCAAGCCAAATCGAATGGAATTGGGGGCAGTCGAGTACGCGCAACGCGCCGAGTTCACGCGCGACCTCAAAGCTGCGCTGGGCGCAGGTTTCCGTGCCCATGAGGATCGACGTCGGCCGCTGCCGGAACTGCCGCGCCGCCCAGCGGTCAAAGGCGTCGTTGACCGCGAACCAGTCTGCCGAGCGACCCGGCCGCAGGCGGTCGCGCAGGGCCTTCCACAGCACCGGCCAGGGATACTCCTCAGTGAGCGCCGGATCCAGACCGGGCAGGTCGCGACTCGCCAGCGCCGCCGATCCCACGAACGGCAAAAACCGACCACCCCACTTGCCGTGCCGCGCGTGCAGCGAGCAGAGAAACTGCTCCAGCAGCCCCGCCTCCTGAGCCGCCAGCGCCAGCTGAAAGGCCTGGTGCACGCCGGAGTAGGCGACGGTTACGGATTGGGGAGTTTCAAGTTTCACGTTTCAGGTTCCAAGTTTTCGAACCCACGTTTCAAGTTCCAAGACCCAAGTTTCAAGTTCTCTGCCCCAAGTCAGGGATCCAACTTGAAACATGAAACCTTAAACTTGAGACTCCTGAGTGCTCGCCAGCGCGCTCTGCAGTCCGAGCAGATCTTCAGCAAAACTCCACCGGTGGATGATCTGCAGACTCGCCTGGCCGGCGCGTTCGCGCAGGGCGGGATCGGTCAGGAAGGGGCGCAGGGCGGCCGCCAGGGCCGCGGCATCGCCGGCCGGGAAGACGGCCCCGTTGACCCCGGGCCGGACCAGATCGGACCAGCAGCCGACCCGGTCGCTGGCGATCACGGGTTTGCCGGCATTCATGACCTCGTTCACCACCAGGCCGAAGGGTTCGTAAGTCGAGGGAATGACAAAGACATCGGCGAGATCGTAGAGCGCCGGCAGCTCGGACTGGTTGCGGAAGCCGGCGAAGCAGGCGCGACCCGGCAGCAGCTCGGAGGCCAGTGCTTCCAGTTGGGGACGCAGGTCGCCATCGCCGACGACGAGCAGTTGCGCGGATTCCTGGGCCAAGGCGCGGATCAGGCTGGCGGCATCCTTCTTGGCGATGAGTTTGCCGCAGAACAGCACGACCGGCCGGTCATCGGTCAAGCCCAGCTTGCGGCGCAACTCGGCGCGGTGCGGCCGGGCCTCGGCAGCGCGCCGTTGAAAGAAGGCGTTGTCCACCGCATAGGGCACGGAAAAGATCCGCTCCTCGGGTACACCATAGGCGCGGTAGAAGTCGGCGTTCCAGGAACCGACCGCCAGACAAGCGGCGACACGACGAAAGCGCCGGGTGTAGGTCTGGCGGTGCAGCCAGCGGCGCAACGGTCCGCCGCGCCGGCCCTGCAGGGTGCTGTCGCCACGGATCAGCAGGGGCAGGCGCAGGCGCGCCGCCACCTCCCAGGCCGCCAAGTCCATCGGCTGGCTCCAGCCATGCGCCCAGATCGCCTGCGCGCCGATCCTGCAGGCCTGCGCCAGGAGTGGCTGGCTGAGCGCCGCACGATCACCGCCACCCTGGAGCACCGTTGAAGCATACCCCTCGCGCAGCGGCAAATCCCAGGCCACTTCGCGGTTGAACTCGGCATCAAAAAACGGCTGCTCGTCGCGGGCATAAACGACCTCAAGATCGAGGCCGTTGGCGACCAGGTGCCGCACCAGCGGACTCTGGTACTGCACCGGGTGCGGCAGGGCGTAGAGGAGTTTCATGAGACCACGCACCAGACCGGTTCACCCCACATAGGCTTCAGTTCCTGCAGTTCTCTGCCCTGAAGATCAAACCAACGATAGCCATGCACAGATTTCAGCAGACGCAGAGCCTGCAATTCCGGAGACTCCGCAGTCGAGGCATGGATCTCAAAAAACAGCATGGGACGATGCTGAGACAGGAGTTGGGATGCACCAAGAATCACCCCCAGCCCCCCACCCTCGACATCGATCTTGATCAGGTCTGGCGGAATCTCCCCGGTAGCCAGCAGGTCATCGAGACGCAGGCATTCCACGTCGTGCTCCTCCACTGAATCTGGAGCATGCGCCCGCGATTCCGACAACCCTCCGGTCGTATGCTGTCCCGGATTGAAATTGAACCGCCGCAGACGGTCATCTTCGGCAACC
>JBIJBO010000263.1:0-2969 GCA_044345215.1 Prosthecobacter sp. | reverse complement strand
ACACCAAAACAGCATGTTCTCGATGCTGTCAGTGAGGTAGGTCGTTCCATCGAAACCGCAGCAGATGCCCCGCAGATGCGGCACCTCGTTGGAGGTGCCTTTTTCAATGACGATGGCCTTACCGACCAGCTCGCCCTGCGCAGTGACGGTCACGAGATGATTTGGCTGACGCGCATGGGCCACAGGGGATACCGCCAGGCGCAGATGACCGTTGCGCGTCACCGTCGCGGCCTCAACCCCCGGCCAGGGCGTCTGGATTTCGCGGAGCCTCTGACGCTCGAGCCGATAGAGCTTGCCCCGCCGGTTCAGCAAATAAACCGTGCCATCCGCGGCGGAGAAAATCTGCTGCTCCGCCCAGCGGAATTCATCTGAAGCGGATTGGAACTGCACCTGCCACTCCCCCGCCCCCAAGACCTCGTAGCCTTTCCACTTCGACTCGCCCTTCGGGTTCGCCTTCACCTCGGGGTCCGTCTGCCAGTCGCGCCAGAGCCAGCGCAGCGCCTCGGGAAACACCTGGCTGGCATGCTTCTGGTTGTGGCCGCCCTCGCCCCAGGCGTGCTTCACCTCATAGCCGGCCCAGGTGAGGCTGCGCTCCATCATCTGGTTGGCCATCCACCAGTCGCCACAGTACAGATTGTTGTCGCCCGTGCCGCTCTGCAAGAACACCCGCAGCGGCTTCGGCTCGATCTTGCGCACCAGCACCGGCAGACGGTCGGCCCCGTGGATGCCGACGTAGGTGCCGACCCCGGTGAAGACCCGGCGGAAGCGGTCGGGCCGGTGCCAGGCGGTCATGAAGGCGCAGATGCCGCCGCTGCTGTTGCCTGCAATGGCCGCCTGGTTCGGATCGGTGCTGAAACGCAGGCCGTGCTCCGCCTCCACGGCGGGCAGAAACTCGTCGATCAGGAAGCGGCTGTAGGTATCGGTGACGCTGTCGTACTCATGGCTGCGATTGAAGCGCGGCAGGGCGTTGGCATTTGCCGCCGGCACGACCCCGGGCTTGATGAAGATGCCGACCAGCGGTGGGATGTCCTTGCGGGCGATGAGGTTGTCGAACACCACCGGTGCCTGGTAGAGGACCCCGTCCTGAAAGACCATGAAGGGGGTCGGCCGGGTTTTGTCGAACCCGGCAGGCAGGTAGATCTGGTACTCGCGCACCGTGCCCGGGAAGACGCTGCCCGCGCGGGCGCTGTGGCTGCCCTTCAGCAGCGTGCCCTTGGCGACGCCGGGCTGCGGCTTGGAATCGGCGGTGAGCGGAAACTCGGGCTCAGCGGCAAGAGCGGCGGCGGCCAGCAGGAAGAACAGGGCAAATCTCATGCCCCGAGCCTGCGCCGGCCCGCTCGCGGTGGCAAGCAGCTTCGATCGGGCGGGGCCGCGAGGCGGCTATCATGCCCGGCCGGCATGAAAGCCATGCTGGAATAGAATCCCACGAAAGGCGCTTTGCGTCGTAAATGAAGACAACCATGAATTCGCCCGAACACGACGTCCTCATCATCGGCGGCGGTCCCGCCGGCGCCTCCACCGCCGCCATCCTCGCCGAGCACGGCCACAAGGTCCTGGTCCTGGAACGCGAAAAGTTCCCCCGCTACCACATTGGCGAGTCGCTCATCCCCTTCACCTACGGCCCGCTCGAGCGCCTGGGCGTGATTCCGAAAATGAAGTCGTCCGGCTTCACCAAGAAGTTCAGCGTCAGCTTCGTCCAGCCCGATGGCCGCAAGTCGGTGCCGTTTTACTTCCACACCCGTTACGATGTCAACACCATCGCCCAAACCTGGCAGGTGACGCGGGCGGACTTCGACGTCATGATGCTGAACAACGCCCGCGAGAAGGGCGCCGAGGTGCGTGAGGAAACCACCGTCACGAAGCTGCTCAAGAACGACAGCGGCCGCGTCATCGGGGTCGAGGTCCAGGATCGCGAAGGCCACCGCCAGACGCTCTTTGCCAAGCTCGTCGTCGACGCCTCCGGCAAGGAGGCCTTTGCCTCGAACCGCGAGGGCTGGCGGGTGGGCGACCCGTACCTCAACAAGGTGGCGGTGTGGACCTACTACAAGGGCTCCAAGCGCGAGGACGGCATCGACGAAGGCGCGACGACGATCGCCTTCGTGCCCGACAAGGGCTGGTTCTGGCACATCCCCCTGCACGACGACCGCGTCAGCGTCGGCATCGTGGCCGAGGGCAAATACCTGACCCGCGGTGGCGTTCGCGATCCGAAGGAGATTTTTCAGCGCGAGATCGGCGAGAACAAATGGATCGAGGAACACCTGTCCGCCGGCACCTGCGAGGGGGAATACTGGCTGACCAGCGAGTACTCGCGCCATTCGAAGTTTGGCGCCTCGCCCGGACTGCTGCTTGTCGGCGACGCCTTTGCCTTCCTCGACCCAGTATTCAGCAGCGGCGTCATGCTGGCGCTGAAGAGCGGGGTCATGGCCGGCGACGCCATCCACGCGGCCCTGGCCGCCAACGATGTCTCGCCCGAGCGCTTTGCCGACTACGCCAGCCAGCTTCGCGAGGGGGTCGAGAACATGCGCAAGCTGGTCTACGCCTTCTACAACCCCGACTTCTCCTTCAAGGATGTGGTCATGAAGTACCCCGAGATGGGCGGCACCATCACCGACTGCCTCTCAGGCGACGTCAACAAGGACTACAGCGAGCTCTGGCAGTGCATCCGCGAGTTTTGCCCACTGCCCGACGAACTGCCCTACGGCACACCGCTGGCGGCCTAGGGGATCTCAGATTTCAGATTTCAGAGGCCGGAGGGAAACGTGGGGAGTGCAGAGTATGCCGCCCGACAACGAACCCTGCATGAGGAGCGTTGCCCACCGCACGGGCTCGGCCTCCCGAATCTGAAATTTGAAATTTGAGATTTGAAAGCCGGCCGGCTTCCAGCCAAGGTCCTTGCTCCATGTCCGACGCCGCTCCCGCCCCTGCCTCCCAGGATTTCATCCGTGAACTGATCGCCGCCGATCTGGCGC